>JBOGMW010000016.1:0-19387 GCA_050746805.1 Candidatus Acidiferrales bacterium | reverse complement strand
CGCTCCCATACGGAGCACCATCAAGGTCGATACCCGCCTTACAACGTTTATCGTCATGGCAGAATTGCAACGCCTGTGCTCCTCCGAAGGAGTGTCCAAAAATGCCCAGACGCGCCATGGCCAGTCGTCCTGTGAACCTGCCGGAAGGATCAGCGGTGTTTAGGCGCTCCAGTTCACTTACTACGAATTCCATGTCGTCTATCCACCCAGGCAGGAGTCGATTGATGAGCCTGCTCGCTTGCGCGGGCGGCAAATTATCTGGATCGTTCTGCGGCGGCCGCGTGATTATGCGGCCGTCTGGCAGGACCACGACACTGGTTCGGTACGGTGCGTCGAAGCCGACGACGAAATAGCCGTGGCTCGCCAAGTCCTCCGCGAGGGTTGTATAGAATGCCGTCAGCGCGCCGCCACCCGCTCGCATGATTACCACTGGGTACGAGGGTTGCGCCGGCGACACGCTTGGATTCAAGGTGCTGTGCGCACTTACAAGCGCCAAATCTCGCGTGAATAAGTCGCTCATCAACACGCCTGAGTGCTGCGCCAAAGCCGATTGCCACGCGGAAGGAAGATAGCTCACAGGCTTTGAATGCGCGTTATGCGCCGCCGGATACCAGATCCAGGCCACCACTTCGCGCTTCTCTCCGGGGGGCGCCGCCAAGGGGTCGGTCTCAGCGTTATTCACCCACGTGTACATCGTCCTTCCGACGGCGAATGGACCAGTGGGTTTCGGCAGGGTCACGCCTGTGTTGTGCTCATGCCGGAGTACCCCGAGCAGCAGGGCAACTCCGATGACGCCGAGCGCGAACAGCGTCACCACGACTTTGAAGACGGCTTTCGCCATTCGCTTCATCACGGCTCAGCTCCCGTGCGCAGGCAGCGCGGCGAGGTCGCTTATTCCCGAATCGAATGGGTGTTTCGAAAGCGCCACGCAACGTACGGCAGTACCGACAGAGCGAAGATCACGGCTGCGTACAGCAATTCTCCGGAAGCAGCCGCACCGGAGGGGGGTGCCGAGAAAAAACTCATGCGGATGTGCCCGAGCCCGTGGGCTACCGAGAATCGGCCCGCGTAAATGTGGGCGGTCGCCCCCATGTACGCGATCAGCGCCAGCCCGATCGCCGGCCACAAGAACTTAAGTCTTTGCCGGATCGCAATCATCGCAATTCCCAACCCGATTACAATCGGCGCTCCGAAATACCAGGACTTATCGGCTAGGAAATAGATGTTCGCGTATGCGTGCGTTGGCGGGAGCGCGTATCCGAACGGAGTTGCGGCGGCAGGCACGAACAGTTTCCAGCCCCACCACAGAAGGAAACAGGCGATGAAATAGGCTCCTGCGAGCGCGGCGAGCGGCCCCAGGCCGAACGTTGCCCATGGTGCGCGGACTGCCCAAGATTGCAACTCGCGCCGCCCGATCATCGCATTCGCAAGGTCATCCACTGTGCCCAGTCGCGCGAGCGCGGCAGTTTCAGCTTCCGCTGGCTCGCGTCCGGCGGCCACTTCTTCCGCAGTCAAATCGGCCAAATGGTCGTCCAGCTCTCTTAGATAGCGCCGGACATGCCGGGGCGCAACGCCGGCTCGCAACAGACGTTCGCGAAGGTCATGCAATGGCTTTGCCATACGGTCCTTTCAGCATCTTTTGAATAGCCCCTGCCAGGCTCGTCCAAGTGGTGGAAAGGTCTTCTAGTCGCCGCGCTCCCTTCGGCGTAGCGATGTAATAAATGCGGCTGCGGCCGTTTACATTTTTCCGCCGCGAACGTAAAGCGCCCTCTCGTTCCAGCCCGTGCAGCACCGGATAAACCACTCCTTCTCCGAATGCGATGACGTCATCGCTCTGGCTGCGGATCGCCTGCACGATCTCATAGCCGTACATCTCCTGATCCCGAAGGAGCTTGAGAATCAGTAGTTCGGGAACTCCATTCATGAAATTCGGATTGGTCGCTCGTAGAGGCATCGAAATGTCACTATACCTATCGGTTCGATGTATGTCAAGCGAAAACGAAATCGCCGTGCCGTGGGTGGCCGTTCAGCACGAGACTCGTTTTTTGAACGGCTGGGTTCGCGACTCGGGGGAACAAAACGAAGAGTAAGCAGCGGTTTTCAGAATGGAAGTTACTGCGCGGCGGGTTCAGCGGCGGGATGCATCCCGTGTTGCGGCACTTCGTGGACGCCGCGCGCTGGCGGCTCCTGATGGAAGCGGAAAAGCTGGTTCAGCGGTCCCGCGCCCTTGCCGGTGGCGTAGGATTTCTCGATTGCTTTCGTTACGTACGCCTTCGCCAGGATCAGTGCGTCGCGCAATTGCTGCCCAGCGGCGAGCTGCGCCGCAATCGCCGACGAAAACGTGCAGCCGGAGCCGTGCGTGTTCGGGCTGCGCACGTGATCTCCGCCGAATGCCTCGATTTGATCGCCTTCGCACAGCACGTCCGTCGGTTTCTCCAAGTGCCCGCCGGTCACGATCACAGCTTTCGCGCCCATCTCCAGCAGCTTCTGTCCCGCTGCTTTCATCCCGTTCACGTCTTTCACTTCCAGGCCGGTCAACAGTTCAGCTTCGGCGATATTCGGCGTGATCACGTCCGCGCGCTTTAGCAATTCGTCGCGCAGAAATTTCACGCCCGTGGAATCGAGCAACTCGGTTTCTCCGGTAGTCGGCCGCGTAATCGGATCGAGTACGACGTGCGCGAACTGGTTTTTGTCCAGAAATTCTGCCACCGTAACCGCGTTTGCGCGGCTTGCCAGCATTCCGATTTTTACCGCCGCGATGTGCGAATCTTCCGCCAGTGAGTCGAGCTGCGCGCGCAGAGTGGCCGCCGGAGTGGCATGCACCGCGCGCACGCCCAGCGTCGATTGAACGGTCAGCGCCGTTACGGCAGCGATGCCGTAGCAATTGTGCGCTGCGAACGTTTTCAAATCGGCTGGCACCCCGGCGCCGCACGATGGATCGAACCCTGCAATCGTCAGAAGAATAGGAGGGGCCGGATTTCCGTGACCCGTATGGTTAGTGTGACTGCTCAATGCCGCGTGCCCTCCGCGTCAGGCACGATCCTGTTCGGCGCATTCGTTGCGAATCGCGCCTTCAATCGAGAATGTACGCGCGTTTGCGCGCGGAGCGCAATACTATTTTTCGCTGATTTGGATTTTTTAACGAGCGCGGCGGCAAACTGCACGCGTTGTCTGCGAAATTGCGGCTCTCTCGCTGGAAATTACGGGAAAAGACCGCGGACCAGCGTCGCCTCCGCTACGCGCCCAACGGCCAGCACGTACGCGCCGGTGCGCATCTGCGTGCGGTGCTTGCGCATCGATTCGAACACTTCCAGAAACGCGCGCCGCATGACCGATTCCAGCTTGGCGTTCACTTCCTCGACCGGCCAGAATAAGCTCTGCAAATCCTGCACCCATTCGAAATAGCTCGCCGTCACGCCGCCCGCGCTCGCCAGAATGTCAGGGATCAACATGATGCCGCGCCGCGCCAGCACTTCATCGGCATGCGGCGTGGTAGGGCCGTTCGCCGCTTCGGCCACTATCTTCGCCTTGATCTGCTCCACGTTGTTCAGCGTGATCACGTTTTCCAGCGCTGCCGGCACCAGGATGTCGCACTTTAACGTCAGTAAATCGTCATTCGAAATTCGCGACGTGCCCGGCATGCCCACCACCGTTCCGGCTCGCTCCTTGTAACGCATTGCCTTCAGCGGATCGATGCCGCGCGAATTGAACACTCCTCCGCGCGAATCGCTGATCGCCACCACCCGCGCTTTTTTCTCCGCGAATAGTTTCGCAACCAGAGAGCCCACGTTTCCAAATCCCTGAATCGCCATGCTCGCGCCGCGGAACGGTAACTTCTTCGCCTTGCACGCTTCCTCGACGCTCACCAGCACCCCGCGCGCCGTCGCTTCTTTGCGCCCTTCCGATCCGCCGATGGAAATCGGCTTCCCCGTCACCACTCCGAGCGCGGAATATCCTTTCGTCATGGAATAGGTGTCCATGATCCACGCCATCGTCTGCGCATCCGTATAAACGTCCGGCGCGGGAATATCCTGTTCCGGCCCGATCAGCGGCAGAATCTCAGACGCATACCTCCGCGTCATCCGCTCCAGCTCCGGCTTGCTCATGCGCTTCGGATCGCATATGACGCCGCCCTTTGCCCCGCCGTACGGCAGATTCATCGTGGCCGTCTTCCACGTCATCCACATCGCCAGCGCCTTCACTTCGTCCACGGTGACGCTCGGGTGATAGCGGATGCCGCCCTTCGACGGTCCGCGCACCACGTTGTGCTGCACGCGATACCCGCTGAAAACCTTAACCTGCCCGTTGTCCATCTTCGTGGGAATGGACACTTCCAGCACACGTTTCGGCGCGCGCAAGATCTGACGCAATCCCGGGTCGAGCTTCAGGTATTCGGCGGCCATGTCGAACTGAATCTGTGCGATCCGCAGAGGATTCAGTTCCTCGCGTGGCGCGATGCGTGGTATCGGTTGCGGGGCCGGTTTGGCGACGGTGGCCATTGCTCCCTCCTCGGGGCGGGAGAACTTAGCAGGTATATAACTTCGGCCTATAACTTTCGGCCGTTCCACACTGTTTCGTCAGTCTTCAAGGAAACGTAAGTCTTGCGAGAATCGAAGTTTAGCCAAGCTGCCTGGGATGTCAACCAAAACCCTAGCCGCTGCCCTAAATTGTCATTCCCGGAATTGTGGCGCATTTTTGCGTAGCCGCGCGGCTCCTAGGTACCGCAAGTTACGTAAACTAAGCGACTTGCTTCACTAAGCTGAGGAGATGGCCTTGATCGCGGAGCCGGCCGCCTTGCCCGTCTAGTTAACGGCGCTCAACCGGGAACCGCGGTACCAGCCCCGGTTCGCACTATTTCCATCGGAGAATTAACGGTGCTTGTCACCAGAGCCTCGATGCGATATAACGGAAGCGTCAAAGGTCCCTAGGAGCAGCTGTTACGCACCGCAACTATCAACGCTTTTAACGTATCCAACGAAGTACAGGGTGAATCCGACGAGTAGCTCGCGCCTGTCGCGCCTGCCGCCCGCGAATCCCACTGAGGAGGAAGTTATGAAGAGAGCCATCAGCATGTTTGGCTTGCTCGCCATGCTAGCCCTTGCGTTTGGTGTGTCCGCGAACGCCGCGGCCAAAACCTTGACGCTAACCGGCTGGATCAGCGACAGCCATTGCGGCGCGAAGGGCATGAGCGCCGATCACAAGTCCTGCGCCGAGACCTGCGTGAAGACCAAGGGCGCAAAGTACGTGTTCGTGAACGAGAAGACAAAGCACGTGATCGCCATCGCCAATCAGGATGCGATCCATCCCGATGAAGCGCTCGGTCATGAAGTGACGGTCACCGGCTCGTACGCCAAGGGCGTGATGACCATCGACAAACTAGAACCCGCTAGCTGAACTTTCATTCAGCGTGTTCAAGGGCGCCGGCTTCCCGCTGGCGCCCTTTTTTATTTGTCCAGGTGTTATTTGCACGGAATCCTGTCGATGCCCATGTACGGACGCAGCGCCTCCGGAATCACGATCGATCCATCCGCCTGCTGATAATTTTCCACGATGGAGATCCAGGTGCGCCCCACCGCCAGTCCCGATCCATTCAGCGTGTGGACGAACTCCGATTTCCCGCCGCCCTTCTGCTTGAAGCGTATTCCCGAGCGCCGCGCCTGAAACGCCTCCGTATTCGAGCACGAAGAAATCTCCATGAACTCGCCGCTGGAAGGCAGCCACACCTCGATGTCGTACGTCTTCGCCGACGCGAATCCCATATCTCCGGTGCACAGCAGCACGGTGCGATGGTGCAGCCCCAGCTTTTTCAGGACGGCCTCGGCGTTGCCCACCAGCAGCTCCAGCTCGTCGTAGCTCTGCTCCGGCCGCGTGAATTTGAACATCTCCACTTTCTGAAATTGGTGCTGGCGCTTGATGCCCCGCGTGTCCTTGCCAGCCGCGCCGGCCTCCGAACGGAAGCACGCGGTCCAGGCGCACACTTTGATCGGCAGTTCGTCGGCGTCCAGCGTTTCGTCGCGATGCAGGCTGGTCAGCTCCACTTCAGACGTGGGCGTCAACCACAGATCGGTGCCCTCCAGATGAAACATGTCGGCCGCGAACTTCGGCAGTTGTCCCACTCCTGTGAGCGAAGCGGTGTTGACGATGAACGGCGGCAAAATTTCCGTGTAGCCGTGCCCTTGGGGCTCAGGGGCCGTGTGCGTGTCGAGGAAAAAATTGGCGATGGCGCGTTCCAGGCGAGCGCCCCAGCTTTTGTACACAGCGAAGCGCGATGCGGCGATCTTCACCGCCGCTTGCAAATCGAGGATTCCGCAAGCCTCGCCCACTTCCCAGTGTGGCCGCGGCGTGAAATCGAATTTCGGAGGCGTGCCCCAACGGCGCACTTCGCGATTGTCTTCCGCGCCGTGCCCCACCGGGACGCTCGCGTGCGGCATATTGGGCATCGTCAGCATGAAGTCCTTCAGCCGTTCGTCCAGCGCGGCGATGCGCTCGTCGTTGCGCTTGATCTCCTCCGAAACTTCCTTCATGCGCGCCAGGATCGCGGAGGCGTCTTTGCCGGCTCTTTTCAGCGAGACGATTTCGTCGCTGGCCTTGTTGCGTTCGGCCTTCATCTGCTCCGTGGAATGGATCAGCTTGCGGCGCTCTTCGTCGATAGCGCGGAACGGGCCCAGGTCCAGATCGTTGCCGCGGTTCTGCAACATCTTCTCGATGCCGTCCAGGTGCTGCCGTACATATCCAAGGTCTAACATAGGGGAATAAGAATAACGGAAAGAGCTGGCGGGTGAATAGTGGCGAGTGGTGAAGCTGTGCCGATGCGACCGCAATGCGTGACTCGTGATTGGTGAATCGTGATTCGTGAACATCAAATTCGAGCACTTCGCGCGGGTGAGACAGCGCGAGTGGAAGCTTCCAGATGCGCGACCAATTGGACCGGAGCTCCCTTCGACTGCGCTCAGGGCAAGGAATCTCCGGCCCCCTAAAATTCGCGGCGAAAATAGCGAAAACGGATGCACCGGGACGTTCCGGGTGGAGCAGGTCGCCATCGTTTGTTTTCTATGAGTTACGCGCGCTTCGACTCGAATGACTGTTCCGGGTAAGTTCGCGTGATTCGTGACTGCTGAATCGTGACTCGTGATTGGTGACTCGTGATTCGCGAACATCAAATTCGAGCACTTCGCGCGGGCGAGACAGCGCGAGCGGAAGCTTTCAAATGCATCTCTTCTTATGCCGGAGCTCCCTTCGACTCCGCTCAGGGCAGTCAAGCTCCGGCACCCGAAACTGCGTGGCAAAAACCGCGAAAACGCATGCACCGGGACGTTCCGCCCTTGCATGTGCCCGGTCGTTTGTTTTCTGTAACTTACGCGTGCCAAAGGCCGATTGACCGTTCCGCCCTGAGAAGCGCTGTTTTGGCGAATGAAGAGCGAGGGATTTGCGCTCGAATTCGCCGCGACACCGAAGCCTCGCAGCACCTCGGTTCCTCCTTTCTCGCGCCCGTCACGGCGGGCAGGCCACTGGCGAGCGTTTCAGTCGCCTGGCCCACGCTCAGCGGCTTCGCGCGGGCCACCAAAAACAACTCACGGTAGCATGGATTTCGCTCCGAGTTGCAAGCAGACGAGATTTGCTCACATTTCCGAGCAGATGCGTGTCTAGGGTCAGTTATGAAGTCGCTTGACGCAATAAGGCCGTTGAGGTCTGATACACTTCATCGCAATTCTATTGCGGTTTGTATTGCAAAAATCATGCACGTCGCAGCCAAGCGAAAATTCGAGAATGGCGCGGGCGAAACTGGCGCGCTGGACCTCACCGAATACCTGCCCGAAGAGCTTACGCAGCTCGATGATCCGCAAACGGACATTCCGCGACTTGCACGGGATGAACGCGCAGTCCGGATCATTGAAGACATTGTTCGCAAGGTGCCGACTTCCCACTCTTTGTATCTTGGCGATGCGCGCGAGATGCCGCAGCTTGCGCCGGAGAGCGTTCACCTGGCGCTGACTTCGCCGCCGTACTGGACGCTGAAGGAATACAGAGATTCCGATGCGCAGCTGGGGCACATCGAGGATTACGACGAATTTTTGGCCGAGCTCGACCGAGTATGGAAGCGATGCTTCGACGCGCTGGTTCCGGGCGGGCGGCTGATCTGCGTGGTGGGCGATGTGTGCCTTTCGCGCAGGGAAAACAACGGACGGCATACGGTGGTGCCGCTGCACGCCTCGATTCAGGAGCATTGCCGAAAGATCGGCTTCGACAATCTGGCACCGATCATCTGGCACAAGATTTCCAATGCGGCTTACGAGGTGGAGGGCGGATCGGGATTTCTCGGGAAGCCTTACGAGCCCAATGCGGTGATCAAAAACGATATAGAGTTCATCCTGATGGAGCGGAAGCCGGGCGGCTATCGCGCTCCTGCGATTTCGACGAAAGTGCTAAGCTTGATCTCCGCCGAAAATCACAAGAAATGGTTCCAGCAGATTTGGTCCGGTGTAACGGGCGCATCGACGAAGGAACATCCGGCGCCTTATCCCACGGAGCTGGCCGAGAGATTGGTGCGTATGTTCAGTTTTGTGGGCGACACGGTGCTCGATCCTTTTCTTGGGACGGGAACGACGACTGTTGCTGCCGCGAAATGGGGACGGAACAGCATCGGATTCGAAGTGGACCCTCATTATTTCAAGCTGGCCGAGAAACGAGTTCATCGCGACACTTCTTCACTTTTCAGCATGGCGCAAATTTCGGCTTCGGCGGCCGACTAGCAACGCATGGCTCTCCGCCCTGACTTGGAAAAGAAGCTCCGCCTCGCTATTAAACACTTTTGGTCAACGCGCGAAACGCAAGCGCAGAAACAAGGCTTGAGAACCGGATCGCGCGATGCGGGCGCGCGAACGGCAGTGACCGGCGGGCGGCAGATGGATGGGTTTGTGTCGCTGGTGCGGGATTATCTGTGCAACAACGGATTGCCCCAGACTCACGTCCATTGCGAAAAGAAAATTGAGCTTCCCGGATGGTATCGACCCGAAAAGCAGTGGGATCTTCTCATCGTAGCGGATGGCCAACTGCTGGCGGGAATCGAATTCAAATCGCAGGTCGGGTCGTTCGGGAACAATTACAACAACCGCACGGAAGAGGCGATTGGCAGCGCGTGCGACCTGTGGGCGGCGTATCGCGAGGGCGCGTTCAAACCTTCGGCGCGCCCGTGGCTTGGTTATTTGATGCTGCTCGAAGAAGCTCCTGGGTCGATGCGCCCGGTTCGTGCGCAAGAGCCACATTTCAAAGTTTTTCCGGAATTCAAGGCGGCGTCTTATGCGAAACGGTATGAAATTCTACTCACGAAGCTGGTACGTGAACGGCTTTACGATTCGGCGTGCTTTTTGCTTTCGGATCCGAAGTCGGGCCAGCAGGGCAAATATAAAGAGCCCACCGAAGAGTTGAATTTCGAGAAATTTATGAAATCTCTGTTGGCCCGCGCTATCTCTGTTTCGAGGCAGTGATCCATGTCAGGAGGCATGCGTGCGCGACGGCATCGCAGTGTTGACAATTGTACCGTTCTTCGCTAATGGAATCTTTCGGAAGCGGAGAACAAGTAAGAGTAGGCGTGCGCGCGTGTTTCCGGCTTGCCGGGTGGCGCGAGTAATGCAGGGGACAAAGATAGAATAGCGCCTAGCACGCTTCCGCTCTTCAGGGAATAGGCGCCCCCCATGAGGGTGAGCGCGAAATAGGCCGGCCGTTTCCAGGCTCGCCGTGATTCGCTCCTTAACTCGTCGGCGAGAGCTCGGATTTCCTCGTCGCGTTCCTTAAGCGCCTGAAACCTTTCTTTCTGCGATAGCTGCGATATTTCAGAGAGAAACCGTCGCAGAGCACTAATGTACGCCCGGTACTTCTTCAGATTCTCTTTCCTGAAGGTTAGAACCTCATCGATCGGTATGCTTCTTAGGTCCACGCCTACGGTTTGAAGATCGAGCGAGACTACATGGCCTTTTGACGGGCTCGTTGGCAGCGAAAGGATTCTTTCTAGCGTCTTAACGAGTTGCGGTCGGTCTGTCGCAGGGGACAGCTCGAGCCCCAGAGGGGGGCCGCATGGTCGGAGGATTTGGGCCCAGAGGACGAGAATGAGCGCCCTGACCATTGGGTGCATCGGGATCGACACGCCATCCTCGCTGTCTCGAGCCAGTTTTCTTGCCTTTAGCTGCTGGAGAATCGCCTTTGCGATTCCGGGATCACCGAAAGAACCTAGCCGGGAGTACGAGAGTTCATGAAAAACAGCGCCCGCGTCTGATTGCGCGATCGAGTCAAAGGCGCCAGACGCAATGGCTTGGGTGATGGCGTTAGCTAGCTTCTCTGTTGACTCCTTGTCGATGATCTTTTCTGGTTCGAGGATGTGCAGAAGACCAGCGTTTTCCAATCCGGCGGCGATGGCAGGATCGACAACGTGTGGCTTGTCGCGGATGTAGTTCGGGACAAGGAGCGCCACTCCGTCAAAAAATAAAATCAAGTTCTTGATCCAGTCCCCGTTAGACCAGACGGGACCGGGATAGTAGAACGCCACTTCTCGATGGCTGCTTCCCTTCGAAATCTTGGCAGGCATGCGCGTTTCCGTCCTGGCAGCGTGAGCCTCAGTATATATATTACTGCCCTGTTACGTCAAATAGCAGTTCAGCGTCCAGCAAAATACGCGCCAGAGGAAGCGAAGGGAATTCGCCCGTCGCGGACGCGATTCGGAGTGGGCAGCGCTGAGGCGTTAAGCCGTCACATGAACGAGCGGATGGGATCGGAGGCGTCCCAGCCGATGGAGGCGGCGTACATGCGGCTGAAGATGGAGTCGAAGGAAGCGCCGAGCTCGATGAGTTCGGTCATGCCGGGGAGGGTGGCGGACGTGTCCATGTACGCGACGCGGCCGCCGCTGGGAACGCGGGCGAAGAAGGCCAGCACTGCGCCGGAAGATTCGTAGCGCTTCACGTCCGAATCGAAATTCGCGGTGCCCACGCCGAAATGATGGAAGCCGTAGCCGCGGCGGTCGATGATCTCGCGATAGACGGAAGGCTCGTTATCGAGCGGCTGGAGCAGCTCGATCCACATGTGTCCGGCGAAGCTCATGGCGATGGAGACGGCGGCGGTGGAGGGCTGGCGGCGATAGAGCGCGTCTTCTCCTGTGAAGCGCGGCAGCAAGAACCATGGGCCGACTTTCAGTTTGTCGATCCATTCGCGCATCGATTGCTGAATATCTTTCACGACGTAGGCCGATTGGATGATGCCGTCTTGCGGCTGGCCGAAAATGGTGAGGCTCATGGTTTCTCCATATTTGCCACAGAGACGCAGAGGCACCGAGAAAAGGAATGGAAAGAAAATACGGATACAAAGAAGCACCGGAGCAAATCTAATGAAGCTCTGTGCTTCCGTGCCTCAGTGGTCCAGTTTCTTCCCAATTTTCTTTATCTCCGCGCCTCTGTGCGTCGGTGGCAGGGCTCTTGCAGATCGGGAGTCCAGCCGAGTTCGCTCAGGATGCGTTGGCCGGAGCGCTGGAGTTCGCGCTTCACGCCTTCGACGGCGGGGAACAGCAGCTTGCCATCGCGCTTGCGCCATTCGCCGGCGATCATCACCGAATCGATATTCGCGAGCGAGGCCTGGATGACGACGGTGGCGACGGGATCGTGCACCGGCCAGACGTTGAGGTCGTCGGAGCGGATCATGACGAGATCGGCTTGCTTGCCGGGAGAGAGCGAGCCGATGCGGTCCGCCATGCGCAACATGCGCGCGCCTTCGGTGGTGATCCAGCCGAGCGCTTCGCGGACGGGAATGCTGGTGGTCTGCGCGATCGAGCCGGTTTCGGCGCGGGCGCGGGCGTTGTCCAGCGAACGCTGGTGCGCGAGCGCGATGCGCGCGGCGGTGAGCAGTTCGCCGGAGATGACGCTTTCGAGGTCGATGCCGATGGAGGGCGCGGCGCCCAGTTTGCGGAGGCGTCCGGTGATGGGATGGCCGTGGCCCTGCGACATTTCGTTTTCGGGCGTGATGGCAAAAGAGACGCCCGCCTCGACGAAGCGCGCGAGCCGGTCGTCAGCGAGGTCGTTGCCGTGAACCACGTTGATGTGATCGCCGACGAGGCCTTCGCGCTCGAGCGCGTCCCAGCCGCCGGGAGTTTTCGGCGCGCCGCCGCCTTGGTGCATGGAGGCGATCAGGCCAAGCTCGCGCGCCACGCGGAAGTCGTGGATGGAAACGTCGAGCGCCGAATAATGCGGGCCGAGAATAGCGAGGCCCAGCGTGAGCAGCTGATCGCGGGAAGCGAACGGGCCGCGGAGGAGGCGTTCCACTTCGCGGCGCGGATGCGGAACTTCGGAGAAGTGGCGTTCGCCGGGTCTGGGGTCGGGCTTCGGAGAGCCGTGGAAAAACGCGGCGCGGATGCCGGACTCGCGCAGGCCGTCGATGGCGCCGTCGGTGTGCGCGGGAGTGGGATTGTTGTGGCACCAATCGACTAGCGTGGTGACGCCGCAATTGATTTGATTGAGCGCGCCCGCCAGATTGGCGATGCGAATGTCTTCGGGCAGAAAGCGCGTTGCCAGTCCGGCGTGCATCCAGCGGAAATATTCGAGAAGAGTCCAGTTGCTGGAGACGGCGCGCAGGCCGGTCTGCCAAGTGTGCATGTGCGCGTTGATCAGGCCGGGGATGATGATGAAATTCGACGCGTCGATGCGCTCGACTTCGGCTCCCGCGGAGGGCGCTTCGATTTTGGGCGCGATGGCGGAGATGCGGTCGTCTTCGATGAGGATGTCGCCGGGGCGCAGGTCGCCGAAGCGCGGGTCCATGGTGATGATGGTGGCGCCGTGAATGAGGAGTCTGCGCATGGATGTTCCGCGGACGCGATTCCCCTTTTCGACGGGGCGCGACGGCGGGAATGTAGCACATTTGGGGGTGTGTGCGGCGCGGGTGTGCGTTGTAAACTCTGCGGGCTTCGCGGCGAGGGGGTGGATTTGGGAATGTTAACCGCGATGCCAAAGGAGCTCGACGATGAGCTGGTGCTCAAGAGTTTTGGCTACGCGAGTGCGAATCGCGCAGTTCGGGATTTTTGCGATGGTGGCAATGGCTGCGCTGGTGTTCGGCGTGGCGCCCGAACGATCGCGCGCGCAGGTCGCGCCAGGGCCTGCGGCGGCGAAAGTGACGAAAGGCGACGTGATTCTTTTTCTGGGGACGCACGGCGGGCCGGGGCTGACGAAGGAGCGGTCGGAACCTTCGAGCCTGCTGATCGTCGATGGGCGGCGGTACCTGATCGATTGCGGCATCGGGACAATGCGGCGGCTGCTGGACGCGGGTGTGCCGTCGGCAGCCATCGGGACGATTTTCATCACACACGATCATCCGGACCACACCCTTGGGCTGGCGGCCGTACTAGGGAACGATTTTCTCGGCGACGATTTCGGCGGGCGCGCCGGCTCGCGGAAATTCAATATATATGGACCGCCTCCTACCGCGGAACTCGTGAACGCGGCTTACAACTTCATTCGCGTGGCGTATAGCACGTTTGCCGCGGAGGGTTTAGGCGCCAGCACGCTGGTCGATCCGTTCGAAGTGCATGAGATCGACCACGACGGGCTCGTTTATCAGGACGACAAGATTCGCGTGACGGCGGCGGAAAACACGCACTTCCGTCTGATGGCGGCGAAAGATCGCGCGCGGATGAAGTCGTTTGCGTACCGCTTCGAGACGCCTTACGGCTCGATCGTGTTTACCGGTGACACCGGGACGAGCGCGGCGGTAGAAAAGCTGGCGACCGGTGCGGACGTGCTGGTGTCAGAGGTGTCGGCAACGGCGGGTGCGCCGACTGGCCAGAGCGCCATCCCCAACGCAAGCATATTGGCGGAACACATGCGGACGGAGCATCTGTCGGTGAAGGATTTGGGAGACATGGCTACGAACGCAAAGGTGAAGGTAGTGGTGATGTATCACTTCGTGGGGCCCGGGAGCGGGGAACAGTTTGTTGAAGGCGTGAAGAAATATTATTCGGGGCCGGTTTTCGCGAGCGAGGACCTGCAGCGGTATTGCCTCGGCACGCCGGACGCGAACGGGGCTGCTGCGCGCACGCTGGCTCCGTGCCAGTAAGTAAGGCAGACGGCGCGCCGCAGAGGGCTACGCAGCGCTGCTGCGGCGATCGTTATTGGATAGCGATAACGATTTTCCCGACGTACGCCTGCGAGGCTTGGTAGCGAAAAGCTTCGGGCGCGTCCGAGAACGGGAAGATTTTGTCGATTACCGGCTTGATGCGGTTGACCTCGATGGCGCGAATCAACTGCTCTAGGCTGGCGCGGCTGCCGACCCCGATGCCGTGCAAGCTCGCTGATTTGAACATTAAGTCGTGCGGATTGTTCTGGCCTTCGGGTCCGGCGAGCACGCCAATCAGACAAACTTTGCCGCCCCAACCAACGCACAGATAGGACTTGGCGAGCGTTCCCACACCTCCATTTTCCACCACGCAGTCGACGCCATTCCCGCTGGTGAGGCGCTGCACTTCTTTCTCCCAATCCGGATGGGTTTTGTAATTCACGCCATCACAGGCGCCGAGTTTGCGGGCGCGCGCGATTTTTTCATCGCTCGAAGAGGTGACGATCACGCGCGCTCCAGCACTGGTGGCGAATTGCAATGCGAACATCGAAACGCCGCCGGTGCCAAGGCTAAGAACGGTGTCGCCCGGTTTGATCTGGCGACCCGCAACCATCAGAGCATTCCAAGCGGTGGCGCCGGCGCAGGAAAGCGTAGCAGCTTCCTCGAAGGAAAGACTGGGAGGCATGGCGACCCAGCCGTCTTCGTGCAAGCAGACGTATTCCGCGAGAGTGCCATCCATCGGCGCGCCGAGGGCGCTGCGATTCTTCGGCGGAAGGCCATCAATCCATATCTGGAAGAAAGTTGTGACCACTCGGTCGCCGGGCTTGAAGCGCGTAACGCGGGGGCCGACGACGACGACTTCTCCAGCGCCATCGGAGCAAGGAATCGTGTCGTGGTCGAGCTGGACGCGGTAGTTGCCGGTGATGATGGCGTGATCGCGATAATTCAGCGAAGCGGCGCGCATGCGGACGAGCACATCGTATGGGCCGGGCAGCGGTTCGGGGCGCTCGGCGCGGTGCAGGCCATCGAGGCTTCTGGAGGTTTTCGTAAATTCATAAACTTTCATGAAATGGGTCCTCGGATCAGAGATGAATTGCGAATTTGCCGCAAACGCGCGGCAGCGAAGTTACTAAGATCCGCACCCTTCGCACAAGGCACGAACGATGCGACACGCGGAACTACTCCTATTTTGTTTCGGCGGAGGTCATGGTGACGGGCCCTTGGCCGCAAATTTCGAGCACTACGGGCACGTCTTTCGCGCCGTCGTAGTGGACCTTTCCGGCCAGATCGGTGACGAAGCTGCCCGCAGGCATGGGAACCATCTTATCCGGCTCAAATTTCGTGCCGGTGCCCACCCACCATGTGCCGGAAAGCACGGTGGCGTAGCGATCGTATTTGTGGAAGTGCGGATGGCTCATTTGATGGGGGAAAAATTTCATCAGCACGATGTAGAAGCCGGGTTTTCTCGAGTCGCCAACGAGCGTGGCCATCTGCTGGCCGCCAGGACGTCCGCGCCAATCAATTTGCGAAGGCCATTTATAGGTGACATGGGAAGGATCGATATGCGCTCCGGGAGGAACGGAGGGATTGAGCGCGGCGTGCGGCGCGTCCGATTGGGCCTCCGATTGAGGGTGCGAGCGAGCGAACGCCACGGCCGCGCCGCAGGCGGTTATCAAGAGCAGAGCGCCAGCGAGAGCGGCAAGGTTTGTCCAGAGCTTTTTGAAATTCCGCATAGATCCTCCAATGACTGCAAAGTGCCTAGCGTGACGGGCGCAATGATAATACGGCGCGAGGCGAATCGGGGCGGGGAACTGTCCTTTAGTACAGGCTTGCATGGGTGCCGTGCAACAGGGGGCGGGTCTTGGCGCTTTGTGTATGCGCGGAGGAATGGAGCGTAGCTGCTACGGAGAAAGAAGTCTAACCTTGGTTGATAACGACGCGGCGCGCCGCGACTTGATTTGCACGGGAAATCGCCGTGGCCGTCCGCGAACGTCGAGGCGGCAATTTTCAGTCAGACATAATCGGGAGCGACTTTGATGGCGATGGCTAAGAACGGACGCGACGCAGACGTGGAAGTGCTGGGCACGCTGGCTGTGCCGCCGCCGAAGATCGACGAGTTTCAGCATGTGAAGGTGCGCGTCGAGGGAGCCGTGGCGCGGCTGACGCTCGACCGTCCTGAACACAATTTACTGAACGAACGTATGCTTTCGGAATTGGCGGCGGGCATCAACACGTTCGGCGAGCGAAACGCGGTGAAGCTGATCGTGCTCGATTCGGCGTGCAAAGCGTTCTGCGGAGGAATCGAGCTGGGCGAGTATACGCAGCGTCGTGTGTTCCAGATGCTGGAGGCGTTTCACAGCGCCTTCGCGGCGATGATGGACACGGCGACGCCGGTGCTGGTGGTGGTGAACGGGCCAGCGTACGGGGGCGGGGCGGAACTGGCGGCGCTGGCCGATCTGGTGATCGCCACTCCGAAAGCGCGGTTCGCGCAGCCGGAAATTAAGCTGGGGGTTTTTCCTCCGCTGGCCGCGGCGATACTGCCGTACGTGTTGGGACCGAAGCAGGCGCTGGAACTGGTGCTCACTGGAGAAGCGATTACCGGCGAGCGAGCGCAGGAATTGGGACTGGTGAATTGGCTGGTTTCCGAAGCGGACTTGCAGAAAAAAATCGATGAAGTGATCGCGAAGGTGACGGCGCAATCGGGTCCGGTGCTGACCATGGCGAAGAAGGCCATCCTAAACAGCCTGGGATTGCCGTTGCGCGATGGCGTGCGGAGTTCGATGAAGGTATTTTTGAACGAGCTGGCGGAACTGGAAGATTCGCAGGAAGGTTTGCGAGCGCTAGTGGAAAAACGCGCGCCAAAGTGGAAGAACCGCTAAGTATTGTACTGTTTGTGAACTGAGAGCGAGAGGAAGCAAGTTGGCTCCTCCGAGAACCAGAGAGGAAGCGCTGCACCAAATGCGCTACATGTGGGGCGCAGAGATTGTGGCTATTGCGCTCTACCTTTGGATCGGCGAGATGATTGCCGTCTC
This sequence comes from Candidatus Acidiferrales bacterium, assembly GCA_050746805.1. Lineage (GTDB taxonomy): Bacteria > Acidobacteriota > Terriglobia > Acidiferrales > UBA7541 > Palsa-295. The sequence continues at coordinate 2,273 of JBOGMW010000016.1, read as the reverse complement.
CTGGCTGAGCTTTCCCAATGCCGGGACGATATTCATCATGTTGGGCATCGTCGATTGCGTCTCCTTTTTCTTGCGGTTCCGGAAGCGATACGCTCCCGCGTTGGATCTCGCTCGGCGCCAACCTGAAGACATTCGCTCCGTCAGGCGTTGGATGAGTTCTTGGATCACACTGATATGCATCGCGCAATCCGAAGCACTTTTGGGCTTAGCGTTTCGCTTGGGGCACAAGACATTGGAGCAGGCTTTACCGTTTTACGTCCTTGCAGGCCTTTTGACTCTTTGGTTGTGGCCGCGACCGGCTTGGGCTCCGGCGGTGTGACCTCTTAGTAGATAGCAGCCGGCGAGGCCGCGCCGCTAGCTCAGCACTATGGGCCATGCTACACTCGCGAGCGACAATTGAGCTGGTTCCGGGGATACGGAAGGCCGTGAAAATCGGCCACGGTCCCGCCACTGTGATCGGCCCGCGCGAATGGCGCTGAAGGGTCGAGAGTCAGGAACGTACCCGAGCCAGTAATCGCCTACACGCTTCGCGAGAAAGCGTGCGGCTGGAAGCCTCGCTATCTCGCGAGGCTTTTTGTTTTTGGAGGCAAGATGCTGGCGCGCTGGCATGGCTTGGCGGTCGTGCTCGCGGCAACGGGCGCGATCGCTTTTACGATAAGCGCGCGAGCGGGCAGTTCCGGGGAGCAGGCCGGTGCGCAAACGGCCAAAGCCGAAAGCCGCGTGGCGATCGATGGTTACGGTCGAAAAGTAACCATACCGGCTCAAGTGAATCGCATCGTCACGCTGGCGCCAAACTTGACGGAGACGGTGTACGCGCTGGGGCTGGGAGACAAGCTCGTGGGCGATACCAACGAGTGCGACAAGCCGGCGGCGGCAAAATTGAAGCCGCATGTGGGCGATTACGTGGATCCGGACCTGGAAGCCATCGTAGCGCTGCGGCCGGACTTGGTGCTGGCGACGTCCGCGAACCGCATTGAGACGGTGAACGCGTTAACGCGCCTGGGCATCCCGGTGTACGCCACCAATCCGCAGACGGTGCTGGGGATGCTGGAATCCGTGCGGCAAATCGCGGACGTGACGGGCGCGCGCCAGGAGGGCGCGCAGCTCGCAGCACAACTGCGGCAGCGGTTGGACGCGATTCACGCGCGGCTGGCGGACCGTCCTGTGAAACACGTGCTATTCGTAATTTGGGATGATCCGCTGATCTCCATCGGGCAGAACACGTTTATAGAGGATGCGCTCCGATGGGCGGGGGCGGAGTCCGTGGTGCTATCGCATCAAAAGTGGCCGCAGCTGAGCATGGAAGAAGTAGTGCGTTTGCAGCCGGAGTACATCGTGTTCGCGGCGCATGAGGAAGGATCCCGAGAAGCGCTTGACGATTTGCGAGCGCGTCCAGTGTGGCGCGATCTGGACGCGGTGGAAATGGGACACGTGGTGGACGTGAGCGAAGAGGCGCTGCGGCCTTCGCCGGAACTTGTGGATGTAATCGAAAAGCTGGCGCACGAAATGCACCCAGATGCCTTTAGAGACAAAACCGGGAACTGAATTGGAGGCGATGAAGCCGAGTTCGCTGCCGGTCTCCGGCGGCATTGCCAGGGTGCGCGGATTCCGTCAACTGACGCCGCGGCGCCTGGTTTTTATTTGCGTGGCGCTGCTGGCGGTGCTGTTCGTGGCCGTTGTGATTGCGCTGCGGATGGGCACGTATCCGATTTCGATTCGCGAAATCGTGTTGACGCTATTCAACGGCGCGATCGGGCGGCGCGCGGAGATTCCTTCGGATTACTGGTTGGTGGTTTTCGGGTTGCGGTTGCCGCGTATCGCACTGGGAATTTTGGTGGGCGCGGCGCTTTCGACGGCGGGCGCGGGTTATCAGGCGCTGCTGCGCAATCCGTTGGCCGATCCCTACGTGCTGGGAGTTTCGAGCGGGGCGGCGCTGGGCGCGATTATCAGTTTGATCGTGGCGCCGCGGGTGCCGGGAGCCATTCAACTGGCGGCGTTCGTGGGTGCTGTGGCGACGATTGGCGTGGTTTATTTTCTAGGAAGGCGCGGAGGGCAACTGGATAGCGGGACGCTGTTGCTGGCGGGGATCGTGACGGCGTCGTTTCTCTCGGCGGTAATCGTGTTTTTGATGACCACCCTGAGCGGGCGCGACCTGCGCGGCATGGCTTTTTGGCTGATGGGCGATTTGGCCACGCAACCGTCGGTCAATATGGGCTGGCTGTATTTTCTGCTGGCCATCGGAGTGGGGACGATTTACGGGACTGCGGCGGATT
>JBOGMW010000015.1:0-22665 GCA_050746805.1 Candidatus Acidiferrales bacterium | reverse complement strand
CACGTGCCGCCCACTCCCGGCACTTGCGCCTGGCCACCCAGCTTCCCTTCGGTGCCCACTTCGCGCGCCACGCGCGTCACTTCTCCGGCGAACGCGTTTAGCTGGTCCACCATCGTATTGATGGTGTCTTTCAACTCCAGAATTTCGCCCTTCACATCGACCGTGATCTTGCGTGAGAGGTCGCCGCGGGCCACTGCGGTCGTAACCTCCGCAATATTCCGAACTTGCGCCGTCAAATTACCCGCCATTGCATTTACGGAGTCGGTCAGGTCTTTCCAAGTCCCCGCCACGCCCGGCACGATGGCTTGGCCACCCAGCTTGCCGTCCGTTCCGACTTCACGCGCTACGCGCGTCACCTCAGAGGCGAATGATCGCAACTGGTCCACCATCGTATTGATGGCTTCTTTTAACTGCAGGATCTCGCCCCGCACATCGACGGTAATCTTGCGCGAAAGATCTCCGCTGGCCACTGCAGTCGCGACTTCGGCGATGTTCCGTACCTGCCCCGTCAAATTGCTGGCCATCAAGTTGACCGAATCGGTTAGGTCCTTCCAGGTTCCCGCCACGTCGGGTACTTGCGCTTGGCCGCCGAGCTTGCCGTCCGTTCCCACTTCGCGCGCCACGCGCGTCACTTCGGAGGTGAACACGCTGAGCTGTTGAATCATGGTGTTCACGATGGTGGCCGACCGCAAAAACTCTCCCTCCAGCAGTCGCCCGTCTACGTCCAATCGCACCGTCTGATTGAGATTGCCTTGCGCCACCGCCGCGATGGCGCGGGTCACTTCCGTGGTCGGCCGCAGCAGATCGTCAACCAGATCGTTTACGGACACCTCCATTTCGCACCAGGCGCCTCTGGAATGGTAGAAACGAGTTCTTTCGCGCGTACGGCCTTCTTTGCCAACCACCTGGCCCACCCGTTTCAGCTCACGCGCCATTTGCTCATTCGCGGTCACGATTTCGTTGAACGTATCCGCAATTTTGCCCGCTAGTCGCGTCCAGTTTCCCGGAAGCCGAACCGAAAAGTCTCCGTCGCGCACGGTCTGAAGACTCGTGAGGATTAAACTGAGTTGCGCTGGCCCGAGTTCGCCGTCGCTCTGTCCGCCATTCGCAGCGCCTATGTGTTCGGCCAGGGGCCTCTCAGCAGCCTCGGTCGTATTTCGCTTCATTGAATTTTCTCCTCGTTCGATACAGGCCGGTCAGCGGGTCTGGCTCTACGGACAGAAAAAGCTTCCTCGTCACAGCTCGCCGTAGACTGGGCGGTAATGTGTACTTCTAGCATGATGGCATCCTTATTGGCCCTACGGGGAATACCCTAGAACCACGTCCAGCAAAGCACTCATACACTTTCAGGCGCGGCCCGCTATAACATACGGTTCCTCGGCGCTGGCGTGGCTAAAAGTTTATCTGTTCTAGGAGAGTCGAACGGAAACGTCGCACTGCAACCATGTACCTTACTGTGCAGGCTGACGTTTACTGCTCCGTCTCACCTTGCCATTTCATTGATCGGCTGTTGAAGTCGAAGCCGCTCGTCTAGACGGCGGTGGAACTATCGCACTTGCTGAAATCGCGCCAAGCCTGAAGTTTGTCGCGTGCAGCCGATATTTCTGATTGTGCCCGCCGCATCGACCTGCGGCGGCCGCACGCAATCCTGGCCCCAATAGTTATGTCCAACGATGAGAACAATCCGTCTGACGCGGCTGTCACCCAGTTCATCCTCGATCAGATCGAGAGCGTGCCGCATTTGGAAGCTTTGCTTCTGCTCAGTGGCACGCGTCCGCGGAAATGGACCATCGACGAATTGAGCAAGCGTCTGTACATCAGACGTGAAGCTGTCCGAATCATTCTTGACGATCTGCTCCGCAAAAGGCTCTTATCACTGGATTCCACCGACTCAACCTATTATTATTCCGCCCCCGAGGAGCAAGACCGCCTGATACGTTTGCTTGACGAAATCTATCGGCGTCAAGTTGTGCGCGTGTCTCAACTTATTCATTCTAAACCATCTGCGGCCGTGCGCGATTTCGCGCGCGCGTTCCGCTTCACGAAGGAAGAGTGACATGGCAACAGCCGTCTACTTACTGGCGTGTTTTATCAGCCTCGCCTGCGCCGTTTTGCTGCTTCGCGGATACGCTCGCGGAAAACGCCATCTCCTATTGTGGAGCGGCATCTGCTTCGCCGGCTTAGCCGTCGATAATTTCCTGGTCTTTCTGGATCTTGTAGTCCTGCCCCCGTCTGTCGATTTGTTTGCATTGCGCCTCTGCACCGTGGCGGCTTCCCTTTCGGTGTTGCTCTATGGCCTGATCTGGGATAGCGGCCGATGATTTCAACACTGTTCCAACAACACCTGATATTCTCAATATTCTTGCTGGGAGTAATCACAGCAGCGTCGTTCACTGCGATGCTATTTTTCTTGCGTTTCTGGAAAGATACCCGGGATTCTCTTTTCGCTGCGTTCGCGTTCTTTTTCCTCGTGGAAGGGGTGGATCGGGTGGTGCTTTCCACCATGAAGCACCCCAACGAGGGCAGTCCATGGATTTACGTCGCGCGCCTCATCGCCTTGCTCGTGCTCCTGGGCGCCATCATCCGCAAGAACTATCCGGCGAAAACTTAGAGTTGCTGACGTCTACCAGCGCGCCTCCACTTTGCCAAATCGAGCGGAGGCTTAACGTGATCTCGCTTGGCGGGAGTCCGTTGCAAATGTTTTTCGCTGCGCCTCCGGAGTCCTCCACGCGGATTCAATAAGCCTTTTTCTTGGGCAGCGCCGTCCAGATGGAGAATGCCTCCTGCGCCGCGTCGCGCATCATCTGGATCATTCGAAGCTTGCGTTGGCCGATCGGCAGCGGAATTTCACGGTAGATCAGCGAATCATCGAACCCGATCTTCGCCGCGTCCTCGGATGTGTTCGCATAAAATACGCCGTTGGGCCGGGCCCAATAGATCGCCCCCAAACACATCGGACACGGCTCACACGAACAGTAAATGTCGCAGCCGCTTAGCTGGAACTGTTGAAGCCTCACGCATGCTTCGCGAATCGCTAAAATTTCGGCATGTGCCGTCGGGTCGTTGCACGCCGCCACGGAATTCGCGGCTTCCGCGATTATTTTGCCCTCGCGCGCGATGACCGCACCAAACGGCCCGCCGCGCCCGGACCGCGCATTTTCCACCGAGATATGGATCGCGCGAGCCATAAAACGATCATCCATTGTTAATTCACGTCAGTTGCAATCTTTCGGGTACCGCTACGGATGGCAGGTACGCGCCATTGAACGCCTGATTTGCGGTCGAGCCCGCCTCGCACATCCTGTCGGTGTATCGATGCCTTTTCGCCAACTGTGCAGGCTTAAAAAAGCAGAAGGCCGGGTTCGAACCTCGCCAACGGTTCCGTCCCGGCCCCGACTCTACAGAACAGCAGATCCTTATTGGCCCTTTTCTTGGGTACTCTTCGGCAGGTCGGTGCCCACAAGAGGATATCCTAGTTGTTCCCAAGCGGTCAGCCCGCCTTGCAGCGCCTTCACTTCGTCGCGCGCGTAGCCCAGTTCCCACATTTCCTTCACCATCGGCGCGCTATCCTCTTCATGCGGGCAGTTGCAATAAAACACGATCAGTTTGCCGCCCGGAAGAGCCTGTAATGTCTGGTCCTCGCTGGTCACATCCACGGTCGGATCGTAGGTGATGTTCACCGCGCTCCGAATATGCTCCGCGCCGTAAGTCATCGAATCATCCGTATCGACGATCACAACGTCGCCTTTCGTCTTGATCCGCTGCTCCACTTCCTCGGCCGTGATTCTCGGCACGTCCGGAAACGGCAGTTTGTCCTTGGCGGACGCCGTGTCGGACTTTGTAGTAGCTGAACCCTGTTGCGAATTCTTGCGCAGCGGGCGCGCCGAGATCGCCGCGGGTAACAGCGCGAGCGAACCCAGCGCGATCCCCGCAAGAATTTGTGCTCTCATAGCCGCTCCGTTCCCGTCTGGTATTCGCGGCGGCACGGGGCGTTCGCCCCGTGCCATCCGCTTGCTTTATTCTACGCCCAATCGTCGATCTTCACGCCCCGGCGCATCCCGAAGTCCGTGACGAACCACGTGGTCTGGATCTTCCCGCCCGTCACCACGATGTGAATCGCCCGTGAGTTCGTGAACGGCTTGATCAGCGCGTCGTTCGGCAGTTTTCGCCAGCTAGCGTACGGTTCCAGCCCCTGCAGCGCCAGCGGCACCACCGTGCTCTGAATCACGCCGTTGCCCCAGTACGTTTCCGCCCTCGTTTCCACGTTCTGCGAGAACCATTCGCTCAACTGCTCCTTCGTCTTGAACCCGTGCGCGTTTTGCAGCAATCCCGCCACGGTCGGGTCCATCACGATCGTGGCCGACGATCCCGACGCCGTCAGAGACCTCATGTAATCCCGCATCAGGAAGTGCACTGGGTAGAGCTCCTGGCTGCCGCCTACGCTGGAAACGCTTGTCCAACCTGTCCCGACCGTCACCAGGTTATCGTCCGGCTTGAATCCCATCTGCACGTGCAAAGGATTCCAGCCGTCCGGGAGGCTGTCTTCATTCTCCGCGTAGAGAATATTGTTGTACTGAAGGTTGCTGCCCAGGCTTTCCCACGCGTTGATGCCGTTCCGCAGATCGCCCGCCGTCTTGGACATAATCGTGAAAGCGCGCCCGACCACGGCGTTCGACCGGTTGTACGGCCCCATCGCGTTCGTCCCGCTATTGAATTTCAGCTTTTTGGCGATCGGCCCGTTGATCACCACCATGTTCGCCATCGAGCTGGTCGAGTTGCCAAACGGCGCCTGCGTCGCCAGCGCAAGAATCACCGGAAAGTGCTCCGGCGAAGCCCCGGCCATCACCGCGCTGATCGCCACTTTCTCCACCGTCAAGGGTCGTGCCCCGCCGGTAATATTGATTGTCTTGATCACTTCGTCCGGCTTGCGGCTCGTGCCCCGGAGCATGGCCATCACTTTTTTCTCGGTCGGCAGGTTTATCCAGTTGTAGTCAGCCCAGCCGCGCTCATCAAACATTGCCCGCAGGTTATCTTCGGTATCCGGCGCAAGCAATCTAGGCTCGACCGACTCTTCCGGCGGCGCTCCGGAAACCCTTTCGTTCGCCGTCAAAGGACTCGTCAATGCACCGACTATGGCGCGCATCATCGGTTCATCAGTGAGCATATCCTTGCCGGTCACATAGGCCACGTCCACGGCTTTCGGCTGCCCGGTAAATGGAAACGGAACAGCCACAAATCGAAGAGGCATTCCCGTGTCATATTTACGCACATAGGTCAGTGCGTAATGCACGATATTGTTCATCGCAACGCAAACTGTCGGAATTCCAATCTGGGTCTCGATCTCTTTTGCCCATCGGCTCACGGCCTGGCAGCAGCCGTTTCAACCTGCTACGCCGACGACGACCGCGTCGGCGTGATTCTCCTTGATCGCCTTCAGGACCGAAGGATCAGTGCCGAACATCCCCTCGGCGGTCACCTTGACGACTGTTCGGACGCCCGTGTAGTGCTCGTGCAACCAGTCCGTCATCGCGTTATAAAAATAGTTCGCCGCGTCCGGGCCTTCCCACGAAAGATTGATCATGTAGATGAGCTTGTTGTTCATATCCTTCAACCGCGGGGCCAGCGGCACGCGCCCCGCGACCTTGCTCGCGATCCCCGGATTCATCACCGTGATCCGCTCGTCGCTGCCTTCGTACGAATCGCTCCCCAGCGGACGCGCAGCGGCCGTTGCAAATGCGGGAGTCCCGGCCACCAGCGCCGGACTAGCTCCCAATAGCGCCAACATTTTTCGTCTATCCATCGACTTGTACCTCCTCAAGGAATCTCTCAGAAAAAATGGCCGTACTACGTTTCACGGAAGATGGTTGCAGCCTGAACATCGAAAGTGGCAATAACGCGACGGGCCGAAACACGTGGAAGGCGCGGCGCGCGACGAGGCAGTACGCCTTGCTTGCTGCCAACTCCGTATTGCGATGCCTTGCCGATAATCCACCACCGCTTCCGTCGGGCCGCCTAGCCCGGAATATACACCCGCTGGTCACCGGCAGGGTATGAATTGTTCCGCTCGCCGCGGTCGGGCGTTGTCGCTCGCAGAGCTATAGACTTATTAAGTTATATAATATTACGTAGTTGATTATCTAAGAGCCGCCTAGCTTGGTGTCCGCTGAATTCTTATCCTAGTCGGACAGAGACTTCGCAAGCTCTGAGAATTGAAGAGTCTCAGTCAGGGCGACAACCAAAAACGCACGGGGCTGATCCGCGGCTCTACCTCTCGGATCGAAAACGGCCACCCCGTCCCCTCCGTCGAAGCGCTCCAGAAATGCGCCCGCGCGCTCGAAGTTCCACTGTATCGCCTCCTCTACGACGCCGCCGCGCCGCCAAAGAGCATCCTCCTGGCCGTAAGAGTTGGGCGATGGTGCCGACCAGCGCCACGAGCTCCGTAAATTCGCAAAGCGCTCACCCGCTGGATAATCGCGAGCGATCGTTCCTGCTCGAAGCCGCCAAGGCCATCGCCCGCCGAACCGGCTCAAAATCCTCGGACGCAAACTGACGTTCCGGGATTTCTGCGCTCGCGCCGCTAAATCCCTCAACGAAACAGATCAACGTAATAATCCGCCACCCGCTGACTTTCCGTTGCACCGCCGCCCCCGTTTGCGCTAGCGTAGTTCGATTATGATTGCGGTCGAGCGCCAACTAGAAGACAGTCGGGAGCCGAAAGCCAGGCTTGCGGGCCGTTGCGCCGTAATCCATTCCCAAATTGGGAACTCCCGCAGTTTTTCTAATCGCGAAAACGCGTCGATCTCGGCGGCTCTCAACCTCCCGCAATTCATCGACATACGATTTTCTAATAGCGAACTTCCCGGCATCCGCCGCGCCGCAACTCGCTTCATCGCTCGCTCGCGCTTTCCGCGTCAGCTTTTCACTACTCACCAATTACCACTCACCACTCACTTGGCGGTGGCGCACCCATGAAGCTTCTTTACGACTGGCTCCGCGAATTCGTGGACGTGACCGCGCCCGCATCCGAACTCCGAAGTCGCCTCGCCCTTTCGGGTCTCGCCATCGATTCCACCGAGGAATCAGCAGCTGGACCTGTCCTCGATGCCGAAGTCACCGCCAATCGCCCAGATTGCCTCGGGCATTACGGCGTTGCCCGTGAGATCGCCGCCATTTACCGCGTGCCCGTTAAGCCACTCGATATCCCACTGAGGGAATCCGCCGAAAAAACCGCCAGCGCCACGCGCGTCGATATCGAATCGCCCGATCTTTGCGGACGCTTCACCGCGCGCATTCTTCGTGGCGTGAAGGTCCAGCCTTCGCCCGATTGGCTTCGCAAGCGTCTCGAAGCCATCGGCCAAAACTCGATCAACAACGTCGTGGATGTCACCAACTACGTCATGTTCGAACTCGGCCAGCCGCTGCATGCCTACGATCTTGACAAACTCGCTGATCGCCGCATCATCGTCCGCCGCGCTCGTCCGGGCGAAAAAATCCGCACGCTTGACGGCGCCGAACGTACGCTCGCGAAAGACATGTGCGTGATCGCAGACGCCTCCCGCGCCCTTGGCATCGGCGGTGTCATGGGCGGCGCCGATAGCGAAATCGGTTTCAGCACCCGCAACATCTTGCTCGAAGCCGCTTGCTTCGATCCCATCTCCATTCGCCGCACGTCCAAGGCGCTCGGCCTGCGCACCGAAGCTTCCTACCGCTTCGAGCGGGGCGCCGACCCGGAAATGGCCGAAGTGGCCTCCCGTCGCGCCGCGCAGTTGATTGCGGAATTGGCCGGCTGCCAAATTCTCGCGGGCGTCGTGGACGTATATCCTCGCCGCGAGCCACCCATCGAAATCACGCTCGCTCGCGGCGAATTGCTGCGCGTCATGGGCGCGGACGCCCCTGATCAGGATATCGAGGGCATTCTCGGCGAGCTGGGATTCGATCCGCGCCGCGAGGGCGTAGGACCGCACGCCAACTGGAAGTGTCGCCGCCCGTCGTGGCGCCAGGACGTCTCGCGCGATATCGACTTGATCGAAGAAGTCGCCCGCCACTACGGCTACGACAAATTTCCTCCGCGCCTTCCGCCCGCGAAGCTGCCCGCGCGCCGCTTGCCCCATGCCGACGAAGAAACCCGCCTCCGAGAATGTCTCGTCGCACTCGGTTACAACGAAATCGTTGAAATACCGCTGGTTGACGCCGACCGGGATGCGCTCTTCCGCACCGAAGGAGTCACAACCGCGAAAATCGGCAATCCCCTGGCCGAAGACGCGTCCATTCTTCGCTCGAACGGGGTCGTCAGCATGCTCAACGCCGTGAGCTGGAATCTCAATCACGGCCAGCGCAATCTGCGCCTCTTCGAAATCGGCAAAGCCTACGAGCTTGGCAATGGTGAACCCATCGAGACGCGCATTCTGACGCTAGGCGCCACCGGCCTCGCCCGTGAAAAAAGCATCCACGAACCCGCCCGCGAATTCACATTCGGCGATCTGAAGGGCGATCTCGACGCCATCGGCGCGCTCGCCGGCGGCTTCGCCTGGAAATCCGGAGGCCCGGCGTGGCTTGCGGCTTCCCGAGCAGCGCAAATCACGATCACGTCGCAAAGTTCGGCCGCGAGTGCCAATGGGAAACTCGGCGCCGCGGGCCAACTCGCCCGCAACCCCGCGGACAAGCTCAAGCTTCGCCAGGAGATCTTCCTAGCCGAAATCAAACTCGCAAGCTTGCTCGCAGGGATCGAAACGGCGCTGGCAAATTTGAAGTTCTCTCCAATCCCGCGCTTTCCAGCCGTCGAGCGTGATTTCTCGTTGGTCCTCGCCGAGGGCATCCAGTTTTCGCAAGTCGCCGATGCGATTCGCGCCCTCGAAATCCCGGGATTGCGCCGCATCGAACCCGCCGACCTCTTCCGCGGCGGCCAGTTCCCGGCAGGAAAATATTCGCTGATGATTCGCGTGGTCTTCCAAAGCCCGGACGCCACGCTCACCGACGCGCAGGTCGCCGCGTTCTCCTCGCGCATAGTCTCCGCCCTCGAACAAAACCTCGGCGCCTCGCTCCGGACCACCTGATGGCGTGGCGTATCGTTTCTCGTTGGGGCGCTGTCGTCGCAATTCGCGCCGCCGGACGCAACAATCTCGATTGCGCGCGAGCCGCGATTGGCACAAAATGGCCCCACACCAGCCAAGTCTCCGGCGGGGGCCTAACGTGAAAGTCGATATCTACGATCAGAGCTACAGCATCAATTCCGGCGAAAACGAAGAGTACGTGAAAGAGCTTGCCGCTTACGTGGACGCCAAAATGCGCGAGATCGCCGAATCCACGCGCATGGTTGATTCCCTAAAAGTAGCTGTGCTCGCAGCGCTGAACGTCTCCGACGAGCTGCTCACCTTGCGCCGCCGCCAGCAGGAGCTCGAAGGTCCTCTGCGCCAGCGCGTCGAAAAGTGCGTCGCCATGGTCGAGCGGGCCCTTGAACAGTCCAATTAATTCTCCGTTATCCCTAAGACGTCTCAGCCCTCTTTCCCGCCGAAGGGGGCGTTGATTCTCGCGCCGCCAACCCCCGAACAACCCGTTGGTACCATTCGACATCTGCTATATGATCGATCCATTGCGTCGGGTAGATTTCTGACGAATGCGTAAACGCGGCCCAATTCGATTCTCTTTGGTCACTGTCGCGCTGCTCCTGATGCCGCTGCTGGTGCTCGCCACCACGGCTGGAGTGCTCTGGCACCACCACGCGAAGTCCGCCGAAGCAAGCTGCCCGATCTGCCACCTGAGTCATCAACCGATCGTGCCCACGCTCGTGGCCGATAGCGCGCCGAATATCGCGCCTCTAGGCAGGCAGCCCGAAGTTCAGGAACCATCCGACGCGCCGGCTCCTTCGCTGCCGCGCGTTCCGGCCCGCGCTCCTCCTTCCGCCTAGAGTTCCCGCCAATTCCGTGCCGCCTTTGGTGCTTCGCGGCGGTATACCGACTGACGTGTTTCTTTTTCTCGAGGGCTGAACGCCTATGCGTGTGCATCGTGTGCGTTGTGCATTGCTAACGCTCGCCGTATCTTTGGCCGGAGCTTACCTCGCCCCGCGCCTCTCCGCGCAGAGTCTCTCCAACGTCCAAGGGCCGGTGCGAATTACTCTGGACCAAGCCATTCAACTGGCTCTGCAGCATAACCATGCGCTGTTGGCCGCTCGCACCACGATCCAGCAAAGTAAAGCGGAGGAAATCACCGCCAACCTGCGGCCGAATCCGGTGCTGCTCGGCGACGCATTGTTCATTCCTTTTTTCAACCCGAGCGATTTCAACTCGAGTTTCATAGACAACTCGGCCGAGTTCGACCTGGGGGTCAGCTATCTCTTCGAACGGGGGAAGAAACGCCAGCACCGCTTGCGCGCGGCGCAGGACCAAACCGCTGTCACGGAATCACAAGTCGCGGATAACGAGCGCAGCCTCAGTTTTCAGGTCGCCAGTCAGTTCATCGCCGTGCAGCTCGCCGAATCGGCGCTCGATCTGGCGCAGAAAGACCTCAAAAGCTTCCAGAACTCCGTCAACATCAGCCAGGAACGCTATCGCACCGGTGATATCAGCGACGACGACTTCCTGAAAACCAAGCTGCAGCTCTTGCAGTTCCAGACCGACGTTTCCCAGGCGCAGCTCGCGAAAGTACAAGCGTTGAACGGCCTCCGGCAGCTGCTTGGTTATGACTCGGTCCCCTCCGATTACGATGTAGCCGGCTCATTCGAATACGTGCCGCTCAAGGGAAATCTCGAAGATTTTCAAGCGCAGGCTTTAAAGACGCGTCCGGATCTCCGGGCCGCGCAGCAGGGCATCACCGCAGCGCAGAGCCAGTACCAACTGGCCAAGGCGCAGGGCAAAAAGGACGTCACAGCCCAGGTGAATTACACGCACGTAAGCGATGCAAACACAGCTTCGCTCTTCGGTCAGGTCCAGATTCCCATTTTCGACCGCAACCAGGGCGAAATCGCCCGCGCCGGTTATGCGATTACACAGGCGCAACAGCAGGAGCAGGCAACCGCCGATCAGGTGCTGACCGATGTGCGCGACGCGTACGAAGGCTTGCAGAGCAACAACCAGGTAATTCAATTGTACCAATCCGGGTATCTCGATGAGGCCAAGCAGGATCGCGATATCAGTGAGTACGCGTACCGGCGCGGCGCCGCAAGCCTGCTCGATTTCCTCGACGCGGAGCGCAGTTATCGCGCGGCGGAGCTTGGCTATCGCCAGTCGCTCGCGTCGTACCTAACCGCCCTCGAGCAGCTTCGCGAAGCGGTGGGAACCAGGAGTCTGCCATGAGAACACAACCGATGAAACGGCGGTTACGACCGTTCGCAGTCGCTGCGGCATTTGCGCTGGCTTTCGCTATTGCCGGCTGCAGCACGGGTTCGGGCAACGCGAACAAGATGACGTCGTATTCAGCGCGCCAGCCGAGCTCGGAAATCCCGCAGCTCTTCACCATTCCGGAAAATCAGATGGGGCACGTTCAAGTGGTGGCCGTCAGGCCGGTGACGCTGCCGCGCACGTTACGGCTTTCGGGTACTGTGACATACAACGCATTTAAGACAACTTCGGTAATCACGCAAGTCGGAGGTCCGGTCAGCCGCATTTTGGTGGTTCCGGGGCAGCATGTGGCCGCCGGGCAACCAATGATTGAAGTATCCAGCCCCGACTACTCGCAACTACTGGCCACCTACTTGAAGGCGCGCGATTCGTTCCGCGTAGCAAAGGTAAATTACGCGCGCGCGCAGGATCTCTACAAGCACGAAGCCATCGCCCAGCGCGATTTGCTGCAAGCGGAATCGGATCGCGACCAGGCACAGGCGGACCTGAACGCCTCGGAACAGAGTTTGAGGATTTTGGGTGTGAGGGATCCAGACGGGCTGGCGAAGAATCCTTCAGCGTCGGCTGAAATTCCGGTGCTAGCTCCGATCGCCGGAGAAGTGGTTGAGCGCATGGTATCGCCAGGACAAGTAGTGCAGGCAGGACAAACGCAGGCCTTCACAATCTCGGACATGAGCACTGTGTGGGTGCTGGTGAACGTTTATCAAAGCGATCTCGCCCACATTCACGTGGGCGACAACGTGGTCGTGCAAACCGACGCATACCCGAACGATTTTTCCGGCAAAATTTCGTACATCTCGGCGGCACTCGATCCCAACACGCGCACGTTGCAAGCGCGCATCGTTGTCCGCAACCCCGGTGAAAAGCTGAAGAAAGACATGTACTGCACGGCGGTGGTGACGGCTGGGTCGATTCGCAACGCGATCGCCGTGCCGGATGCCGCGGTTGTGCGCGACGATCAGAACCAACCTTTCGTTTATCTGGCGGCCGGCCCACGCGAGTTCGGACGGCGGCAAGTAACGATCGGAGAAAACCAGGGCGGAAAAACGCAAATCCTGACCGGACTTTCCGCGGGAGACAAGATTGTGGGCTCCGGCAGCTTGTTCCTTCAGTTTGCGAATTCGCTTCAACACTAAGGTGACCGGCCCCATATGATTCATCGCATCGTTCAGTTCGCTCTGCGCCAGCGGTTCCTAATCTTGCTGATGTCGGTTGCCATCGCCATCGTGGGCGCTATCTCGTTTCAACGCATGCCCGTCGACGCCTATCCCGATTTATCGCCACCGATGGTTGAGATCATCACTCAATGGCCGGGCCATGCGGCGGAAGAGACGGAGCGATTGGTCACCGTCCCCCTCGAAGTGGAAATGAACGGCATCCCCAACATGACGTACATGCGGTCGATTTCGCTGTACGGCCTCTCGGACGTCATCATGACCTTCAGCTACGGAACGGATAATTATTTCTGCCGCGAGCTGGCTTTCCAGCGATTGAGCCAAGTCAGCTTGCCGGCGGGCGTTTCTCCGAGCATGGCCCCGCTATCGAGCCCCAGCGATCTGATCTACCGTTACGTAATTCAAAGTCCCGATCGTAGTCCCATGGAACTTAAGACGATCGAGGATTGGGTCCTTGAACGCGCTTACCGCTCCGTACCGGGGGTAGCGGACGATTCGGGCTTCGGCGGCACGGTCATGCAATATCAAGTGCTGCTCGATCCGACTCGCCTTTTTAACTTTCACCTGACGATCCCTCAGGTGATGCAATCCCTTTCCGCTAACAACGCCAACACAGGCGGCGGATTCTATTCGCACGGAGGACAGTTCTACTACGTGCGCGGCCTCGGTCTCGTGCAAAACACCCAGGACATCGAGAATATCGTGGTAGCGAGCCAGAACGGCGCGCCCGTTTTCGTCAAGGACATCGGCAAGGTAGTCATCGGTCACGCGCCGCGTCTGGGCGAGTTTGGCTACATGCATCAGGATGACGCGATCGAAGGCGTTATTTTGATGCGCACGGGAGCGCAAACCCAATACGTCCTTCAAAAGGTCGAAGAGGAGACAAAAACTCTCAATAAAACCGTTTTGCCCCCGGACGTGAAGGTTGTCCCGTACTACGACCGCAGCGACCTGGTGAAGCTCACCATCCACACCGTCGAATCCAACCTGGTTCGCGGCATGATCCTGGTACTGATCATTCTAGTCTTTTTCCTGATTAGCTTTCGCGCGGCAATCATTGTTGCCATCACGATCCCCTTGTCGCTCTTGTTCGCATTCATCTTCCTTCATGCCAAGGGAGTTGACGCCAATCTGATTTCCATTGGCGCCATCGATTTCGGCGTTCTCGTCGAAGGCGCCGTGATGATGATGGAAAACGTGTTCCGGGAAATCGCATTGCACCACGGGCAGGACTACAAGCTTAACGACTTAATCGCATCGGCGGCGAGCGAGGTTGACCGGCCCATCTTTTATGCCGTCCTAGTAATTATCGCTGGATACCTTCCCATCTACGCCTTGCGCGGAGCCGCAGGAGAGCTTTTCCGCCCCATGGCTGACACGATGGCGTTCGCGCTGGTCGGATCTCTGGTTCTGGCTTTGACCTTGGTTCCGGTACTTGCTTCCTATTGGTTCAAGAAGGGCGCGCGGGAAAAGGTGAATCGCCCGTACGAATGGTGCAAGAGAATCTACCGGCGGCAACTTGAATGGTGCCTTTCATATCCAAAGCTTACCTTCGTGAGTTGCTCGATTATTTTCTGCGCTAGCCTTCTGCTGATTCCATTTATCGGCGCTGAATTCATGCCACATCTTGATGAGGGAGCGCTTTGGGTCAGAGCCACGATGCCTTACACCATTTCTTGGCAGGAAGCCGCAAAAATCTCACCCCAGGTCCGGGACGTACTCATGTCGTACCCGCAGGTGACTACCGTCGCATCTGAATTGGGCCGCCCGGACGATGGAACCGATTCCACGGGTTTCTTCAACGATGAATTTTACGTGGGCCTCCGGCCCTACAGCGACGCGGTTTGGACGAACGGCAAAATTCGCAACAAGCAGGAGCTGATCGACGCAATAAATAATCGGCTTCAGGCTTTCCCCGGCATCATTTTTAACTACACTCAGCCGGCGGAAGATGCCGTGGATGAGGCGCTAACCGGCCTCAAGAGCGCGCTCGCCGTAAAAATTTACGGTTCCAACCTCCAGACGCTGCAGGACGAGGCAATCAAAGTAAAAACGACCTTGCAACACGTCCCAGGATTTACCGATCTCGTTGTGGTGCGTGAGCTGGGCCAACCGAGTCTGATCGTAAACGTGAACCGTGTGGAGTGCGCGCGCTACGGCATCAATGTGGCGGATGTCGAGGCGGTGGTGCAGGCCGCCGTCGGCGGGCAGGCTGTATCGCAAGTGATCCAAGGAGAAAAAGAATTCGATCTCGTGGTACGCATGGAGCCTCAATACCGCAGCAACGGCGCGGAGATCAGCAATCTTCTGGTTGGCGATCCCGCCGGCCAGCAGATTCCCTTGCGCCAGCTTGCGGACATTCACGTGGGCAACGGTGCTTCGTTCATTTATCGCGAGAACGATTCAAGGTACATCGGCGTCCAGTACGCGGTCGAAGGACGAGACTTGGCGGGCGCCGTGAATGCCGGACAAAAAGCCGTGAATGCCGCCATCCAACTGCCCCCCGGATACCGGATGATTTGGGGAGGAGAGTACAGCGAATATCTGGCTGCGAAGGACCAGATTAAGGTGATCGGGCCCCTGACGGTCTTTCTGATCTTTCTGATCCTTTTTGCGCTGTACGGCAACATTAAGTTCCCCGTCATCACGGCGCTAGGCGTGATCATGACGGAACCGGTGGGCGCGTTCGTCGCGCTCAAGTTAACTCACACCCCATTCAGCGTCTCTTCAGCTCTCGGACTGCTCGCGCTGCTGGGCGTTGCCGTCGAAACAGCGGTAATTCTCTACAGCTACATCAACAAACTTCGCCTCGAAGGCATGGACATCCATACCGCGACGCTGGAGGCCTCCGTCATCCGCCTGCGTCCGATCGCAATGACGGCGCTTGTCGCTTGCCTTGGCCTGCTGCCCGCAGCCCTCTCGCATGGCATCGGTTCGGACACGCAGCGCCCATTTGCGATCGTGATCGTCGCGGGACTGATTTCGCGGCTTTTTCTCGGTATTTACCTTGTACCCGCGCTCTATCAGATCGTTGCTCGAGACGGCGATACGCTACAGGTGTAATCCGCTTTTGAAGGCTGGGGCTGCAGGTCGCAATAGACCTGCTATCAGACGAAGCGTTTTGCGACCGGGATCGTCGCGGCTTGATATCGCGCGTCTGCCTGGCCATTTTCGTCGATCCTGTGCTCTATCGCACCGTAGCCCGCGAAGGCGACGTATTGCGGGTTTAGAACCGCCTCAGTGCGGGATGATTGCTGTGTCTGCCCGCTTGGTGGAATACGCGCTTCGAGAGCGTTGCTTGCTGAAAATCATTCAGCTGACGATTCCTGTTACAATGCTCTGCGGAGATGGCCTGCGACGCAGGTGGACGTTGCGAAAGCCTATTTGAACCAACACTGGATCCCAGGGCGGCTGCGTCGACCTGCCCTTGTGCACGTCTCGCCCCGGCTTGCCGGGTCGGGATAGCCTTAAAGCAGGCGCTGGGCGCCCGACTTACAACGTGGGGTTCAGGGCCTAGCAATGCACGGCGAAGTGGACCGCTCCTCACGATCCGACCGGGGTCGTGACCCTGAGCGAACGAAATGAGCGAAGGGGTCTCCTGCAGTTCGAAACACGGCAATTTAAAGACAGCATTTGCAGATACTTTTTATCGGCGACGTAGTCGGCTCGCCCGGCCGCAGAATCGTTCACGACCGGCTCGCGGATATCCTCGCCCAGCGTCAGATCGATTTCTGCATCGTCAATTGCGAAAACGCCGCTTCCGGTTTCGGTGTCACACCCAAGATCGCCGAGGAGCTTTTCGCTGCCGGTGCGGATGTGCTCACCAGCGGAAATCACATTTGGAAGCGCAAGGAAATCGTGGATTATTTCCCCAGCCAGCCGCGCCTTCTGCGACCCTCAAATTTCCCGGAGGGTTCTCCGGGGAAGGGCCTTTGGGTTGGCGAGGCCAAAAGTGGCGCGGGCTGCGCTGTCCTCAACGTCCAGGGGCGCACGTTCATGGCGCCCATCGACGACCCGTTCCGCGCCGCAACTAACGAGCTGAAGAAAGTTCCACCAGAAGTAAAAGTGATCGTGGTCGACGTGCACGCGGAAGCTACATCCGAGAAAGTTGCCATGGGCTGGTATCTCGACGGCAAAGTATCCGCGGTGCTCGGCACGCACACGCACATCCCAACCGCTGATTATCACGTGCTCCCTGGCGGCACAGCCTACGTCACCGATGTCGGAATGACCGGCCCTCACGACTCTGTAATCGGCATGGAAAAGCGCGGAATCATCGATCATTTTCTCGATGCCATGCCTTCGCGGTTCAGCGTCGCCGAAGGCGATGTCCAGATGAACGGCGTGCAGATCGATGTGGACGAATCCACCGGCCGCGCTCGCTCCATCGAACGCGCCAATTTCCGCCTCGATTGATTGTGCGCTGCACTCCTATTCATTCCTTGGACGCCGTTGCTGTCTTTTTTTGCGGAATCAGCCGCGCAAAAGTTTCCTGGTATATGGAATTTGGAAGAGGCTGTTGAAATGCGATCTGTGGAAAACTCGTCGGTGTTTATCGCCGTGATTTTGCATCCTAGGCTACATCTCATTGGCTGCACGCAGGGTTCCGCGGCGATATTGGTGTGACGAAAGCCCTGTGGAAAAATTGTGAAAAGTATGTGGACTGCGCGCGCGATTTTCGTCTACTTTTCTCTTGCTCCCGGCGTTTGGTTTAGGCAGAATCCCGCAGCGCAGTTGATCCTGTCGTGCTTTAAGGATATCGATTTTATGAGACGTTGCCTGGGGGATGCGCGCCGGGCCGTTTCTAATCTGATCGCCCAGACCACTTTGAGCCCCTTGCAGGTCGCGAGGGGCGATTTCCACAGCATTTCCACATCGGTGGAAATTGCGGTAGGGATTTATTTTCTCCTATGACGCTTTGGGACAAGGTCCTCCAGCATACTGAACGCCGCGTAAACCCCCACAGCTTCGCCACTTGGTTTCGTCCCACTCGTCAGGAACGAGCCGAGGCGGGCCGCCTGATCATCCGGGTACCTACACGGATGTTCTCCAAGCGTCTGAAAGAGACTTACGGGGAGCTTCTGAGCGCTGTGCTCGCGGAAATCGGCCAGCCCGATTTGGCCCTCGATTTCATTTGTGCGGATTCGGAGCCCGCAGCTGTGCCTCAGCCACCCACGGCGCAAGCCAAGCTCGACTTTGACGCAGCCGAGGCACAGCTCAATCCCCGCTATACCTTCGACAAATTTATCGTCGGCTCGTCGAACCAATTCGCCCATGCTGCGGCCGTCGCGGTCGCCGAGCAGCCTTCCAAATCCTATAATCCGCTGTTCCTCTACGGGGGTGTGGGGCTGGGCAAGACGCACTTGATGCAGGCGATCGGCCACGAACTGAAACGCCGCAATCCATCGTTGCGCCTGATCTACATCAGCGCTGAAAAGTTCACCAACGAAGTGATTGCTTCCATCCGCTTCGAACGCATGGCCGCGTTTCGCGACCGCTTCCGCAATATGGACGTGCTGATGGTCGACGATATTCAGTTCATCGCCCGCGCCGAGAGAACCCAGGAAGAGTTTTTCCACACGTTCAATGCCCTCTACGATCAGCAAAAACAGATCGTTATTTCATCGGACTGCCCACCAAAGGAAATTTCCGCGATTGAAGAGCGTTTGCGCTCGCGCTTTGAATGGGGTTTGATCGCCGACATTCAAATGCCCGATCTGGAAACCAAGATCGCCATCCTGCAGAAAAAAGCCGAAAGCGAGCAGGTGCGCTTACCGGAAGACGTCGCTGAATTCATCGCCCGCTCGATTAAATCCAACATTCGCGAGCTGGAAGGCGCGCTGATCCGGCTCATGGCATACGCCTCGCTCACGGGAGCCCCGTTTAATCTTTCCACCGCCCAGCAGGTGCTCAAAAACATCATCGAGATCCAGGAAAAGAAAATCAGCATCGAGCAGATTCAAAAGCGCGTCGGCGAACATTTCGGTTTGCGCGCCCAGGATCTGAAAGTCCGCAGCAACTCCAAGACGATCGCCTTCCCGCGCCAGGTGGCCATGTTCCTGGTCAAGCGGTTGACCTCCGCATCGTTGCCGGAAATCGGCAAACAGTTTGGCGGCAAGCATCACACCACCGTCTTGCACTCGATCAACAAGATCGAAGCCCTGCGCCAAGTCGACAAGGAATTGAACAAGACGATTAACAGGCTACTCGATTCATTTGGTTAGCCTTGGGCGAGCTATTCACCTTCGCCAGCTTCCGGACCTGTGGAAAGCTTGTGGAGGGAGCTGTAAAAAAGGAAAATACCTCAGATCAAGGTCCGGTGTTTTCCTTAGGGTTCTTAGGGTATTCACAGGAGACCCATTCGACGGCGAGCAACGCGGGTGATGGTTTTTGGCGATTTCCTCAAATTCACAGATGCGGCGGCGACTACGGTTTTCATATCTTTATTGAAAGAGAGAAAAGCAGTAGAGTAACCCAACAAAAACCATGAGCCCTGAAACCAGCGCAAGGACCGCATACGAGATGGAATTCAGCATAAAGAAATATGACCTGCTCGAAGAGCTGCAAATGACGCAGGGTGTTATCGAACGCAAGACTACGATTCCCATCCTGTCCAATCTCCTCTGCGAAGCCAGCGGCAATCACCTGACCATCACGGCGACCGATCTCGAACTGAGCATCCGCACCTCGTGCGAAGCGAAGATCAAAAAAGAAGGCGCTGGCACGATCCCAGCGAAAAAGTTGCTCGAACTCGTGCGGCTGCTGCCAGACGAAGAAATCCGCTTCAAGCTGCTTGAAAATCATTGGGTGCAGATCACTTGCGATCGACGCAACTACAAGCTGGTCGGTATGTCCAAGGACAATTTCCCGCAGCTTCCCGCGTTCCCGCACGCGTTGGTGAAGATTCCCGCGAAAATGCTGGCGGGCCTGATCGCGCGCACCACCTTCGCGATTTCGCTGGAGGAATCTCGCTACACGTTGAATGGCGCGTTGCTGGTTCTTAAACCGGGCTCCATCACCATGGTTGCCACGGATGGTCATCGGCTCGCGCTCGTCGAAGTGGATCACAAACTCGAAGGCTTCTCCACGGAGACGCGTGTCCTGATACCCAAGAAAGCCATGAATGAAGTGCAGCGCCTTGCTGCCGAGGCTGGTGAGGAAGACATGGTCGAATTCGCGCAGGACGAAAGCCATCTCTTCTTCCAGTTCGGCCGCCGCATGCTCACCTCGCGCAAACTGACTGGCCAATTCCCGAACTACGAAGCGGTGCTCCCGCGCGAGGTGAACAAGACCGTCGCCATCGAGCGCGCCGAATTGCAAGACGCGCTTCGCCGCGTCTCTCAGCTAGCCGACCAGCGTTCGCACGCCGTGAAGTTCATGCTGGCGAAAGAAGGCCTCGAAATCTCCGCCTCCAGCCCGGAATATGGCGAGGCCAAGGAAGCCATTGAGAAGGAATTCAAAGGTGAGCCGGTTAGCATCGGCTTCAACGCCCAATATCTGCTCGATTTTCTGGCCGCCGCCCCAGATGGTCCCATCAGCTTCGAGCTGAAGGACGAACAATCCGCCGGCCAGCTTCGCCCGCTGGCAGATGACGGCAGCCGCTACCGCTACGTCGTAATGCCCATGCGTATCTGAACTACGCTTCGTTTTGGCCGGAGAATCGTTGGCACTCACCCGCCAAACGAGGGGTATTTCTGACTCAATTTACAATGGAATAGGCGCCTCGGTTGTCCTGATTACTCCACATCGTAAATGCCTGTATTTGCGGTGGATATTTGCGTTTTAGGCCCCTAAATTCGCCTTGTGAATCGACCCGGTTTCCGGTAAAATTCGCATGTAATCGGAATACTCCCGAGCGACACGTTTTTTCGGAATAGCCAGCGTCCCGCTTATTGCTTGTGTGCGCCAGCGCAAGTGGCTTTTGGCCCCGGCTAAGGCAGGTTCCGGAGACCGTTTCTTTCGCAGGGTGTACAGAGAAACTCCGCCGCGCCCCTCCGAATTTTCGGTGTGGGGCGGGATGGAGACGACAGAAACCCTTCGAGTCCCAGCTCGAGCGAAACCGTTCGCGCCAGGGGGCCAATGGGCAAGGCTAGTGTCGAGTCAATCCGCGCGACCGCCTTCCCGCGTACGAATTCATCTTTCGCGTAGCACGCATTTCTGAGGAGACGCACGATTCATGGCTGATAAAGACACGCCCGCAGCAGCCGCTGGACACAAGTACGACGCCACATCCATCAAAGTTCTCGGCGGGCTCGAGGCCGTCCGTAAGCGGCCGGCGATGTACATTGGTTCCACCGGCGAACTCGGTTTGCACCATCTCGTCTGGGAAGTTGTCGACAATTCTGTCGACGAGGCTATGGCCGGTTGCTGCGACGAGATCAACGTGGTGGTGCACGACGACAACGGCGTTACCGTCGTAGACAACGGCCGCGGCATTCCGGTCGACATGCATGCCACCGAGAAAAAGCCCGCGGCCGAAGTCGTCATGACCGTGCTGCACGCTGGCGGAAAGTTCGATAGCGACACCTACAAAGTTTCCGGAGGACTGCACGGCGTGGGCGTGTCCGTGGTCAACGCGCTCTCCGACTGGCTCGACCTGGAAATCTGGCGCGATGGCGAAGTCTGGGAGCAATCCTACGAAAAGGGCATCCCCACTTCGAAGCTGAAAGCGTCTGGCAAGACGCGCAAGACCGGCACCAAAATCACCTTCCATGCCGATCCTTCGATTTTCTCGACCACCGCATACAGCTTCGACACGCTTTCGCAGCGCCTGCGCGAGTTGGCCTTCCTGAATAAGGGCCTTAAAATCACGCTCGATGACGAGCGCTCCGGCAAGAAAGCCGAGTTTCGCTTCACCGGCGGCATCTCCGAGTTCATCAAGCACCTCAATCGCGGCAAGCAAACACTCCACGATTCGCCTATCTACATGGAGGGCAACCGCGGCCAAGTGGACATGGAAATCGCGCTACAATACAACGACAGCTACGCCGAAAATATCTTCGCCTTCGCCAACACCATCAACACCGTCGATGGCGGCACGCACCTGGCCGGCTTCCGCTCCGCGCTCACGCGCACCATCAACTACTACGCAAGCTCCTTCGGCATGCTCAAGGAACAGAAGGACGAAGTCTCCATCAACGGCGACGACGTTCGCGAAGGTCTCGTCGCCGTCGTCTCCGTCAAGCTGCCGCAGCCGCAGTTCGAGGGGCAGACCAAAGGGAAACTCAATAGCGATATCAAAGGCCTGGTCGAATCGCTGGTGAACGAAAAGCTCGGCGAGTATTTCGACAAACACTCCTCGATCGCGCGCAAAATCATTGGCAAGTGTATCGACGCAGCCCGCGCCCGCGAAGCCGCCCGCAAAGCCCGCGAACTCACTCGCCGAAAATCCGCGCTGGACTCAAGCGGGCTGCCTGGCAAGCTGGCTGATTGCCAGGAACGCGATCCCGCTCGCTGCGAACTCTTCCTCGTCGAGGGAGAATCCGCCGGCGGTTCCGCCAAGGGCGGACGGGATCGCCGCTACCAGGCAATCCTTCCGCTCAAGGGCAAAATCCTGAACGTGGAAAAGGCCCGCTACGACAAGATGCTGGGTCACGAGGAAATTCGCGCCATCATCACCGCGCTCGGCACCGGAATCGGCAAGGACGATTTCGATGCCTCCAAGCTCCGGTATCACAAAATCATCCTGATGACCGATGCGGACGTGGACGGCAGCCACATTCGCACCCTGCTGCTCACTTTCTTCTTCCGCCACATGCGCGAGCTGATCGACAAGGGACACATTTACATCGCCCAGCCGCCGCTCTATCGCGTCAAGCGCGGCAAGATGGACCGCTACATCCGCGACGAGCGCGAGTTTTCGCGCGAGCTGATGAAACGCGCCACGGAAGATCACGTGGTCAAAACGAAAGACGGCAAGTCGCTCGAAGGCGGCTCCCTAACGCAATTCCTTTTGAATATTCAGGAGTACGATCAGGTCGCCGCGAAACTCGCTCGCCGCCTGCGCGTGCCGAAACTAATCGATCTGCTCGCTCAAAGCGAACTCGAAAAGAAGACCGATTTCGCGGACAAGAAAAAGCTGCAAGATTTGGCCAAGGCCATTGAAAAATCCAAGCTCGACCTTGAATCCAAAATCGTCTTTGACGAAGAGCACAGTC
>JBOGMW010000014.1:0-5288 GCA_050746805.1 Candidatus Acidiferrales bacterium | reverse complement strand
TTCCCAAGCTGCGGGTGGGATTGCTGCACGGTCGGCTGAAAAACGTGGAAAAAGAAGCTGTGATGGAGCAGTTTCGGCGCGGCGATCTAAATGTGCTGGTTGCGACGACGGTGATTGAAGTGGGCGTGGACGTGCCGAACGCGACGGTGATGGTAATCGAACACGCTGACCGCTTCGGGCTGGCGCAATTGCACCAGCTTCGCGGGCGCATCGGGCGCGGCACCGAGAAATCGCACTGCATTCTGATCGCGCCGAAGACGATCGCCGGAGAAGCTCGAGAGCGCATCGAAACGATGGTGGCCACGTCCAACGGATTCGAGATCGCCGAGCGCGATTTGAAGCAGCGCGGGCCAGGAGAATTTTTCGGCACGCGGCAGCATGGTGACGCGGCGTTCTCTTTTGCACAACCACTGCGCGATCGAGAGATTTTGGAGCTGGCGCGGCGCGAGGCGTTCGCTCTGGCCGAAAGTCCCGAGAAAGCGAAAGAAGTGGCGGCGAAGCTAGAGTCGGTGAACCCATCGTGGCAAGGGCGGTATCAGTTGGCGTCCGTGGGATGATGCGAATCGCGAATGGACGGGCGAGGCTGAGGTGATGCGTTGCGAGTGATCGCTGGAACATTTCGCAGCCGGCGGCTCAAGGGGCCGGGGGCGCTGAAGATTCGCCCCACGAGCGATCGATTGCGCGAAACGCTTTTCAACGTGCTGGGGCCGACGGTGGAGGATTCGCTGTTTTTTGATCTGTACGCGGGAACGGGAGCCATTGGAATTGAAGCGATCAGCCGCGGCGCGCGCGAAGTAGTCTTCGTTGAATCGCACCCAAGAACGGCGAGGCTGATTCGCGAGAATCTGGCAGCATTGGGAGTGAACGGCGGCGCGGAGATTCTGGACGTCAGCGCCCAGCAAGGGCTGGAAAAGCTTGCGTCGCGCCATTTGCTGGCGGATTTCATTTTTCTTGATCCTCCCTACAACACACCCGACGAATACACGAAAACGCTGGAGTTTCTGGATGCGTCGCATCTGGTGGCGCCGGAAGGAATCGTGATCGCCGAGCACGTGCGAAAGCTGGAGCTTCCGGAGCGTTTCCCGCGTCTGGAGCGCACCCGTTTGCTGGAACAGGGCGACGTGGCGCTCAGCTTTTACCGGCTTGCGGCGGCGGCATGACGGCAGCGTGCCGCGCGCATCGGGTATAATGCGCCGATGCAGCAAGCAGTGAAGCGCGCGCGCGATCGGAATCAGGCGCCGATTATCGAGGTGGCGAGCCGCGCCCGCAGTGCGCCCGTAAAATTGGGGGTGGAGTGGGGCTCTCGTGCCGAGGAATTTCGCAGCAGCCTCAGCGACTTTTTTACCGGGCCACGGCCAAGCAAAACGGCAGAAAGCGGCGCGGAGTCGCTGAAGGTGGAATTCATCGAGCCGCATGTGCCGGTCCGCGGATTTCTGGCCTCATGCCTGTGGCACGTAGCGGCGATTTGGCTGCTGATCCTGCCGATCTGGGGGTTTTTGCCGAAAGTGCAGTCCACGCTGCAGCCTCCGCAGATCGAGGTGAATTGGTACACCACTCCCGCGGATTTGCCGAAGATTTTGCTGCCGAGCGTTTCGCCGAAATCGGAAGCCGCAGCGCGCAAGGCGAGCCCGGCAGCGAAACCGTTGCCCGCTCCGGCGGCTGCGGCCTACCACCCGCGGCAGACGATTCTTTCCATTCCGGTGCGCGAGACGCATCCGAGACAAACACTGATTCAGCCCAAGGCTCCGCTCGAACCGCCGAAAGTGGTTCCGAATCTGCCGAACATGGTGCAGTGGACGGCCAGCGAACCGCCGAAATTGCAATTGCAGCTGTCCGCCTCAAATGCCGCGCCGCGAATCGAGCGGCGCAAGATACAAAATTCGGCGGCGCCGGAAATCGCGGATGCGACAGAGAACGGCGCAAGGCTTGATTTGCTCGCCAACGAGGCGCCGGAGCGGTTGGCAATGCCCTTGAGCGCATCAACGGCATTGGCGGTCGCGCGCCATAGGGCGAACACTTCACGCGCGCAGGCACCGGAAATCCGCGAGAATTCGGGGAGCGATGCCAACCTGGGGCAATTGATCGCGCTTTCGGCAACGCCAGGGCTGGCGGCGCCAAGAGTGAAAGTGCCGGCCGGAAATTTGGCGGCGCGCATTGCGATGTCGCCCACCGGACGGAAATCGGGGACAAGGGGCGGCTCAGCTTCAAGGGCGCAATCGATCGCGTCTGATTCGGCGATGAAAGGCGGCGGAACGTTGCCTGCCGCGATCAGCATCAGCGGAGGAAGCTCCCGCGCAAAGAACGGCGAAATACGTTCGCCGGAGAACTTGCGGCGCGACCTGGGGCTTACGCCTTTTTCGCGCGCGGACGCGGGCACGCTGCGCCGATCGGCGCCTGCGCGCATCGACGTGGCTCACATCAATCCGTCGTTGTCACCCGAAACGGTTTTTTCCGGCAGGCAGGTTTACACGATGGATATCAGCATGCCCAACGTGACCAGCGCCAGCGGCAGCTGGATTTTGAATTTCGCGCAGCTGGACACCGGCGATAGCTCCGCGATGCAGCACCTTGGGGTTCTTTCGGGCCCGTCGCCGATGGTTAAAGTGGACCCGAAGTATCCGCCGGAAATGATCCGCGAGCACGTGCAGGGCGAAGTGGTGCTTTACGCGGTCATTCGCAAGGATGGCTCGGTGGACAGCATACGCGTGATGCGGAGCCTTGATCCGCAGCTGGATCGGGATGCAGCGGCGGCGCTCGCCGAATGGAAGTTTCGGCCAGGAGCCCGCGCGGGCGTGGCTGTGGATATTGAGGCAGTTGTCCACATTCCCTTCAACTACACCGTTCCGACGAAATAATTTGGGTATAGCAGCGCGGGCGCGAAATCAGAAGTGAGAGCGCAACTCGCGAAACGCGGTAACGATCAGCAGCTTTCCTGTGCCGCTTTCGAGCTCCGCGTGTTCCATGTGCCAGGTCTTCGGGTGCGGAATGAAAACGGCGTTGAGGCCGGATTGCAGGGCGGGATTGATATCGCTTTTCGGGCTATTGCCGACCATCCAGCCGTGCGATTTCACGATTTTGAAACTTCCGATTAGCCGCTCGTAGGTGTCCGGGCCTTTTTCGGCGACGATCTCGATGGCATCGAAATAGGATTGCAAGCCAGACCGTTCGACCTTGGCGGCTTGTTCAGCGGCTTCGCCTTTGGTGACCAAGATCAGGCGGTGATGCTTGGCGAGGTAGGCCAGCGTTTCCGGAACCCCTTCTAGAATTTGCGGCGGAGTTTGCTCCAGCTTGGTGACCATCTGCTCAATTTCTTTGACCAGTTCGCGGCGCGCGGTATTCCCGGCGAGTTTCAGATACGTATCTTCCAGCGAACGGCCGAAGCTGCGGACGCCGTAGCCGTGCTGGCGGATGTTGCGGCGCTCGGTCTCGTTCAAAATGTAGCGAATGTATTCGCGTGTGTAGCCGAGGTGTTCGAGGCTGGTGATGAAGTCGTCGATGACCTTCTCAAAGAAAATGTTGTTTTCCCAGAGAGTATCGTCGGCATCGATCAATAAGGTATGGCGTGGCATTCACAAAACTCCCGAATGATGCTGCGCCAGCGGAAGAAATAAAGGAAGAATTTTCTGGGGAGCGTGAGGCGTGCGCGTAAGCGAACGACAGAGGATAGCCGAAGTGATAAATAGCTTCGGAGACGGGAACGTTACGCGGCGGGGAGGAACTCGTAGCGGTCGATTCGCGCCGCCACACCGCAACCGGCGTCGCGCGGTTCCACGCGCAGCACGCGCGCGTAGCAGCGAATGTGGACGTCGCCGGCAAGAGTGATTTGCTGCGGAAGAGTGAGCACGAATTCAATCGAGCTGCCGGTTTGCACGCTACCTTCGGTGAGGAAATAGAGGCCGCGATAACTGACGTCGCGCGTCTCGCCGCTTCGTTCGGCGGCGCCATTGTCAGGCACGCGAACCTTTACCGGCAGCATCATCGAAAAACGGCGTGTGGCGCGACGCTCGACGCTCGATTCCATCAGCCCTCCGGCTCCCCGGCCTGCGCTCAAACTACCATCGGTCTGCGCGGTACGCAATGGTATTTGCGGATGGAAACGGCTCCGTGACCGTGGGCGTTCGCCTTTGGGTCGGCTGCGCTGCCGATGTGAAACTGAGGTGAGGGCAAAATCCATCTGCGGCGGTGATTTGAACCGGCGTGCGACAGTCGTTCACCAGATGAACGGAGACAGCCAAGCGGTTTGACCTGCCACGGCTCGGCCGCTAGGATGACAACATGGAGCGTGCCCAGGTGCTGGAGGAGCAGCGAAAGCATCCCCGTGCACACTTGCGGTTTCTCGCGCGAATTCGATGGCTTGGACCACTGGGCATGCGATTTGAAATCGCGGAGATCATTGACGTCTCGCGCGAAGGTGTACTGCTCGCTTGCCATGGGGATTTGCCCGCAGCAATGTCACGCGGTTGGATCGTTTTTCCGTTTGACCCGCGCGCGGCTGGAGCAATGGAGCCGGAAACCCCGGCGCGCATCACCCGCATCGAAAGCGACCCCGGGAGTGGGCACCGCGTTGGGTTGCAATTGCAGCCGAGGAAACGCAGCGCTGGCCCCACGATTCAGCCCGAGCGCCGAGACTTTGCACGCTTTGCAGTATGCCTGCCGATTTTCGTGCGATCGCAGGGCATGCCGTGGCCGGAAGAAGCGATGACCCACGATTTTTCACGCAGCGGGTTGCGATTCGAAACGTCGCACGTTTACGCCCCTGGAGACAGCATCCGCGCAGAGATTCCCTGGGGCGAATGGGCTGATGCGGGAGAACTTTTTGGGCGCGTGGTGCGCGTGGAGCCGGCCGAAGACGAAGCTGCAATCGTTGATCCGACGGATAGATCGAGCGGGCGTTCAGGCACGAACAGGAGCTTCACCTGCGTGGCCGTGCAATGGATCGATACGGATACTCGAACAACCTGAAACCTTCATGGCTGACGTCTTCCACCGCAATTTCTTTTTGAATGGACCAGCCGGACGGCTCGAAGCGCTGCTCTGGACGACATCGGATGCGCACCCTAGCTTTTCGGCGCTCGTCTGCCACCCGCATCCACTTTTTGGCGGGACGATGCATAACAAGGTTGTCTATCAGGCCGCAAAGGCCTTGCATCAGTGCGGGGCGCCGGTACTGCGATTTAATTTCCGCGGTGCGGGCCAGAGCGAGGGTGCCCACGATGAAGGCCGCGGTGAGCGCGATGACGTTCGCGCCGCGCTCGATTACCTAGCAGCGGAGTTCCCAGGCCTGCCGA
>JBOGMW010000013.1:0-78120 GCA_050746805.1 Candidatus Acidiferrales bacterium | reverse complement strand
CTGCGGGCGTACACCGGGTAATCCACTTCGCGCGCTTCGTCCACATCGCGGACAGGCCCCTCGGCGATAGTGCCTGCCACGCCGCGAAGTTTGGCACCACGCGAGAGAATTCCGCCCCAGGCCGCGGCATTCAGGCCGCTAAGCTGCTCAACGACGATAATGTCGCCGGGCTGCGCGGCTTCGATTGCAGTGGTGCCAATGTGACGCGGGACGCCCGGAAGCGGTTCACCTTCGCCGAGGCGGATAGTAAGAACTTTTCCGGCGATGCGGCGGGCGCAGGTGAGCGGAGAAATTCCGGTAACAGTGCCTTTGAGGCCGAGCTTATCGAGCGCGTCGGAGACTGCGCAGGAGTCCAGGCGATTGAGGCGAGCGACCACATCGGGAGCCGTGGACTGCGTCATCGAGTGCCTCGTTCGCTCATTGCCAGTAGACGAAGCCCATGGCGTTGCCGGTGCCGGCTTCGGTGCGATAGCAAGGGACGTAATCGACGAGCGTCATTTTCTTGCCGAGAGAATTCATGCCGCTCGAAACCGGCAGCCAGTTGCGTATTTCGCAGGTGTTGCCGAGCAGGTAGTTTTCGGGAATCGCGGCGAGGGCTTTTTCGTCCCGTTCCTGCATGCCTTTGATCACGCGGCGATCCAGATCTTCATCAATGACGAAGTGAGTGAGGCCGCCGGAGCAGAAGACGGCAACTTTGGCATCTTCTTTCCAGCTTTCGATGGCCTTCACTAGCGCGGGGCCGAATTTCAGGCAGCGGCTGATTTTCGGGCGATTGTCCGGAATACCGGCGTTCAGGAAAAACGGGACGCTCGGCGGCGGATTATCCACCATGATGCGGCGGTAGAGAAAACCGAACGCATGCGGGATTCCGTGTGCGTGGCCGTTCACTTTGGGAAGGCGCACGGATTCGGAAACGTCGAATTCCTGATCGATGAGAGCCGCCACCAGGTGCTTGGCGAAATCCGGGGCTCCACGATATTCGGCGCCGCCGGGAGGGCAATGGCCGATTTCGGCGATGGCGATGCCGGGAGGAAACTTCGCCTTGGCTTCTTCGGTTTCCGGAATATTTTCGATCTTTTCACCGGCGAAGACGAGCATGGCCGGAGTGTTTTCCTCGCTGAAAAGCTCGCGCTGATCGTTGCCGACGATCACGACGGCGTCGGGCTTTGCTTCCGCGAATTTTGCGGCGAGCTTATCGAGTGCGCGCTGGCACGCATCGAATCGCTTTTGGCGCTCGGCTGGAGCGATCGCGTCCGTGAAACCGGGTTGGCGAGCAGCGAGCAGCTTTGGATAGTCCATCATTTCGCCGCGGTAGAAATGACGCGGGTTTTTGCGGTCGGCGTCACCGCGGAGATGCCATTGATCGGGCGGAGTGGAAAGCATCGGCCCGTGGGACGAGCCGACGCCGAGAACGACCTTTGCCATGCAATCCTCCATCTGCCGTAGCGGCAGAAAATTCTAGCCCCAAACGCGGCGCGCGGTATCGACGACCAACCGCATCTTGGCCCATTGATCGTCTTCGGAGAGCGCATTGCCATCCAAGACCGAGGCGAAGCCGCACTGAGGGCTGATCGCGAGATTTTCGAGCGGAAAAAATTTGGCCGCTTGATGAATGCGCCGGACTATATCGTCGCCGTTTTCAAGCTGCGCGAGCTTGGAGCTGATCAGGCCGAGCACGACGACTTTATC
This sequence comes from Candidatus Acidiferrales bacterium, assembly GCA_050746805.1. Lineage (GTDB taxonomy): Bacteria > Acidobacteriota > Terriglobia > Acidiferrales > UBA7541 > Palsa-295. The sequence continues at coordinate 76,431 of JBOGMW010000013.1, read as the reverse complement.
GCGCGGAATGAAACGCAGCGGTTCGAATGTGCCGGAGCGCGGGTCGTCATATTCGAGCAAGAAGCGATCCACGTCGAGAGTGCCAAACAGTTTTTCGGCGACGGCGTCGTAGCCGCCTTCGGCATACCAGTGGCTGCGGGCGTTTCCGCGACAAAGGTGAATCGCCAGCGTCACGCCCGGCTTGCGAGCGGCTTTCAGGCAGGCGTTATCGGCTTTGACGGCCTCGGCGAGCGCGCCTTCGGGATCGGTGCGCATGTTTTCGCGAATCCAATCGCGCCATTTTGGATCCATGTAGTAGCTGTAGCGCGGCGCGTCGATCTGTATGTACTTCACGCCTTCAGCGGCAAGGCGGACCATTTCGGCTTTGATGATATCGACGATGTCCCAAAGCAACGCGGAATGGTCTTTGTAAACTTTGTCGGTGACGCCGAATTTGAAGGCGATCGACGGGAACTGGGTGGCGCTCGGCAGCGTCATTTTGACATCGCCGGGACTGTGCTGCTTCATGAACGGGAGTTCGTGGCCGGTGAGCTGGCGAACCGCGCGCAGCTTTTCCGTGACGATGCCGCGGACCGGCCCCTGCATGCGCTGCCCGGGCTGCTGGCCGGACCAGGTGCGCGCCATGCCTTCGCTGAAGTTGAAGCCTTGGACGGCGTCGGTGAAGTCGCCCATGAAATTGCTGCGGCGAAATTCACCGTCGGTGAAAATGTCGAACCCTAATTCTTTTTGCTTGGCGAGCACGCGGAGAATCGACTGGTCTTCGATTTCGCGCAGGCGTTCGGGATTGGGAGGATCGGCGCGACGCGCTTCGATAAGTTCTTTGGGTCTGAGAAAACTGCCGACTTGATCGGCCCTGTACGAAACGGACATTCGGTTGTTTGCCCTTTGCGAGTTTTGAAATTTACGCGGCTTTCGCGCCTGCTTCCAATCGGAATACCTTCTTCGCGTTGTCCTCGAAAATGGTTTTCTTGTCCACGGCGCTGAGCCAATCGAACGCGTCGATGTAGGATTTTACGTCGTCCATCCACCGGCCAGTCTTGGGATCTTTCGCGGTGCCGACGCCAGGGCGCTCGGTACCGAAAAGGCAGCGGTCCGCGCCGACGGTCTTGATTAGCAACTCGCAGGCGAGCGGGGTGTAAAGAACCGTGTCGAAATAGAGCTTCCGCAGGTTATCCATGAAATTGCTTTGCGGCCCGCGGCGAAGACTGGGCGCGATGAAGCGTCCGACGTGGTAGGGAACGGCGCCGCCTCCATGCGAGCAGACGATCTTGAGCTTCGGAAAATCCTGAAACACGCGCGAATTGACGAGCGAGATGACGGCGATCGTTTCTTCGTTGAGGAAGTGGAGCGAATAGCTGTGGCGCGGTGAGCGGCAACCGGCGCCGTGTATGTAGCCGGCCACGTCGAGTTCGACAAGCTTCTCGTAGAGCGGATACCAGAATTCGTCGCCCAGGCCGGGTGTGTCGTAATTGGTAGCTTCGCTGGGATCAGGATTAATCAGGCAGCCAACAAATCCCATCTCCTTAACGCAACGATCGAGCTCGCCGACGCAATTTTTAGGACTCACGCCGGGAGCTTCAGGAAGGGCGCAAATGCCTCGAAAGACGTTTGGAAAAAGCCGGCACTGCTGGCCGACCAGATTATTGCACTCCTCGACAAACCATTGCGAAACCTTGGCGGGTTTCTCGGCATGCATCAGCTGATATGGACGCGGCGAGAGCATCTGCATGTCTGTGCCGACCTCTTTGAGCAGATCGAAGTGCGACTTGCCGGTACCGAAGGTCGGCTGCTTTAAGAAGGCGATCATTTCATCGTCGCTGATTTCCACTTTCCCGCGGCCGTGTGAGCCGCGATGCGACAAAATGTTGGCCTTATAAACGTAGAGCGCATCCGGGGCGGTGAGATGTCCGTGAACGTCGATTACCATGACCGGCCTCCATCAGTAGCAGATTAAGCAACGCTAAAAATCAGAGCCTTAAGCGGCGCGGCACCGGCACCTTTCCGAGCCGCGCGAAAGGCAAACTCTGTAGATAGCCCGTGAGAAGCGCAATGTCAATGTATTCGCAATTGTACAACCGTGCGACACGCGCGGTGCGTCTCCGTTTCGGTATTGGAATTACTGCATAGTTGGACGTGTAACGGCTTACCGGACATTTGATCTCTACGACGGCTGTGTAATAAGTTTGAGCTCATCACTCGCGGTTCCCCGGACAGCGGCCGTCGTGGGTTGAATTCCGCGAGCAAGTCAGGTTTTCTCGACGTTGCGCCGGGCGGCCTGTCTATGGCTATAATGGGACGCAAGTTAGCTGATCGGCGAACCTCTCAGCCGGAGGCATCGGCATGCCCTCTCAGGTGAGGGTCAAGGCATCCCAAGTAGACCTATCAAAGTACCACGGCCTGGACCGCGGCGCACTCGTGCGCCTCTACCGCACGATGTTTCTGGCGCGGCGGCTGGATGATCGCGAGATTCAGCTCAAACGGCAGAATCGTACCTATTTCCAGATTAGCGGCGCTGGCCACGAGGCGGTGCAAGCGGCCGCGGGGCTACTGCTGAAGCCTGGTTACGACTGGTTCTTTCCGTATTATCGCGATCGGGCGCTGATGCTGATGCTCGGCGTGACGCCTTACGAGATGTTGCTGCAAGCGGTGGGCGCAGCGGAGGACCCCTCGTCGGGTGGTCGGCAGATGCCTTCGCATTGGGGCAGCAAGAAGCTCAACGTGGTGGCGAGCGCGTCCGCCACCGGAATGCAGTTTCTCCACGCGGTAGGCTCAGCGGAGGCCTCACTTTTTTTTGGCGATCATCCCAAAGCGTTGGAGCAAGCGCGGAACGCCCCGCTGGGCGAGGCGGTTTCGTGGCAGCGCGATGAGATCGCCTACGTTTCAGGCGGCGACGGATCGACGAGCGAAGGTGAGTTTTTCGAGGCGCTGAATGCAGCATCCCTGCGCAAAGTGCCGGTCCTCTTTTTGATTGAAGACAATGGCTACGCAATTTCCGTTCCGGTGGAGGCGCAGACAGCCGGCGGCAGCATTTCAAAGTTGGTGGGGAATTATCCGGGCCTGCTGGTCGAGGAATGCGACGGCACCGACCCACTGGCGAGCTACGAAAGTTTGAGTCGCGCAGTTGCTCATTGCCGTGAACGCCAGGGGCCGGCGCTGGTGCACGCGCATGTGACGCGCCCGTACTCACATTCACTCTCGGACGACGACAAGGTTTACAAAACGCCCGAGGATCGCGAAGCGGAAGCTCACCGCGATCCGCTGCCGAAGTTTGGATTATTCCTGGTTCGCGAAGGGATTTTGGACGGCCGGGAGATGGAGGCGATCGAGGCGGAGGTGGAGCGCGAGATTCTGGACGCGACCGATCGCGCGCTAGCAGCTGAAGCTCCTTCGACCGACTCGATTTCCGTCCATGTGTATTCGCCCGATGTTGATCCAACCGGAAAACAGTTTGAATCGACTGCACGGCCGTCGGGTCCGCCGAAGACAATGGTCGAAAGCGTTGCCGCAACGCTCGCGGATGAAATGGAACGCGACGAGCGAGTGGTGGTGTTTGGCGAGGACGTGGCTGATTGCTCGAGCGAAGATCATTTGGAACTGGTGAAAGGCAAGGGCGGGGTCTTCAAAGCGACGGCGGGATTGCAGCGGCGATATGGCTCAGAGCGCGTCTTCAACTCACCGATTGCCGAAGCGGCCATCGTTGGTCGAGCGATCGGGATGGCGGCGCGCGGGCTGAAGCCGGTGGCGGAGATTCAATTTTTCGACTACATCTGGCCGGCCATGATGCAGCTGCGAAACGAACTGGCGACGATCCGGTGGCGTTCCGCCGGACATTTCAGCGCTCCGGTGATTGTGCGCGTGGCGATCGGCGGATATTTGAGCGGCGGCGCGATGTACCACAGCCAATCGGGCGAAGTGACGTTCACGCACGTGCCTGGGCTGCGCGTGGTGATGCCTTCGACGGCGGAAGACGTGTGCGGCCTACTGCGCACGGCAATTCGCGCCGCCGACCCAGTGATGTTTCTCGAACACAAGCACCTGTATCGCCAGCCGTACAATCGCGCGATTTATCCAGGGCCGGATTTCACGATTCCGTTCGGAAAGGCACGCGTAACGCGCGAAGGGAACGATCTGAGCATTATCACTTACGGCGCGCTGGTGCATCGCGCGGAGCTGGCAGCCACGGAACTGTCGCATGAGAGTATCTCGACGGAAGTGATCGACTTGCGGTCGCTTAGCCCGTACGACTGGGAGACTATCGCCGCAAGCGTGGCGAAAACGAGCCGCGCCATCGTGGCGTATGAGGACTGGCGGACCTGGGGCTATGGCGCCGAAATCGCAGCGCGAATCAGCGAGGAATTGTTTGACCGGCTGGATGCGCCGGTTCGGCGCGTAGCGGCCACAGACACGTTCTGCGCTTATAGCCCGGTGCTGGAGGACGCCATTCTGCCGCAAAAGAGCGATATCGTGCGCGTCGCTCGCGAGCTCTGTAAATATTAGGGAAACTTTTTCCACGGGTAATTCGTATCTTCGGTAGAGAGCGGGGGACCGCTTCTCCGAAGGAGGTTGGAGATATGCTTTGCGGCCATTGCCAAAGAGACATTGCTGACTATTCGAATTTTTGCTACTTCTGCGGCGCTCGCCAGCACGCCACACCCGCCAGTACGCCGCGGGCCTCGCGAAGATTGATGAGGTCAGTGGTGGATCGCAAGATCGCTGGAGTTTGCGGAGGTATCGCGGAATATCTGGAAATCGATTCCACGCTGGTGCGCCTGATCTGGGTGCTGTTGGTGTTGATGCCCTTGCCGGTGGTGCCCGCAGTGCTCGGATACTTCGTCGCGTGGATCGTCATGCCGCAGGCGCCGCTGCCGGTGATGGCAACTCCGCCGCCGCATGAACCGAACGTGCATTCAGCGGCGTAAACGCACGCGCAAGCGGGACGGACCCAGCCGAATCCTTGCTACGCTTTGGATTTTGCGCGCGTCGGCCGAGCGGAGCCACGCGATTCGTGGAAGAGCACTTGGTCGAACGAGATCGCGCCCGCGCCGACGGCTGCCAGTGCGAATGCGGCCACTCCCATCATTAGCGGGAACTGATAGTTCTGCACGGCCAGCGGGTCCGAAATCAGCCCGTGGACCCGCCAGAGCGCGATGGCCATCTCCGCAGCGAGCAGCAGCCCTGCGATCCTCGTAAACAGCCCCGCGATTAGCAGCAGTCCACCAAACAGTTCGAGGACGCCCGAAACATACGCGAAGTAACCTGGAAATCCGTGCCGCGCGAACCATACGACGCTGCTTCGCGGGTGAACGAATAGTTTCGGATAGCCGTAATGAATGAAAATCACGCCCATGGCGAGGCGCAACAGCAGCAAGGCGAGCGGCTTTAACTTTTCCAGACTCCGCATTCCCATCCTCTCCTCTTTCGACACATTGGCTACAGTCGCGTAGAAAACCAGCAGGCGCGCGGAATTGTAACAGAATCGCTCGCGCGGTATCGTGTAGAATCCTAGTTACTCCGATAGGAAATGCGGCATTGGCCGTAGCGCGCCACGGAGCCGCGCGTCCAGGCGGCCAATCTCGGGTAGAGCGACAAGATGCGAAAAATACTTCTCGGCCTGCTGGTGGTTGTCGTGATCGGCGCCGGTGTCTATCTCCATCGCCGCAAAAAAGAACCGGTTGAAATCGGCTACACGGCGAATCGCGGAGTGACGGTCTGGAACACTATCGCCGCTGTCCGGCAGCCAATTGCGACGTTGGATTACGGTACCCGGCTCCAGGTACTGCAGCATTTCGACGATCAAGCGAAGGTGCGCACGCCCAACGGCACGGTCGGCTGGATCAACGAATCGAGTTTGCTCACTTCGGAGTTTTGGGAGCAAACAAAGCAATTGGACAAACAAACGGCGGGAATGCCGGTGGAGGCGCGTGGGAAGACCTCGGTGCTGACAAATCTGCACATCGCTCCGGGCCGCAGCGCGGCGCGCATCCGGCAGCTGGGAAAGTTGGTGCCCGTCGAGATGTTTGAGCGGACACCCGTGGTTATTCCGGCTGCAGCCGGGCAATCCGTCGATCAAAGCGGGACTGCTGGTGCGTCAGCGGACGCGAGGAAAGAGGATTGGTGGCTAATTCGCGCAAAAATCTCGGACGATAACAGCGTGTCAGGCTGGGTGCTTGGCCGGTTCATCCAGTTGGATCTGCCGGAGGCGCTTTACGACTATGCCAGCTCAGCGGATATGCACCCGGTCGCTTGGTTTCAGCTGGATCAAGTCCCGGATGGCGAGGGAAGCACCAAGCCGCAGTACATGTTGGTTGGTACGCATGGACCGGAAGGCCAGCCTTGCGATTTCACCATGCTGCGCGTTTATACCTGGAGCCGGAAACGCCAGCAATATGAGACCGCATACGTCGAAAGCGGCGTTTGTGGCGTTCTTCCCGTCGAAATCAAACCGCTGGCCGCCGATGAGGTGAGCTTCTCTTTCAGAAACGCGAATGACGGAACGCTCACGCGGGCTGTGTACCGGCTGGAAGACACGATCGTCCGGCGCGAGAAGCTGGCCGGATTCCAGACGGTGACACGGAAGCGGACTCATGGGTAGTTTCGTGCGACTCGCTGCGGAGGTGTTGAAGTTCGGCCGTGGGATGATCTTAATAATTTGTGTGGCAGCGGTTGTGCTCGCTGGATGCTCGCAAAACGCTGCTCGCGTGGAAGCGCAGACGGCCCCGTCGGCTCCACTGACGTACATTGGCCAGTGGGGCGCAAAGGGCAGTGGCCCCGGTCAATTAGATGATCCAACCTGCATCACAACGGACACGCTCGGCAACATCTATCTCGCGGATGATGGCAGCCACTTCGTGCACAAGTTTGGGCCAGATGGCATGCCACATCTTTCCTTCGAAGATCCCGCTCTGAGAGCGCCGCAATCGATCGCCGTCGATAGCGGTGGGGCGATCTATGTGACGGACGCGAGCCGCGGGACGGTGACGATTTACCTACCTAGCGGAATCCGGCTGCGATCACTGCGGCGCAATTTGCGCGTCAACGCAGAAAACGCTCTTGACGTGGCGGTGGACGATGACGGGAGAATTTCCGTTTTCGATTCCGAGATTCACAGGGTTTTCACGTACACAGCGCGCTTCCGGCTGATTCGCGAATGGCAACCCGCTGCAAACATACCAAACGAGCACATTCGCGCGGCGGCAATGACTGGAGCGCCGGATGGGTCGCTGTACTTCGTCGACCCTGAAGGAAATCGCATCTTGCACTTCAATAGCGACGGCCACTTTCTGACCGAAATTGACGCCGGCGCCAACGGCAGCGCCAGGAAACTAAGCGATCAGATTTCCGCATCGAGCCAGTACGTCTTTGCGATGGACGACGACGGCCTCATGTTGCACGTCTGGAGCATCGACGGCGCGTCGAAAACGGACGTCGACCTGGCGCCTCAATTGGGCCAAGGCCGGAGGCCGGCGCCGCCGATCGCGACAAGCCCCCGCAAGGAGCTGCTAGTGCTCGACACTCCCGAAGGACGCGTGCTGCGGTACCGGATCAACTTCTGAACCGGCATTCGATGCGTTAAGCTTTCAACGCAACCCACTCAGGAGGTGCGCGATGGCGCTGTATCTCACCGAATCGGACGTCCGGCAAGTCTTGACGATGCCAATGGCCATCGAGCTGGTGGAAACTTCGTTCCTCCGTCTGGCGGCTGGCTCGGCTGTGAACCATTCTCGGCAGCGGCTGCAGGTTCGCACCAAAACGATACTCAATTACATGGCCGCCGCGGATTCCGAAGGCGGGTACTTGGGACTGAAAATCTACTCGATTGCGAAGGGTGCGGCGCGTTTCATCATCCCGCTCATCAGCGCGGAGACGGGCGATATGGCGGCGCTGATCGAGGCTGATTATCTTGGGCAATTGCGCACTGGCGCGGCAAGCGGCGTGGCCACGAAGTTCTTGGCACGTGCGGATGCGCGAACGGCGGCGATTATCGGCACGGGGTCGCAAGCGCGTACACAGCTTGAAGCGATTGCGTGCGTTCGCGAACTCAAGCGCGTGCGCGCATACAGCCGCGATTCGCAGAGGCGCGATCGATTCGCCGCAGAGATGTCTGCGCGCATCGGAATCCCGGTGGGGGCTGTTGCCAGCGCCGAGGAGGCGGTTCGCGGCGCGGATATCGTTTCGACGGCTACTACAGCTACGAATCCCGTTGTCGAAGGGCGATGGATCGAGCGGGGCGCGCACATTAATGCGATAGGCATCAACGTGGCGCATAAGCGCGAAATTGATGCGGAGACGGTTCGCCGCGCGGATCTGATTGCGGCGGATTCGCCGGAGCAGTCGCGACGAGAATCGGGCGACCTGATCGGGGCATTTGGCGACGATGCGTCGAAATGGGCAAGCGTCTGCGAACTAGCGCAGATCGTGGCTGGAAGAGCAGTAGGGCGAACGACCGCCGATCAGATCACGCTTTTCAAATCGAACGGCATCGCGATCGAAGATGTGGTCGTGGCTGGCCGGGTGTATGAAATTGCGCGCGAGCGCGGATTGGGGAGGGAAGTGCCTATTTGGCGCGACGAGGCGCGTGCGGCAGAGGGGCGCAGCGTTTAGCTATTACGCCCGTTGATGGAGACGTTTCGCCAGCGCGTCGTGCAATTTGGACTTGGTTTCCGCAGGCAGCGGCGCTGGCTCGGAATTGCAATAAATCTGAATCGTTTGCTTGGTAGTATCGACGACCAGTCGGCAGTCCTTGCACTTACCCAAATGCTCTTCGATGGATGCCCGGAGTGACGAGTCCAAGTCCGCGTCGAGGTAATCCGCAAGTTCCTTTACAATGTCCTTGCACTTCACGTGGTTGCCCCTCGCCGAAAGTAGTGGTCCAGATTGTGGCGCAACTTAAGGCGCGCACGCAATAATCTCGATTTCACCGCCGGAATCGACAGTCCCAAAACATCCGCAGTTTCCTCTGTTGATAACTGTTCGATGTCGCGGAGCTGAAAGACGATTCGAAAAGCTGGATCGAGGTCTCCGATCACTTTTGAGAGGATGTCGCCAAGTTCGGACTGCTGATAGCGCTCCTCGGGTGAGGGCCCCCAGTCTTCCACTTCGCGGGGCATGGTATCTTCGCCGGTGTCCACTTCCTCGTCGAGCGAAACGATGTTGTTTCGGCGGCGGCGCAGCTTCATCAGCGCCTGGTTAACGGCGATGCGTACCAGCCACGTGTAGAATCGCGAGTTCCCCTGAAAGTCGCCCAGGTGTTCGTAGGCCTTCAGGAAGGCTTCCTGCATCGAGTCTTCCGCGTCTTCGCGGTTTTGGGTAATGTTTTGCGTCAGACGGAAAATCTTGCGTTCATATCTGCCGACGAGCGTCTCGAATGCCTGGACGTCGCCTGCCTTGGCGGCGTGCACCAGCAAGGGTTCGTCGTCCTTGACTACCTGCGATGGAAGATACGTTGGCTGTGCCGGATTGAGTTTGGGAGAATTCATCAGCAGATCTGCTGCGTCAAATGGTAACACAGCTTCGCGGCGGTTCCCGAGTTGAAACATCGGGCCGCTCGAAGCGAGAGCATCGCCCGGTTCTGTATGTGCTTTTCCGTGAGGGGCGTATACGACAGGGCAACGCGCCGAGATCCGGCGGTCCGTTTGCGCCTGAATTCCGATAATCTAGCTGCACATGCGGACTCTGCCGGATTACTTGCGAAAGGGAATGAAGATGGTGCTGGTGGGAATCAACCCCAGCGACCGATCCGCCCGGGTAGGTCATTACTATGCCGGACGCGCGAATTTATTCTGGCCGATCATGTACCAAACTGGCGTGATTCCTGAACCCCTCGGCTACGAAGAGGACCGCCGTATCATAGAGTTCGGGATCGGCATGACCGACCTGGTAAAGCGTCCCACGCGTGGCATCGAGGAAATTGAGCGCCAGGAGTTCGCCGAGGGGCGGGTGCTGCTGGCGCAGAAGCTAGAGGATCTGCACCCACGCGTAATCGCGTTCAACGGTAAGACGGCCTACGAAAGGTTCACTGGCCGCTCCTGCAAGCTGGGGTTGCAGAAGGACAGGCTTTACGGAGCGTCGGTTTTTGTGCTTCCCTCCACCAGTGGCCAGAATGCCGGCGCCACTCTCTCCGTTAAGAAGCGATATTTCAAAAAGCTCGGCGATCTGCTAAAAACCCTACAAGATTAGAGCCTCGGCATGCCGAAGCGGGGAAATGCAAGGAGCTGAGCCTTCGATGGGAGCTACGCAACAGGCCGCCAATTCGCTGGTGCTCGAGCAGCGTTCGGGTGCGGTGGTCACATTGCGCTTGAACCGGCCCGAGAAGCTGAATCCGTTTAATCCTGAAATGTGCGGTGCGCTGTTGCAGGCGCTTTTGCGCGCGGGTGAAGATCGTTCCGCGAGGGCGGTGGTTATTACCGGAGAGGGCCGGGGATTCTGTTCCGGAGGCGACCTCGATTTTATTCGCGCCGCGCGGAGCCGCAAATCTGTCCAGGAACTTCAGGAACTGCTCACGCTGGGGAAGGAGTTGTGCCTGGCGATCGCGTCGATGCCCAAGCTGGTGATCGCGGCTGTGAATGGGCCCGCTGCAGGCGGCGGAATGAGCCTGGCGCTGGCTTGCGATTTGCGAATCGCCTCCGAGCGGGCCAGTTTCAAGCAGGCGTTCAGCCAAATCGGTTTATATCCGGACTTCGGCGCGACTTTTTTCCTGCCGCGGTTAGTGGGCCTAGCGCGCGCGTCGGAATTGTTTTATACAGCGGAGCAAATCTCCGCAGCTGAGGCTTGCCGCATCGGCATCGTGTGCAGGGTTTGCCCCCACGATCAGTTCGAGAAAGATGCTCAGGATCTTGCCCAGGCTGTGGCCGCCGGTCCGCCGATGGCATTCCGGGACGTGAAGCGCACGATGGTCGGCGACGCCCACCGGCAACTGGAAGAGGCGCTCGACGAAGAAAATCGCCTCCAGGTGCATTGCTTCCTTTCGGAGGATTGCGCCGAAGGGCTAGCGGCATTTTTCGAGAAGCGCCCGCCGAATTTCCGAGGGCATTAGCGACGATCGGACGCTCCAGCCTTTTACTGTCCATCCAGCCTGTTCCTAACAGGGCCTTCACGGCTTGCAATTCGCCAATGGCCTTGCTCAAATCGTATCGAAATGGACGATACGCTCGCCGAGATCGAAATCGAACCACGCGAGGTACAGCGATTGCGTGCGCGTGGCGACGAATTTCTGCTCGTGGACGTGCGCGAGCCATGGGAGCATGACACGGCGCGGATCGAAGGCAGCGTTCTGATTCCGTTGCGAGAGATTCCAGGCAACGTTTCTCGACTGGCGGGTCCATCACCGCTCGTGTTGTACTGCCATCACGGAATACGCAGCCTGGACGCGGCCATTTGGCTGCGCTCACAAGGCGTGAGCGACGCGCGGTCGATTGCTGGAGGGATCGAGCGCTGGTCGCGAGAAGTGGATATGAAAGTACCTCGATATTGACCGTGAAAGCGCGAGGAGGCGGAAATGGCGATACGGAAAAGCAGTGCGCCGCGGCCAGGTGGTTCCGAAGGCAAAGCGGTCTTGTTCCTGCACAAGCCTGCGTGAACGACTTGCCGAAAAGCGCGACGGTCCGTCGAGCGAAGAGGGCTGCAACTCAAGTTCCGCGATTTAGGTAAAGAGCCCCTAAGCGCCGCTGAGCTTGAACAGCTGATCGGCGATCGCGATTACAAGGATTTCTTGAACACGCGGAACGAGCTTTTCCGTCGCAAGAAGATGAAGACTAGGCCTCTGGCTCGCAAGGAAGCCATTCGCATGATGGCCGAGCGCCCCAACTTGATTCGGAGGCCTGTGATCGTTGCGGGCAAGCACATCGTGCTGGGTTTCGACGAGGAGGCCATCAAGAATTTGTAAGCGGCGCGCCAAATGATTGACGAAGACGTTCGCATTGTTGGCATCATCGGAGCTGGCGCGAAGGGCAGGCAAATCGCCGTTTGCGCACTGCTCGGCGGGTATTGCGTGATCCTAGCGGACATATCATCCTCGCGCTTAACTGAGGCTGAAGGGCAAATCACAACCGCTCTAGCGGCAGAGGTCGCACGTGGAAAAGGCGTTCGTCCCGGCAACCAGAAGCTTGCCGCCAATTTATCCACCACGCAATCGATGAGCGAAGTCTCGCGGGGAGCCGATCTGTTGATCGAAGCGGCCCCTGAAGACGCGGAATCGCAACTCGAAATCTTCACCATCTTTGACAAATTCGCGAAGCCGGAGGCGATTCTTGCCAGCACCGCACTTTCGGTGTCCATCGCCGACCTTGCAGAAATGACGAACTGCCCCGAACGTTGCGCCGGTCTCCAATTTCCCGATCTTCCGCCCGTCGATCAATCGCTTCGAATCCTCCGCGCGCCGAACACCAGCGATCGCACCATAGGAATCTGCACGAATTTTGCCCGGGATATTGGTTTCGAGCCTCGCATCATACGGGAGCCGGTGACTTCGATCACGCTCGCGCCAAGAACTCAGACCCCATGACCGCGTTCGACCGAATCGAGATTCTGCGAGGTGATCTGACGGACATGGACGTCGACGCGATCATCAATGCCGCCAACAACGATTTACAGCTTGGCGGAGGCGTGGCGGGAGCGATCCGGCGCAAAGGCGGCCCGCAGATTCAGGCGGAAGGCGACGAGATTGGCACCATTCCGCTGGGCGGGGCGGCGATCACCTCGGGTGGAAAGCTAAAAGCGCGCCACGTGATTCATGCAGCCAGCATGGAACTCGGCGGACGCACATCGGCACTCACTCTGCGTAGCTCCACGGCCCATAGTCTGCGCATCGCCGCGCAGAACCTTCTCAAGACGGTGGCGTTTCCCGCCGTAGGAACCGGCATTGCCGGCTTTCCTCTGCGTGAGTGCGCGGCAATCATGTTGCGCGAGGCCCTTCGCCACCTGGAGGGCGAAACCACGGTAGAGAAGATTTATTTCGTACTCTTCGACAACGACGCGCTTTCAGTTTTCAAGGAAGTTTTTGCGGAGATGCACTCGAAACGCGTATCCACGGACCGGCCGTCCCGCGAGAAGTAATTTCACTCCTTCGTCTAGCGGCTGCTTAGCAGCCTTTTTTGCGATGGCGCTAATTATCGTCGGAGCGGCGCTTCAAAACCGGCTCGTTTCCTTGTGAGGAATTGCCGCCCGTGGTCGCAGGGGCCGCTGCTGGCACGGATGCCGTTCCGGTGGAAGTTGGCGGCGCCACGTTGTCTCCTCGATACGGCGCCTTCATATACATGGCGGCTTCCGCTTGCGCGCCTGCCGTGTCGTCGTGCGTATGTTCCGCCAGGCTGTACTCATTCACAGCGCGTTCGCGCTGGCCGAGCAGGTCGTAAATCTTGCCGATGTAAATGTGGCTCCAGACCGCCGTCCATTTGGGATCCAGATCGCCGCCCAGCGCCGAGCGAAACGCGTTGGCCGCGGCCTGGTAATTTTTCTGGTAGAACATGGCCTCGCCCTGGCGGAAATGCGCCAGCGAGTAATCCGGCTTGATCTCCAGCGCCTGCTGGTATTCCTGCACCGCTTCGTAATACTTGCCGACGGCGGCGTACGATTCTCCGCGGGCCACCGTGGCTCGCACGCGGAGCTGCGGGCTGGACTTCAGCAGGCTGTCGTTCGGGTCGATGCTGATGCCGTCGGGAACCGGCCGCCCGAACGTATCGACTTCGAACTCAGTGGATGTTCCATCGACCAGGATCGTCTTGTCCACCGGATTGCCTTCCGTCTGCACGCGCACGTCCACCGGCATCCGGAACGTATCGAGCGGCTGATGGATCTTGCCCACCACCTTGAATCCCTTCGGCGTGCGATAGACGATGTATTGCAGGTTGAACTCAGGTATCCCGGTGGAGTTCAGCCACTGGGAGAAAAATGCGATCAGGTTCATGGCCGGTTGGTTTGGCTTGGGTGCAGGAAGCTTTTGAGAAGCCAGCTGCTCGAATTCATCGATCGACGCCGTTTTACCCGCATGCTGCGAATAAAATTCGTGCAACAGGGAAGTGAAGGCGTCGTCGCCCAATTCCGCCCGCAACATGTGAAACACCATCGCGCCTTTGTTTTCCACCACGGAAATGTATTGGTCAGAGTACGGGCCCAGATGCTGCGCCTGACCGATCGGCCCGGCGTCGTCGTACATCAGCGCGCCGACGGCAAAATCGCTTAGCTCGCGATGCAGTCCGGAGATGCCGTCCGCTTGCTCGGCGTAGATGGCCGCCGCGTAGCGGGAGAGGCCGTCGGTGAGCCAAACGTCATTCGACGTTGCAGGCAGCACGCTATCGCCCCACCACTGACCTGCGGCCAGCTGCGCCAGCAGATCGCCATTCGGCTTCATGCTCCATTGCCGCGCGCTAATCAGCAGCAGCCCGGGCGCGGAATATCCGTCCAGCGAACCATCGGGCATTTGCGCCACTGTCAGGCTCGGTGCGCCCTTGGCTGAAAGCGGGCCAAACTCGTCCGAAAGATCGCTCATCACCATCGCCAACGTGTTGCCGTAATCATTCGCGGTGGACGCCTGCGTCGGCGGCGTATATATGGAAAATTGATAGCCCTGCGCGTTCGCCGGCGAAAGCTGCAACTTTCCCGCCACAAACGAGCCTGCTGGCGACGGCCGATCGCAGTGAAACACGTACGACGCCTGCTCTGGCGCACCGCCGATACCGGGACGCATCTGCGGCGCGTCCGCTTTTCCCGTACCCGCCACGGCTAAATTGCTTGGCACAATGATGTTGAAAGTGCCGGTGTAGCGATTCGAGGGGTAATTCGTCAGCGGAAACCAGCGTGCCGGAAGCAGCAGGTAAGCGGAATCTTTATCGACGGACGCGAAACGCACGCCTTTGGTAGGGCTATCGTCTTCGCTCGATACCGAGCCGCTGTATTCAAACGTTAGGGAAACTTTGTCACCCGGCGTCGCCATACTCGGCAGCTCCACGCTCAGCAGCAATGGCGATTGGCCGTCGCGATCGAACGATAGCGTTTGCCCGGAAGATGTCTTTACCGACGTCACACGGAGATCGGGGTGAAGCTCCACCAGCACCGTTCTGGCTACTTGCTGGGCCACAAAGTCGACCGTCGCCTGCGCCGAAATCGTTTTCTGGTCGGGCATTACCATTACTTCGACGTTGTAATTGGTGGCGCGAAACGGAAACGCGCGCGGCGCCTGGGCAGGCAAAATCCGCGCGGCAAAAAGCAGAATCAAGAGGACTCCGGCCGGCCGCCAGAATTGCTGCCCGATGCGGTTGACCATTGATGCCCCTCGCGACAAGGCAAAATACCTCAGGCTTCTAAGATACCAGATAAGCTCTTGCAGTTGCCCGCGCGTGCGGTTCAGAGCATTTCGCAGAAGATGTCCGCAGCGCGCTCGATCGCGCCCCCGGCGCCCAGCTTTTCGCGGGCTTCCGCCAACGCGGCCTTCATTTCCGTACGCGCCTCTGGCGAGTCCAAAAGCCGCCCAACTTCTGCTGCCACCTTTGCCGGAGTGAAGTCATCCTGGATCAGTTCCGGCGCCACGCGCCGACCAGCGATGAGGTTAACCATGCCGAAATCGGGCGTCCGCACCATGTGCCGCAGGATTGCCGCCGTCAGTGGCGCCACCCGATAGATCACCACCATCGGCGTTTCCAGCAGCGCCGCTTCTACCGTGGCCGTTCCGCTCGCCACGATCGCGCAATCGGCGGACGCCAGCACGTCGTACACCGCGCCATCGATATGCCGGATATCAATGCCTAGGAACCGTTCATACTCTGCAAAGGGCTGCAGATCGATTCCCGGCGCGGCCGCATGAACGAACTGAATTGCACCTCGCTGCGTATGCTCGCGAGCGATCCTTGCGCATGCGTCGAGCACCGTCCGGTAATGCTGCGCAATTTCTTTGCGGCGGCTGCCCGGCAACAGCGCGATGATCGGCCGGCCCGCATCCAGATTGTTTCGCGCGGCAAATTCGGCGCGCGTCATCGACGCGTGCACTACGTCGGCTAGGGGGTGGCCGACGCAACTCACAGGAACCCCCGCATCACGATAAATCTTCTCCTCAAACGGGAAAATCACCACCATGCGCTTCACCAGTCGCTTCACCACGCGCACGCGTCCGGGCCGCCACGCCCAAACCTGAGGACCTATGAAATAGCCCACTGGTATCCCGCGGTTCTTCAACCGCCGCGCCACGCCTAGGTGCGTCCCGGGCGAATCGACGAGAATTGCCAGCGAGGTATTGCGCCGCATCGCCTCCTGCGCCAGCCGGTTCTGCACGCGTACCACGGCCGGAATCTTGTGCAGCACTTCCGTGATGCCGACCACCGCTACTTCGTGATAATCGGCAACCAGTTCCACGCCTGCTTCCGCCATCCGCGGCCCGCCCATGCCGAATAGCCGCGCGCCGGTGCGCTCTCGAATCGCTTTCGCTAGCCGCGCCGCGTACATATCGCTCGACGCCTCGCCGGCGGAAATTAGAATCGTGGGCGCGCTCATGCGGCGGACGGGATGTCAATGAGCAAAAAAATAGATGCGAAATTAACGAGGCATGTCTTGCGCGGATACAGTTGCGAATGCCGTTCAATCATCGGCGGGCATAGACTGCATGAATCCGCTTGTTGCGGGACCGGGAATAGAAAGCTCCAACTCCTGTTCCTTGTACTGCAGTTGATAGAGGCGGTGGTAAATGCCCCGCATCGCCAAGAGCTCCTGATGCGAGCCCTGTTCGCGTAGCCGCCCTTTGTGGAACACCAGAATGCGGTGCGCGTGCTGAATGGTACTCAGCCGGTGCGCGATCACCACGGCCGTTCGCCCGGTGAGCAAACGGTCGAGCGCTTCGCGGATCAGAATTTCCGTCTTGGTATCGACGCTCGAAGTGGCTTCGTCGAGAATCAGGAATTGCGGATTATGCGCCAGCGCGCGCGCAAAACTCACCAATTGCCGCTGGCCGACGGAAAGCCCGCCGCCGCGCTCGTTAACCGGGCTTTCGATGCCCTTTGCAGCCGAATCAATGAATGCTCCCAACCCGACTTCCCGCAAGGCGCGCTCGCAAGCCGCGCGGTCGATATTCGGCGTTCCGAGCTTAACGTTCGATTCCAGCGTGCCGGTGAAAAGGAACGGATCTTGCAGCACGATTCCGAAAAGCCGCCGCAGGTCCTGCAAGTCTATTTCGCGGATGTCCACGCCATCGAGCAGGATTTGTCCGCGCTGGATGTCATAAAATCGCAGAAGCAATTGGATGATCGTGGTCTTGCCTGCGCCTGTGTGGCCCACGATCGCCAGCGTCTGCCCCGGCTCTACGCGGAACGACACATCGCGCAGCACCCATTCATCGTCCTTCGGATTCGCGCCGCCATGATACGCGAACCATACGCTGCGGAACTCGATCTCACCGCGCGGAGCGGGCAATTCATGCACGCGCGCGGGTGAGGTGATCGTCAACGGTTCGTCCAGCAGCGAAAAGATGCGCTCCGAAGCGGCCATCGCCGTTTGCAGAATGTTGAATTTATCGCTCAGATCTTGAATCGGCCTATAGAAGCGCTGCGCGTAAATCATGAATGCAAACAGGATGCCGATATCAATCGTGCCGCCGATCACCCGTACTCCGCCAACCCAATAAAGCAGCGCGACGCCAGCCATGCTCAGAAACTCTACTCCCGGCATAAAGTATGCATACGCTTGGATCGCATCTTTGTAGGAGTGCAGATAATGCCGGTTCAATTCGACGAACTGCTCGCGCGACCTTTTCTCGCGGTTAAAGAGCTGCACCAGAGCCATGCCGCTAATGTGTTCTTGCAGGAAAGCATTGATACGCGCCACGCCCGTCCGTATCCGCCGGTTTGCATCGCGCACCTGATTGCGGAATATGTAAGTCAAAACCACCATGAACGGAAGCGGCGAGAGAGTCGCCAGCGCCAGCCGCCAGTTCAGGATCAGCAACCAAACCGCCATGCCGAACAGCATCACGAAGTCGTTTAGCATCGCCACCACACCGGAGGCGAAAAGATCGTTCAGTGCGTCCACGTCCGTCGTCGCGCGCGTCACCAAGCGCCCAATCGGGCTGCGATCGAAAAAGCTCATTGGCAGCCGCTGCAGGCGCTCGAAGATTTCTTTGCGCAGGTCATACATGGTCCGCTGCCCCACCACTTGCATGATGCGAACCTGCGCGTATTGCAACCCAAAGCTGGCCAGCAGCGTGCCGAGGTAGGCCCACGCAACGAAGAGCAGGCCTTTCAGCGCCACGCTTCGAACGATCTTGTGCGAGAAGCCGGGGTCGATGTAGGTGTCGATGGCCACCTTGAAGAGATACGGACCGATCAGCTCCATCGCTGCCACGCCGATCGTTATGCTAACCGCCAACGCCACCAGCCATCGGTACGGACGCAAATACGCCAGCAACCGTGTCGTCAAACGCGTGTCGTAAACTTTTCCAAGCTTCTCTTCTTCGCGAAAATCGCTCATTCGCGTTCGAGTTCCTCTTCCAGCATCTGCTTTTGGTGAAGATCGGCGTAATAGCCGTCCAGCTCCAGCAGTTCATCGTGAGTGCCGCGCTCTATGATCCGCCCTTCGCGCATCACGATGATCTGTTCGGCTGTCCTCACCGTCGAGATGCGGTGCGAAATCAGGATGGTGGTGCGCTGGCTCATCACGCTGCGCAATTGGCGCAGGATTCGCTCTTCCGTTTCGGTGTCTACGCTCGACAGTGCGTCATCGAGGATCAAAATGCGCGGCTGGCGCAGAATGGCGCGCGCGATCGATGTCCGCTGCTTTTGGCCACCTGAAAGGGTGATGCCGCGTTCGCCGACGATGGTGTCAAATCCGTGCGGAAAGCTTAGAATTTCCCCCGAAATTCCCGCGATTTCCGCCGCTTCGTAGACGTGCTCCTCAGCGGCTTTGGAAACGCCGAAGGCAATGTTTCCTCGAATGGTGTCGCTGAACAAAAACGTATCCTGAGGCACGTAACCGATCGCGCGCCGCAATTCCGTCAGCGGGTATTGGTCTATCGGCTTTCCGTCGATCAGCAAAGTGCCCTGCGGCGCTTCCCACAAACGTCCAATCAGCGACGCGAGTGTGGACTTGCCGCTGCCGGTTGGACCGATAATCGCCACCGTCGCCCCCGCCGGCACATGGAGATTGATATCGTGCAGCACCGCCACGTTACCAGCGCCGATGGCACCGCTCGGATATGCGAACGAAAGATGCCGAAATTCAACTTCGCCGCGAATCGAACTCGTCGCAGCGGCTGTGACCGCTTCATGGTCGTCGCGCGCGACCGCTTGGCCGTTGGAAGCCGCCGGAGGCACGGATGCGGCAACGTGCGCGGTGGAGCTATCCTGAATTTTCGGCCGCGCATTCAAGATGTAGTTCAAGCGTTCCATCGATGCCGCGCCGCGCTGAAAAATGTTCGTCACGTAGCCGATGGCGATCATCGGAAATGTCAGTTGAATTAAAAACGTATAGAACGCCGAAAACGTGCCCAGCGTCAGCCGGCCGTCGATGGCCCTTTTCCCGCCCAACGCCAGCAGGATTACCACCGTCGAGCCAATCAGCACCGAAAGTGCCGGGAAAAAGAGGCTCCAGCTGCTGATCAGTTTGATATTTTGCCCAACGTACTCGCGGTTGGCGTCGTCGAATACATCGATCTCGGCTTTTTCTTGCGCGTAGGCGCGTATCACACGGATGCCGGTCAGGTTTTCCTGCGCGCGGGTAGACAGCACGCCGAGAGCGGCTTGAATCTTTTCGGAAAGGCGGTGAATGATCTGGCCAAAATATCGCACCGCGAGCGCCACGAACGGAACCGGAATCAGCACCCAAAGCGTTAGTTCGGGCGATAGCTTGAACATGAAAAAGATGGCCAGCACCATGGTCGCAAACGTCACCGCCGTATACATGATTCCCGGACCCAGCACCATGCGCACCGCGTTCAAGTCATTGGTGGCGCGCGACATTAGATCGCCGGTACGATTACGCGCGTAAAATTCCGGATCGAGCGCCACCAACCGCGCCAGCACGTCGTTGCGCAGGTCGTATTCGATGTCGCGCGACATCCCGATCAAAATCCAACGTGTCCAGTAGGAGAAAAATCCTTTCACGATCATCGCGCCGACCAGAATCGCGCAATACAAGCCCAGCGCGCGACTGCTGTGCGGAGAGTAGAAGGCGAAGAGAGGGTGGAGCAGCGAGCGGGCCGTGCCGCTCAGCGTCGAAAGTGGCACGTTCGAGCCCCGCAGGCAGTCCATGATCGCGCCGATGATCAGCTGTGGCAGCGCGCCCACCACGCCCATAACCGTCAATGTGAACAGGCCGATTGCTACGAATTTCTTGTAGCGCAGGACGTAGGGAATCAGCGCCTTCAGTTCCTGCCAGCCTGAGGGCTTACGCGCAGGCTTGGCGGAAGCACCGGACACGGGTTGCGCGATAGCGCTCATTGGCGACTATTAGACGCGGAATCTATGATTTTGATTTCGTTCATGGGCACGCTGCTGCCGTGGTTCCGAATCTGTGGTTTGTCCCCAGCGGGTCCGCTCCGCCGGTGCTGCCTCGATTCTAACGCTGGGTCTCTTTCCAGGGAAGGTACTGAAGGGAAGAAAATTCCAGCATAGCGATACGACACCGGCCAAATGGGCCGGAATTTTCAGCTAATCGCGAGAATTTCTTCCATCCTCGCCTCGAAGTCCTCTTCGCCCTCGGACCAAAGGCGAATGCGCTCGAGCGGAACTGCGGTCGCTGTGCGCTGAGCCCAATCGAGAAGTTTACGAATGTTTTCTCGCGTCTTTTCCTGGTATCGCTCGATATTTTCCGGCCATGCCATCACTTCTAGGAAACGTGCTTCTTCGAGGCTTGCAGCGGGCGCGTCTGCCCGGCGAGTTGAGCCGAGCAATCCAGCATGGCCGGTGAAAAGGTGCTCGAATCCGAGGCAGATTTGGAAGTGACCGTTCTCGCGCCAGAATCCGTTGTCGTAATCTTCGCCGTGGCACAGGACCTCGACCGGCTGCGGCTCCATCTTGAACTTCGCCGTGTCCGCGTCGAAAACCGCCAAATCCCAGTAGCAGTGAAACTCGTACGCGCAGTCGCTGTGGACGTAGCTGGCGATCATCTCCATGGCTCCCGCAATTTCCAGCGGAAGGGCGCGAGCGTCTTGTTCAACGATGGGAGATTCGGACGAGTCGATCGCGCGCACGGTGATGCGGTCGATTCCGGGACGGCTGACGGAGAAGGGAATCGTTGCAAGAAACATGTCGAGCCGGTTGAGGATTTGATCCTCGGGAAAATCGCGGCACCAGACACTGAGATAAGCTTGATTGGCCATGGATCCATTATAGCGGCAGCGAGAAAAGGAACGAAGGTTTGCGAAGAGCGTCGGCGAGCAGCCGAACGGCCGCCCGGCACGATCATTTTTTGGTGCGCGGAGGAGCGTCCTCGTCGTCTTCCTGAAATTGGCCGGAGATTCCTATAAGACGTTCTTTGATCGTATCGCCCATTCCGGCGAGCACTTCCGCGCAAGTGTCGCGTATGCGCTTTTCGGCGGATTTGGCGAGCGTGTCTAGCACGGCTTGCGAATGCTGGCCGAGCGTGGTGGCCGAAGCGAGCAGCCAGGAATTGGACGCGTTTTCAAGACGCGATTTGTACTGCTCGATCGATTCGTTTGAGGACTTCTCCACATGTTTCATCCAGGCGGCTTGCTGCTCGTGTCGGCGCTTTTCCCATTCTTCGAGCAGCGGCACAAGCTGCGATTGCAGGTAAGTCTGCGCCTGTTCCACGCCTTTGACCATCATGTCGTCCAGACTTTTTTGGAACTGCTCGATCGAGCCTTCGCGATTGAACTCGATATCTGAGCGGGTTTTTTCGAGCGCTTGGCGCGATGCTTCCTCGAATTTCCTTAGCGATTCGGCTGTGACGCGCTGGACGCGGTCGGTGAAGCTGGCACCGGCCATTTCTGCTTTTTCGCCCAGCTTGGCACGCTCGCGCTCGGAGACTTCCTTGGCGGCTTCCTCGATTTGTGCGCGGCTGTGGTCCACATAGGTGCGCCCGTAGTGGTCCAGTTCGGATGCAACCAGACTGGAAACCTCCGCGGCACGGTGGCGCAATTCGGTAGTCGCTTGATCCACCGATTTTTCAAGCGACGATTGCATCGTGGTATGCGCCTTCTTCTGATACCAGTCGGAGGCTTTTAGTAGAGCTTCAAATGTGGCGTGCTGAGCTTCGGTACTCTTTTGTTCCAGATCCTCTTCGAACTTCGAGACGAGGGCTCGCGAAGCCTGCTCGATTTCAGCGGGATATTTTTGCGTTTCCTGGCGCAAACGATCGAGCGACTCCTCCATGGCCTGCTGGGAAGCTTCCTGGACTTTTTCTCGAACCGTGTTTTCAATCTGAGCCGTTTGCTCGGCTGCGCGCGCCCCTTGCTCCCGGACAGCGCTCTCAATTCTCGCGGCTTGTTCGGCGGCATGCTTGAGCTGCTCGCGAAGCGCGTTTTGCAACTGCTCGGCGTGTTCGCCTGCGGCGGCCAGCTCGGCGGCTGTTTGCTGTGCTTCGCCGCGCTTGGTGGAAAGGGTGCGGTCGAGTTCGGCCGAAAATTCGGACATAACGCTCTGCGCGGAATCGCGCAATAGCGGCTTCATCTGCTGGACACGCTCCGCGACGGCCTGATCCGCGCCGCGGGCTACTTCTTCTTGCTGCGACGCGAGAATTCCCTCTAGCTTTTGGCGCGTCTGCGTGACGGCCGCATCCGCCGCTTCCCGCAACTGCGCTTTGGCCGCTTCCGCGCGGGCGCGCTCCTGTTCGATATCCGAGCCCAGCGACTGGATTCTGGACTGCGCGCTGGCAATGGCATCGTCGATCGATTGATGCATCCCGGTGGCGCGTTCGTTGATCGCTTGTTCCGCTTTAGCTGCGGCGGATTGCGCCGCTTCGTCGAGCTTTTGACCGAGCATTTCGGAAGCGCTGGATGCGGCTGCTTCGAAGGTCTCGTGCAATCGCTGGGCGGCCGCCGAGGAGTCGGCCTGCAGTTGCTCGGAGGTCCGCTGGCGGACGTTCTGCGCCGTGTCCTCCAAATTTGTCTTCCACTGATCGAGGTGCTGCTGCGAAGCTTCGGGAGAAGAAAGGATCCGCAGTGATGGGGAATTGGCTTCGCGCTCGGCAATAATGCGCTCGACTGCGGCATCGACTGTCTGTTTCAGATTCAGCGCGACAGCCTGCTGGGCTGCCTGCTGCGATGCTCGCTCGGCAGCATTCGTGACGGCCTGCTGAACGGCCTGACGAACCTTGGCGTCGAGCGACTCGGTAGAAATTTCTCCGGCTTTTCGTGCCTGGTCTACCAGGGCCGAGGTGCGTTCGGCGGCTTGCTGGACGACGCGCTTCACGGCGGATTCCGAAACGCGCTCCATGGAAACCTTGATGGCGTGCTCGACGGCTTCGTGCAGTTGCGAATCGAGCTGCTGGCGCACAACGGTCATTTCCTCGTTGATGGCGGCGTGTGCCGTCTTGCGGACGGACTTGTCTAGATTGTCTTTGGCTTCGGCGACGATCTGCGCGACTTGCTTGGCGGCGGCTTCCTGTGATTCGGGTGACTGCGAGGGATTCGGAACGACGTGAATCCTCGAATCTACAGCTGCGCCCACAGCTTCGCCGCGATTTTCAGTCGCCGGAGGCGCCGGACGCGGCGCGGCTATCGAACCTTCCCCGCGAGATTCGGAAGACGCGGAATGAGCCGTGGGCGGCTCCGCTGGGGGAACCTCGATCTCTTCTTGGGATTCCGTGGACTGCGCTTCATCCGGATAGGGGAACCAATCTTCAGGAGGGAAGGCAATGCCCCAGATATTTCCGGAGACCTCAAATTCGAGGCCGATCTGGAAAAGCTCTCGAACGGTTCGCGGGCGTTGCACCCACACGACGCGTCCCTGAATGGCGCGTGGGGGCAAGCCCTGTTGGGCGCGCGGAATCTCCAACGCTACGGTCGAATTTTTGGGGACGTAATGTTTCGACTGGTACTTGCAGCCGTGGCAGTTGACCATCACCGTGGTGGTGCGTTCCTTGAAGGGCTGACCGAGCGCGTCCACACCCGTAACGATGATCGGCACGGCCTGTACAATGCGCGTGCTTCGCCGCTTTTGCGGGCTAGTCTCGTCCGATAGCAAGGGATCGGTCACACACCCCTCCGGTGGGGTTGTCCCAGAGTAGCATCGCGTATTGCAGCCAGGCGATAGTACAAGCGCGAAAGTGCTTAAGGGTAACTTGGAGTGGGACCTCTAGTGTGCGGGAGTGAACCAACCCAGCCGGCGCAATCATCTGCCTTTGCGCGGTGCTAGGAACGGGCATCCGAAATACAGAGCGGAGCCTAACTCCACGTCGCCGGGGCGCGGTCGTCTACCGTTTCGCCTCGGTCTACTAGAGACTGGATCCATCCGAGCATGCGCGGCCAGCCGCGATAGCTTTGCGCGAGCTGCGGATGCGCGGCCAAGCCGCTATGGCGGATGCGCACAAGAGTGCCTTTGGCGACTGGCTGGAGTTCCCAGCGAACGGTCGTTTGGACGTCGCCAGTCCAAGTGGCGACCCAGGTGGTGGCGAGCAAGAGCGGAGGAGCGACCTCGAGATAGGTGCCCAGGATTTCGAAATCGCGACCTCGGCCGTCAATTCCAGTGCTACGCCATTTGCCGCCGACGCGCAGGTCGGCTTCGAATTTCGTGCAGCGATAAACGCCTTGTTGTCCCCACCATTTCACCACTTGCGCCGGGTCGATGAGCGCTTGGAAGACTCGCTCGGGCGGCGCAGCTATTTCGATTTCAGCGACCACTGCGTCTTGGTCGGGCGTAATTTCTGACGTGGCCATCGGGCACTCTCCAGAGAACTAGCGTTTCTTGCGTTTTCTCGATCCAGGGGACGAGAATCCCGGCGCCTTTTCGGATTCCACGAAAGCTTTCAGGCTGTTTAGCGACGTTTGCCAGAAAGCGCGATAGTGTTCGATCCAGGAATCCACAGCCTTGAGCGGCTCGGGGTTGAGGCGATACAGGCGCAAGCGTCCTTCGCGGTTTTCTTGAACGAGGCGCGTGCGCCGGAGCAGCCGCAAGTGCTTGGAAATGGCCGGTCGGGAGACGGGGAATTGCCGCGCGATGGCGCCTGCGGGAAGCGGTCCAGCGCGCAGGAGATCGAGGACTGCGCGGCGGGTGGGGTCGGCAAGGGCGCTAAAGACTGGCTCCGGATGATATGTAACTATTCGGCTACGCATAATGCGTAACTCTATGGTGTCATATTGGGGATGTCAAGCGGTTTTGCGGACGCCGGCTCCACTGGATATATTTGAAGAAGGTAATGCGTTATGCCGTTCAGCGGTTGAAAAGAATCGCGTTCGGATATAGCATCAGCGACCGCGCAGTGATTAGGCGACGAAGCCTGGCATTTGCGCGATGCGGAGGGTGGCCGCAATTGTCAGACGGGGGGATTTATGCCGGGAACGCCGTATCCAAAAGAGCAGATGCACCGCATCGCTTACACCAAGCTTACGAAAGAGCAGATCGCGGACAAGTTGAAAGATGTGAGCGGACCGACGAGCGCCTCCCGGCTCTCGGATGCATTCGCCGGCAAATCGGTCAAGATCGTCACCGACAATGGTGGGCCGACGCTGGCGTATACATTCAGCGGGAACAACAGGCTTTCGCTGGCGGAGAGTGGTGGCAGCGCGGTGGACGTTGGGTACGGCGCGCTGACCTTGGATAGCATCGCGTTCTTTTCGCACATGATTCCCGGGACGCAGCGTGGCTACGCCGTGGTGATCGATCGCAATACGAATGTGGCGACAGTATTCGAGTTGTGGTTCAGCGGCTACAAGGACAATCGCGAAGTGCAGCGCGAGATTTATTACGGCTACGTGGATCAGCCAGGCCAGGAGCCGCCGAAATCCCGGCACGTGCCGACGAACCGCGTGGAAGGCAAAGGATTCTACTGGAAACAGGATGCCGGCGCGGAGACGCTGGAGCTGTTTCCGTCAGAAGCGTACTCGAATTTCGTGGAGCTATCGCGGCTGGGCGGCGAACTGGGTTTTTGCGCGCCTTCGGACTACATCAAAATCGACGAGAACCATTACATCTACACGCGGACGGAATGTGAGTTCTCGGGCACTTTCACCGGGTACGTGATGGACCTGAATCGCATTGAACAGGTGGGAGTGCGCCTTGGCTTCGATGCAAACGACGCGCTGGAATACTACGTGTTCCTCGGCAAGGGCGAATGGCTCGGGCAGTTGGCGCAGTTCGAAAAGTTTGGCGACGAGAGCGGAGGGCCAGTTACAGCAGCGACTCCGGGCCACCCGGCGGCAAAGGGGGCACGGCGAGTCTACCGGCCCCTTGAAACGATGCCAAAAATGACCAAGGCACAAGTGGACGCTGTTTGCGCCAAAAATACGTCGGCCTTTGCGCCGCGTGGCATCTCGCCTGGCGCCAATGCGCCGGCCGCATCGATGGCTGGTAACCTTGGCCCAAGCAGCGCTGCGCTGGCCGGCAAATCGTTCACGCTTCGCTACGATACAGCTCCAGCGATGCAGTACCGCATCGACGACGCGGAGAACCTGCATTGGCGGAAGGAAGGCGGGAGCTGGACCAAGGCGCGATATCAGGCGTTCGAGTCGTCGCCGGGTGTGTTCCTGTTTGGCCACCTGCTGGAAGGCGAGCCGAATCATGACGGACACATGATCGTGGCGGATTTCGACGAAGCGTTGGTGACTTGTTTCAACGGCTTTCTGAACACGCCGTACTTCGCGAACGAGGCTGGAGTGAAGATTCATTTCGGCGTGATCGAGATGAACGGGCTGATTCCGCCGAAATATCGCCGGCACAAGTTGACGGATGAGATGGTCGGTCGCGCCGTGAGCCAGAACTACGCGCCGGGGCTGACGTCCATGCACCTCTATTCCACGCCGTATTCACTTTCGTGGATCATCTTTACTGGCACGGATGCCGGGGGTTTGGAGTGGAGCGGGCCTGCCAACTACGTGAAGATCCGCGACGGGCTGTATTTCATGTATTGGCTGGAAGAGGCCTGCAACGGAACGCTCGGCACCATCCTGGTCAACTTGCACACCATGCGCGACGTGGGCATCGGTTATAACTGCGGAGAACACGGCCTGAACATGAACGCGTTGGGCGCACACGAGCGGTTGGCCGGCCAACTCGACCTGAAACGTTTCTATCAGGTGAAGTCGAATGGAGGGGTGGCATGAGTACGGATCGAAGCAGCAACGATAAAACTTCCTCGCGGCGCTCATTCTTGAAACGCGGGGCGATACTCGCAGTTCCGCTGGCCGCCGCTGCTGCACCTGGTGCGGTACTGGTCGATGATGGACTGAAAGCGCGGCTCGCTAGGCTCGAGGACGGAGCTGCTATCCGCGAACTGCATCAGCGCTGGCTGCGGGCGATTAACAATGTCAACACAGTAGCATTGGGCACAGTGATGCCCATGCTTACGGCTGCCGAAAGCACCGCCCTTCAGGAACGTGTGCGCGGCCTTGCCGCGGATCACTCAGGCGAACCTGATGCGGTTCAGATTGCGCCCGACGGCAAAAGTGCTGCCGGGCGGTTTCACTGCGCAGTCGAAATAGAAACGCCGATCGCTCAGGACTGCACTCTCGCGCAGATGGCGCATGCGCAAGGCGGCGGGTTCGTGCGGCGGACGGAGCGGCGCGTGCTGCAGGTCGAATACATGAAGACTTCCGGCGAGTGGTTGATTGCGAAGGCTCAGCTAGCTACTGCCTAAGATTGCCTGTATCGCCTCTGTTCCTGCCCCCAAAAGCCGTCGCGGGTCCTAGTAGTGCGGGACCCGCATGCAATATTTAATTCTGTAATCCTGCTGCATTTAAATCTCCGGAACTTTCGGCCCGTTGTGCTGAATCCAATATAAGGATGGCCGAAACAAAATACGGAGAGACTTATATGCGATTTCAGGCAAAAACCGCAGTGGGATTTTTGGCTCTTTTGTTGGCCGGAGCGCTGGGCTGCACGCTGGCGTTCGCGCAGCAGGGACCGACGAATAACCCGCCACCGCCGCCCGCCGCCCAGGGCGATCAAGCAGGACCAGGGCAGGGAACACCAGGAGGCCCGCCGCCGCGTCGGCCCGGAATGCACGTTTGGGTGAATCACGGACAGGGAAGCGGTTGGGCGGAGTGGAGAGCCGGCGGCGATCGTGGCCATAGGGGCGCCGAGTTCGGAATTAGCGACATGGGAGTGGGCGGCGCCGGGCTCGGCAGACGGCTCGGAAGGGCCGAACGAGCGCTGAACGATCCGCAAATTCGCCAGCAGTTGGGAATCAGCGATGAGCAAGCGGCGAAGTTTGAACAACAATTAACTGGCTTTGCGAAGACCATGATCCGCGATCGTGCCAGTCTCCAGATTCAGCAAGTCGACCTGCGGAATTCGCTAACGAAGCCAAATCCCGATCGCGCGGCGGTGGACAATCAATTGCAACAGGTGAGCGCTGCGAGGGTGCAGTTGCAACAGGCCGCTGTAAATTTTTATCTGACACTGAAACAAGAAATTCCGCCTGCCCAGCAGCAGAAGATCCGCCAATTCCTGCGAGAGCGCCGGCAGGACGCGTGGCAAGGCGGTGCACGGTCCCGAGGTGGGAGCTGGCGAGCGCAGCGGCGCAGTCATGTGATGGGTTCGCAGCCGCCGAATGGCGGCAGCGCGGAGCGCCAGAGCGAGCAGCAGTACGGTCCGGATCAGAATAATCAGATCTTTCAAAATTCGCAGGGTGAACCGCAGGGAAGCACGCCGACTACGAACAACCAGTAGGGTTAACTCGTGAACGACGGGTCTAGCGACTTTCTAGCGGAGCTAGCTGTCCGCGACAGCAGCCACTGTTAGCGCCACCGGACAGTCACGCTTCACGAAGTGAAGCGTCTGCAAGAAATCGGATCGAAGGTGAAGAACCTTTCAGCCGCCGGCTTCAAACGTACGCGCAGAATTTCCGGTAATCCTCTTTGCGGCACGGCCGACCCCACATGGAGCTCGCGAGCGACGATCAGTTGCACTCTCCCGAAGGGGTTGAATCTAGTGGTTGCCCAACCGAACATCACGCCGGTAGGGACCGATTGACTTAAAGATTCGAAACAGATGATAATCACGCTGTTCTGGGCGTTGGAGTTCGCCCTAAACCGCCCCCCAGAGGGGCAGATGACTCCTACGAGGGTTGCGTACGAGGGAGTTGTCTGCCTTTTGAAGTTCTCTCGCTGCACTTACCCTCCGAAGATAATTTGATCTCGGTGCTTTCGCTCCAGTCTGTGGATCTGCGCCGGTACGATGCGATGAACTCAGGCGAACAAAACGCGCATGAAACTCTAAACCCGTTCCAGGCGAACCGACTTCGGGTTACGTGCCAGTACATCGACAAGATCCTTGGCGAAATAGAAGGAATTCTCAACACATCTACATCCAAAGCGGCTTTCCCTCGATATTCAGATGACATACTTCCCGCTCAACGAAGGACGATCGAGGACTACATAGCTCGGGTGAGAGCGCAACTCGTTCGGGTGCTGGACGGCCAGCGAATCGACCGCAGTAAGCCTTTCGTTCCCGCCGCACGTGCTCTGCACGTCCATCTGGGCGCGATCGATATCGCCGTCGAAGAGTTGAAGCCCCAGTACATGCGCGGATACGGTGCGGTTCCGGAAAGCGTTGCCAGGGAGCTCAACGGCATCGTTGGGGAATTGAGCGCCTTAGTTTCACGTTTTGACCATTATCTTTCTGTGGGGGTAGGAGAGGACCTGACGGCTCGGCTGGAGAGGCTGGAGCGAACCGGCAATGACCTGCAACTGCTCAAAAAGATCGAGGAAATCGTCCGCCAACACGGTTTGATTGAGTTCCGGCCATCGATCACAGCCATTCTCGATCGTGCGGAAGACAAGAGCTTCGAAATTGCGCTGTTCGGCCGCGTCAGTTCAGGGAAATCATCTCTTCTCAACGCCATTCTTGAAACCGATGCTTTGCCGGTTGGAGTCACGCCAATCACCGCTGTTCCCACGCGGATCGTTCACGGCCACACAGCGTCGCTGAAGGTTTGGTTCGCCGAAGCGCCGACGAAGACGCTGGAGATTGCTCAGCTACCGGAATTTGCAACCGAGGAGCAAAATCCAGGGAATCAAAAGCATGTCGCGCGCTTGGTGCTAACACTCCCTTCTCCGAGACTGGAAGGCGGCGTCTCGTTCGTAGACACGCCCGGACTCGGTTCTTTGGCGACGAGCGGTGCTACGGAGACATTGGCGTACCTGCCGAAATGTGATCTCGGCGTTATGTTGATTGATGCTGGGTCAACGCTGACTGCGGACGACCTCCAGACCATTATGACGTTGCAGCAGGCGGCAATCCCGGTCCACGTGCTACTCAGTAAAGCAGATCTTCTCAGTCCACAAGACCGCGAGCGCATTCTTCGTTATGTCAAAGAGCACATTGCTTCCGAGTGTAAGCTGAATCTTCCAGTCCATCCTGTGAGTGTCATTCCATCGTGCCGCGGAATGCTGGACGACTGGTTTAACCAGGACATCAGTCCTTTGTACGTGCGTTCGCAGGAGCTACGAGCGGGTTCTCTCCGGAGGAAAATTGGAACCCTGCGCGATTCGGTCGCTGCGGCGCTTGAGGCCAGGCTCAAGCGGCATGGCCGTTCCTCGACACAATTGAAAGACCGAGCCCGCATAGCCGAAGGACTGCTACGAAGAACCACCGGAGCCATAGAAGAGATGGAGGCAGCTAACCGCCGCTATGCCGAGGAATCTGGCGCGGGAGTCCGAGCCGCTAGCGCCGATGCGGCAAAGCGGTTCCTGCACGCGTGGTCGAATGGTAGTTACGGCGTTGTTGTTTCAGGCCAGCTAGTACGAGACAGCCTCACGCAATTCGTTCAGGTACGGGCGCGAAAACTTCAGTCAGACATTACGGCACTCGCCACTCAACTCGCCGCCGATCTTCGGCAGTGTGCAGGGGATCTGGAAATTCCGGACGCTCCGACCGATGACGAATTCCGGTCAGTCGTCCGTGGTGCCCCGGTTTTTGAATCACCTTCTTTCACTCTGAGTGTGTCGCGCCCTCGGATGACGCGAGTTCTGGGACAAAAAGCCGTGGAGCGGTCCGTAAGAGCCCATATCTCTCGTGGATTGCCCCCGGAGTTTTATACAGCGCACGAAACATACTGGCAATTGGTCAAAAATTGGACAGATTCAGTACTGCGGCAGCTTAAGAGCAAGTTTGAAGATTACGCAGAAAGCTACAGAGCACAAGCAGAACAAGTGTTGGGCGAGCGACAATTTACTGGGGATGAGATCGGAAAGATCGAGGAAAGCTTGAAACGAATTCGCTCAGATGAAAGCGGCGTAGGAGAGCAACCTCCAGGAGATTCCGTTCCTGAAATGAGAGTTCGACCGCAATAGAAGATAGCCGTATGACCGTCCGAAAGGAGCAAAGAAAGCACCTTCTCCATGAACAAATACCTGGTTGTGGCCTTCGGAGGAGCGATTGGTTCCATGTTGCGTTTCTGGGCAGGGGGACTGATAAGCGGTCGCTTAGGCACCCGGTTTCCTTACGGAACCTTCGTGATCAATATCACGGCCTCGTTCCTAATCGGATTTATTATGACCGTCCTGTCTGAACGGGCGCACTTGAGTCCGAGTTGGAGATACCTGCTCGTAGTTGGTTTTCTCGGCGGATATAGCACATTCTCGTCGTTTGAATATGAATCGTTTAGCGTGTTTCGAGACGGTGAAGTCCTCATTGCGGCCGTGAACATCGCGTTCAGTGTCGTCGTCGGATTTGTTGCGGTTTGGGTCGGCGTTATCACAGGAAGAGCAATCGCATGAAGCCAACACCCAGCGCGTCCAAGTTTCCAATCGCAAGAATCGCGACGAGGATCGCCTTTCAAAACGACTTGATTAATCGTCGCACTATAAGAGGATTATCTGGAACGCGCTAAGGTCGGAGCTCACGTTGGAGGAGGGAGTTCTCGGAAGACCAGCCGAGTTGCTTATCGCACAGCGCGGAATTGAAGTCTAGGGGACACAATGCTGAGAGAGGGACCGGCAAAGAAGGTGAGCATCTACGTGGGTGAAGACCAGCACTACCACGGGCAGTCTCTGTATTCGGCGATTTTGAATTTTTTGTTTTATCACGGTATTTCTGGCGCCAGTGTCGTCAGAGGAATCGCGGGGTTTGGCGCGGACCATCATCTGCACACCACCCGCATTGAAGTCCTTAGCGCCGATCTCCCTATGAAAATTGAATTCATCGAATCGGCGGAAAAGGTGGAGGAGGTTTTGCCGAAACTTCGGCAACTGGCCGGAACCGGGCTGATTGAAATTCAGGACACCATGGTGGTGAAGTCGGCGGAAGTAGAAAAGAAGGAATTAACCCAAGAACAGTTGCCGGCGCTGAAGCTCCAAGGCAAAGCGAAAATGATGCGCATCTTTATCAGCGAGCACGACAAATGGCGCGGTCAGCCGTTGCACAAGGCGCTGATCGAAAGCATGCGGGCGAACGATATCGCTGGGGTGACGGTTTATCAGGGCATCCTTGGTTACGGGGCCAATAGGCGGCTTCACAATGATTCAGCGCTGCACTTATCGCACGATTTCCCGATTATGCTATCCGTGGTCGATACGGAAGAGAAGCTCCAGTCCTACTTTCCGATCTTGGATCAGATGGTGCAGCAAGGACTGGTTGTCCTCTCTAACGTAGACATTATCAAATACACGCACAACTTCGGAGTTGCCGAGCGGAGGAAGGAGGGCCGGGAATGAAACTGGCGGGCAAAGCAAAGATGCTCCGGATGTATTTTGGCGAAGACGATAAATGGAACGATAGGCCTTTGTACCAGGCCATCGTCGAGAAGTGCCGTGAGCTGGATATAGCTGGCGCGACCGTTCTTCGCGGAATCGCGGGATACGGCGCCAGCTCACTGATTCATCGAACCCACGTTTTGTCGCTGTCCCATGACGCCCCTGTGCTGGTGAGCATTGTCGACTCCGAGGAAAAGATCGAAAAACTTCTGCCTTTCTTAGACCAAGTTATCGACCAGGGATTGATCGCCATGTCGGACGTGGAAGTAATCAAGTACGTGCACCAAACCGTGTCTAAATAAAAGATTTCCATGGTGTTCTTGCGGCGTCATGATGTCACGATGTTGCAGGTCGATGCGATGATCGAGCGGCTGATCGGGCGCGAAAACGAAATGCGCCAGCTTCGCGAAAAACGAAAGACGAGCACCTAATCCGTGGGCTCTATCTTGCGGGTGACCTGTTCGTACGCAATAAAGTTCGCACGGATAGGTTCGGCGAACGAGGAGGTGTGATGGCACGCAAGGTGAACCCGTTCGCAGTATGTGCGGTCATCAGCGTATCGCTGGTGTGGACAATTACCGCTCTCGCAGCGACCCCGAATTCTCGCGTCGCCCGCGCGGATGCTGCAACGGCTCAAGCGATCGATCGTCAGGTCGAATCGATCCTCAGCCGGATGACTCTCACGCAGAAAATAAACATGATCGGAGGTGTGCGCGGCTATTACGTGCGCGCCTACCCATCACTCGGACTGCCTGCGCTGAGAATGGCTGATGGGCCTATGGGCGTTCGCAACGGTGGCCCAGCCACGGCCATGCCGGGCGGAATCAATCTCGCCGCCACTTGGGATCCAGCGTTGGCTCAACAAATGGGCAAGCAGATCGGGCGGGATGCGCGAGCGAAAGGCGTCAATTTCCTTCTCGGACCTGGCGTGAACATTTATCGCGCGCCGATGGACGGTCGGAACTTCGAATTCTTGGGAGAGGATCCGTACCTCGCCTCGCAAATCGCCGTTGGCTACATCGAAGGCGTTCAAAGCGAAGGGGTCAGCGCTACCATCAAGCACTTCGTGGCCAACAATTCGGAGTTTTCGCGCCATTCGCTGGACGAGATCATCGACGAGCGCACCTTACGCGAAATTTATCTGCCCATTTTCGAGGCGGCAGTGAAACAAGCGCATGTTGGCGCCGTCATGGATTCCTATAACCTCGTGAACGGCGAGCACATGACTCAGTACAAGTTCCTCGACACCGAAGTACTGAAAAACGAATGGGGTTTTCAGGGCGTGCTCATGTCCGACTGGTCTGCTACCTACGATGGGGTGGCAGCAGCCAACGCCGGGCTGGATCTTGAGATGCCCTCCGGCGCGTTCATGAATCGAGTCTCGCTGCTGCCCGCGATTCACGACGGGCGCGTTTCCGAGGCCACAATCAACGACAAAGTTCGGCGAATTCTACGTCTCGCGATAAAGTCACATTGGCTCGATCGCCCTCAGACCGATCTCTCGATCCCGCGATACAACCTGCAGGGAAGCGCGGTCGCGCTGAAAGCCTCGATTGAGGGGATGGTGCTGCTAAAAAATGACGCAAAGCTGCTGCCACTTGATCCACACAAAATCAAATCCATCGCGGTCATCGGTCCTGATGCCTACCCGGCCGTTCCGGTTGGTGGAGGCAGCGCCAGCGTGCGTCCGTTCTTTGCCGTCAGTTTCCTTCAGGGGATCGCGAAGGAGCTTGGATCCAACATTTCGACTTACTACGACCGCGGGATTCCGCAGTTAAACGAGCTTGCCGCGCGAACGGAATTTTCTACCTCCGCATCCGGCGGCTCGCCGGGGCTGGCTGGAGAATATTTCTCCGGCGACAAGTTGCAAGGCGATCCGATCACACGGCGCGTTGACCTGCACATTAATTTTGGAGAAGTGTCTGGCGCTGATTTGGGCTATTCCTCGCCGGGTTATCCAGCCGGAGCAGCATCCGCTCGCTGGACGGGCTACTACTCGGCTCCAGGCGCGGGTACGTACGATTGCTTCGTGGAATCCACTGGCGAAGCGGGCGGGTATTATCGCGTTTATGTGGACGACAAGCTTGTGCTGGACGATTGGGCGCAAGCGCGCGCTCTCGCGGGTCTGAAGACCCTGACGCTCAGCGCCGGTCTGCACAAGGTAGTCGTCGAACACCATGGTATGCCCGGGTTTCTAGGTATGCGGTTTCGGTTCGGAATCGTGCCCGAATCTGCGTATGTGGACCCGCAAGCGGAAAAGTTAGCCGCGCAGTCGGACGCAGTGGTGCTTGCGGTCGGTTTCGATCCTCAATCGGAAAGCGAAGGATCGGACCGCACTTTTCATTTGCCGCCCGGCCAAGATCAGCTCATCGAAAAAATCGCCGGCATCAATCCCCACACGATTGTGGTGATTACGTCCGGCGGTAGCGTGGACATGAATGGCTGGATCGGCCGTGTCCCCGCTGTCCTCGAATGCTGGTATCCCGGCCAAGAGGGCGGCACGGCACTCGCGCAAATTCTTTTCGGCGATGCCGACCCTTCCGGTCGCCTGCCAATTACTTTTGAAAAGAGATGGGCGGATAATCCTGTTCACGATAGCTATTATCCGGAACCAGGCAGCGAACGGGTTGCGTATAAAGAGGGCCTGTTTGTCGGCTACCGAGGATACGAGCGCAGCGGAATCAGGCCACTGTTTCCGTTCGGCTACGGCCTCTCGTACACCACATTTCGCCTCGCAAACTTAAAAGTTCACCCACTTGGAGGCGCGGTGGCGTCCGAAGACTCTTCGCGCGGCAGGCTTCGCTACGAAGTTTCTTTTGACGTGTCGGACACCGGCAAGCGCAGCGGTGCCGATGTGGCCGAAGTCTATGTTGACGAGGTGCGTCCCCAAGTGTCTCGTCCAGCGAGGGAACTCAAAGGTTTCGCCCGCGTGGAATTGCATCCCGGACAAACGCGGCGCGTAAGCATCGAATTGGATGGTCGCGCGTTCTCGTATTTCGATACCAGCGCTCACGAATGGCACGTCGATCCCGGCAAGTTCAAGGTCTATGTCGGCAGCTCTGTCGATCAGCTTCCATTGCAGGATACGATCACGCTCACTCCCGCCGAAGCGGTCGACGGGAATTCCAGGCCGTAACCGGATGTGCTGGGCGGAGACCTTTCCCGATAGCAACGGCCGGTTGAGCACGCTGATACCGCCTGCGGCGTTCACGGCGGGCGCGGCCCAAACTTCGGAGTCACTGATACGAGCTCAGTTATACCCCGCGTGATCCAGTTCGGACTAAAGTTTCTGTTTTAGCCGGAAGCTGTTGCATTATGCTCGCGGCCTGATGGACGATCCAGACGCTGGCTTTAGCATTAAGCAAGCTTCGCTCGGCAATGAGGAGCCACGGAGGAGAGGACCTAGTGACAGAGAAAATTGAGGTACGCGTCAATGGACGAATGCGCGGCGTGGAGTCCGCGCCCGATACTCCCCTCCTCTACGTGCTCACGGACGAGATGCGTTTACAGGGACCTCGCTTCGGCTGTGGACTCTCACAATGCGGCTCGTGTTCCGTGCTGCTCGATGGTGAGGAAATTCGCTCCTGCGTCACGCCCGTTTCCGCAGCGAACGGAAAATCGGTAACGACCCTCGAGGGCCTGCCGCGTTGGTACGCCGAGCAAAAGAAACTCGCCAAGGCGCCGAATCTGCACCCGATTCAGCAAGCGGTGATCGAAGAACAGGCCGTGCAATGCGGCTTTTGCTACAACGGCATGATCGTTAAGGCCGCAGAGTTGCTCTCGAAGAACTCGCGCCCCACCGATCCGCAGATTCGAGCTGCCATGAACGGGCACCTATGCCGCTGCGGTACCTACCCGCGCATGATGCGAGCCATACGGCGCGCGGCTGAAATGATGCACGGCGGCCGCGTTGCCGTCAAATCCGCCGGTACGGTGGCTAGCGAAGTTGCCGCGAATGTTGCAGTCAGTGACGGGCGGGTGGCGCGATGAGCAGGAAAGCCGGAGAAGTCACCACCGCCGCAAATATGCAAAGGGCTTGGCCGCGCGTTCCCTCGAGCATGCCCCGGCGCGACTTCCTAAAGGCGGGCGGCGTTCTGATCGTTGCGTTCAGCAGCGCGAGCCTGCTCGCGGACAGCCTTTTTGCCCAGGGGCCGCTGCCTCACCGCATGCCGGGTCCCGATCAGAAGGAAATCGACACGTGGCTGGCCATCCATGCGGACAACACGGCGACCGTGTACATCGGTTACGTGGAATTGGGGCAGGGGTCGACCACGTCATTGCTACAGGTTTCCGCGGACGAGCTCGATTTGGACATGAATCAGGTCCGCACCGTGCGCGTGGACACGAACGTCTCGCCGGATCAAGGCGGCACCTACTCCAGCTCGGCGATCGCGCGCGGCAGCCCGGCGATTCGTCAGGCTGCGGCGGCGGCGCGCCAAGCCTTGCTGAAGATGGCTTCCGAACGACTGGGCGCTCCAGTGGAAAAGCTCGTCGTGGCACACGCGGTGGTCTCGGTAATCGGCGAGACCGGAAAGTCCGTCACCTACGGCGAGCTGATTGGAGACAAGCGATTCGACGTCCAAATCACCGGAAAAGAGCCGCTGAAGCCTGTGGCCGAGTACAAGCTGGTGGGTTCGCGCCCGCCGCGCAACGATATCCCGGCGAAGGTGAGCGGTACCTTTACCTATTTGCAGCATGTTCGGTTGCCGGGAATGTTGCACGGACGCATCGTGCGCCCGCGCGGACAAGGAGCTTATGGAGTAGGTGCCAAGGTGAAGTCGCTTGACGAAAGCTCCGTCGCCCACATCTCGGGTGCGCGCGTACTGCGCAAGGGTGATTTTGTCGGTGTGGTCGCTCCGCGCGAATGGGACGCGGTGCGCGCGGCGCGCGATCTGAAAATTGAATGGGACATGCCGCCCACGCTGCCGGGAAGCGACCACCTCTATGAAGCGATGCGCGCGGATAAGACCGACGACCGTGTAGTGATGAATCGTGGCGACGTTGACGCTGCCTTTAGCGGTGCCTCCGCGGCACAGACAGCCACCGGCACCTATCACGGCCCGTACCAGTGTCACGCAAGCTTCGGTCCGAATGGGGCGATTGCGGACGTCAAGGCGGATTCGGCCTTGCTCATTTGTTCTTCGCAGGACGTCTACGCCACGCGTGCCACTGTGGCGCGCATTCTGGGCCTCAAGCCAGACCAAGTCCGCGGGCAATACTACGAAGGCTCGGGCACGTACGGCCACAGTTGCTATGACGACGCCGCGCAGGCCGCCGCGATCTTATCGCAGCTCGCCGGTAAACCAGTGCGTTTGCAATTCATGCGCTGGGATGAACACGGCTGGGATCCGTATGGCCCCGCGCACGTGGGCGAAGTCCGAATCGCCGCGGATTCGAACGGCAAATTAGTCGCCTATCAATACGACGGATGGCACCACAATTGGGCCGCCGTCGAAGTGTCGCAGCAGTTGCTTGGCACGCCTCCATCGGAATGGCCCGTGGGACCAGCTAGGCAGGTGAATCCAAACGATTGCGGTGGCATGTACGCAATTCCGAACTGGAAGCTGGTGAATCATCAGCTGTCGGGATTGAAGTACCTGAGAGGCGCGTGGATGCGCTCACCTCTCGATCTATCTTTTTCGTTTGCTTCCGAGCAGACGATGGACGAACTGGCACGCATGCTTAGCATGGATGCCTACGCGTTTCGCCTCGTGAATATCGCTAACGAGCGCTGGCAGGGTGTGCTGGATGCCGTAGCACGAGCTGCGGAATGGAATCCTCATCCGCCCGCCTCCGAGGTCTCGGACGCGAAAATCGTCCGTGGACGAGGCATCGGCCTTGGCACCCACCTTACTTCCTACGGAGGCGCTGTCGCTGAAATCGAAGTGAACAAAGAAACAGGACGGGTCAAAGTGATCCATATGTACGGCGCAATCGATGCCGGGCTGGCCGTGAATCCCGCGTTCATCGAAAACCAGATCAGCGGCCAGTTGGTGCAGGCTACCAGCCGGATGTTGAAGGAAGAAGTCACTTTCAGCAAAACCAACGTCACCAGCCTCGATTGGAATAGTTATCCGATCTTGCGTTTTGAAGAATGCCCGGAAGTGACGTCGATCGTGGTGCAGCGCCTGGAGCAGCCTTCCACGGGCGCGGGCGAGGAAGTGATGGCGGCAGCTGCCGGAGCGATTGCTTGCGCTTTCTTCGACGCCACCGGCGTGCACGTGCGCGAGTACCCATTGACCCTCCAACGCGTGCTAGCCGCTCTTCGCCGGTCATGACTGGGCGCGCCAGGACAGCCCAAGCATGAAGGTACCGGTGTTCTCGGCGGCCCGCATCTTCAAAAAATGCTTTGGAGGCGATTCACGGCAATTTCGTCGGCCTCGTGATTCGCGGGCCGCACGGTTCGAAGTTGCGTAAGTGCTGTCGAGTGCCAATCGATCCACAACCGATGCTTTCCTGCACTCAACAAAATTGTCACCGTTGAAACTTAGCCAAGCGGCAACGTAGTGGCGCCCGGGATCCGGTCAGCGCGTTTTGGGCTGCAGGCGGCGTCGTGAAGGTATTGGTCGTGCAGGCTCTGCAGGATGTCGCGGCCGTGCCCGAGCATGCGCGTCTGTTCAAGGCCGATTTTCCGGACCGGGTGACGCTTGTGGAGATCAATCATGCCGCACGTGCACTTCTACCGGAGCAGCCCAAGCAAGTTGCCGACGCAGTGCTGAGATTCCTTCACCAGAACGCGTGACGTCCTCGGCTGATCGAAACGATGCGGGAGGGTGTAAGAGTTATATGCCTACCCGAAGGCGATGCTGACCTGGAGGCACGACTTTCGCGGAGGGAAGCGCGCTTGGTTTCTTAGGAAAAGATTTAGGAAGGCTCTACCGCTGATTCTAAAGCAATGGCGGAGAGGGTGGGATTCAATCCCGCTAGCCTAAGAAATTCTCAGTGTTGATGGTAAATTTTAACCCTCGTAGTTTCAAGCGGCAAAAAGCTCGAAATTGATTTTCCCATCGTTAATGGCAAATCTGCTGGCTCAGATTCCGTGCCGATGTCTTAGGAACTCTTAGGAGCCGTCACGTCATTGCACGTCGGCAACCTTGCCGTCCGCAAAGACCACCTTGATGTCTTTGTAGACGTAAATGGTCTTCGCCCCCAGATTGATAATCTTGTCAGGAGCCCCCGAGCATGGCCTTGACCTGATCTTCGGATTGCCCCAGCGACGGTCTTCGTATTAGCCGCGGCCACTTCCGATTGCGGCAAGAGGACCGTTTCTATCGTCTTTTCGATGCTCGCTGGGTCAGCCGAATCCAAGTCCCCACTGGCAAATTCAAACCGCAAGGTAGCCATATAGCGAACCTGCCGAGTGTTGCCGTGCACCGTCAAATCTTCCTGATCGGCAGTGACTAGATCGAACCTTATGTCCTTGCTGGAAACATCGATGTGTCGCGCATAAACTATCGTCCCAGCTTTCAGGCTTCTATTGCTCGATTCCGAGACAAAGCTTCCCATAAATCTGCCGGGTGGCGCGATGCGGGCGCCGGACCCTTTTTCCACGCGGGAAGAAACGCGAGGCTCAAAATCCAACCAGCCAGCACCAGCGCGGCGAAATCGAGCCAGTTTTTCTTGGACAGTAACGCCAGGTAGATCGGAGGCGTCGCAAAGTTGCCGATGGCCATTACCTGGCCCACCAGCCCCATAGCCGCGCCGCCGCGCGAGGGGTCAGGCACTACGCGCGGCAAAAGCGCCATCAGCACGGCGACGGCCGCGCCCGTGCACGGCAGCCAAACAGCGATCGCGACGATCGCAATCGGGAACGAACTCCACGGCGCATAGACTAGAAGTCCCGAGGCCATCCCGGCGATCGCGATCGCGATATATATCGAGAGCGGCCGCACGCCTCGCGTCAGCAAGTATCCGGCGCCGATTCCAGCAAATATCATCGGCAGGTAGCCGGCGGCCAAGATGCTTGACGTCATGCCCACGGAAACGCGGTGAATGCGGACGAAATACATCGGGACCACGGTGCTGGTTCCTAACGCGATGCTTACCAGAAGCGCGTTGGAGATCGAGAGTTTCCACGGTCCCCACTCGCGGTAAATTTCGAGGAAATCCGTCCAGCTCGGCCGGTTGCGCTGCAAAGATGCCTGCGCCGCTTCACGCGGAATTTCCGGCAGCAGCCATCCGAACGCCGCGGCGATGGCAAATAACGTTCCGTGAAGGATAAACATCCACCGCCAGGCCGAAGTGCCCGCGAACGGCACCGCCAGCAACAGACCCAGTCCAACGCCAGCCGGCGTGTTCGTGGACCACAGCGTCATCGCCTGCACCTGCCGGCGGCCGGTGGTGGTGGCCATGATCAGCGCAGGAGCAGCTACGATGATGCCGATAAACTCGATGCCTTCGAGCAGCCGCGCGGTGTCCAGCATGAACATCGACGTGGAAAAGAAGCCGAGGATATTGCAGAACACCAGAAAAACACTGGTGCCGATGATCGAGCGCCGCGTGCCAATGCGATCGATGATTCCGCCGCCGATCGTGGCCGCGAAAATCGAGCTGACCGAGATGATCGAGATCGCGACGCCGACGCCGGCAGGAGTGGTATGGAAGGCGCGTTCTATTTCACCTTCGATTGGGACGAGTTTGCTGATCGACGCGGCGCAGAGAATCGAGTAAATGTAAACCAGCCAGATTGAGCCCCAGCTTCCCGGTTTCATATGGTCGCCGCTTCTACCCTAGGAATGAACCGCTGTGCTTCCAATCGCCGTGGGCGATAAAAATCTCCCGTTCGATC
Organism: Candidatus Acidiferrales bacterium; assembly: GCA_050746805.1. GTDB lineage: Bacteria > Acidobacteriota > Terriglobia > Acidiferrales > UBA7541 > Palsa-295. The sequence goes on along the minus strand of JBOGMW010000013.1, from coordinate 34,864 downwards.
CGCTTGCCCCGACGGAGGAAGGGCGCCCATGGCTGCGAGAACTCCGTACGCCCCGAGTTTCGTGCCCGCAGCGAGTGTCATTGTGATTGTTTGAGCGCCGCCTGCCAGTTCAGCACTACGTTGAACAAAGACTGAGTTTGGCCGCTTTGTTCCGCCGGTACCAGGAACGCAAAGCTCTTTCCGTCGACGGTGTAACCAGAGGAAAAAAATAGCGCCCGCTGCGGCGGCCGAAAGAGGAATTTCGGCGCCCCGGCCTGAAAAGCCGGTTGGGTCGCAACATCAACCTCCATAACGCCGTCGGACGTCAGGTAATACAGATGCTTGCCGTCCTTGTCCCACGCGGGCACCTGCCCACCGCCGTAGGAGATTTGCCATTGAGCGCCTTCGGCCGAAGCCGCGCCATTCGCATCCGGCGAAAACGGCCGCACGTAGATTTCATCGCGGCCCGATTGGTCGGACACGTAAGCGACCCAGTGGTCGTTCGGCGAAAGCCGGGCTTCTCCCTGGTTCGCTTGCGTCTTGTAGAGCGGGTACGGTTGCTTCGGCCCTCCGAGGGGTAAGACCCACAGACCTTTTTTGGTTGTCGCCGAATCCTGGGCCTCATAGATCAGGAAGCGCCCGTCGTGAGTCATCGCGGAGGGCACTTTGTTCGCAGCTGACCGCAGGAGCAGCGTTTCGCCTCCCGCGCCGTCGGAGGGCTTTTCGTAGATGTCGTATGCGCCGTTCTGGTTAGAGGCGAAAATAATCTTCGATCCATCCGGCGACCAAATGGGAACCGCGGAGTCGAATGAATCGAAGGTAAACCGCGTGGTGGTGCGCCGCGTGAAGTCGATCGTCCAGAGAGAGAGCTGCCCTCGAGCATCGATTACGCTGGCGACGGCTCTGCTCCCGTCTGGGGAAATCGTGAGGCCGCCGTATGAAGCCGGCTCGCCCACGGTTTCTAGTAGCTTGCCTTCGCGGTCGAACAAAGCTACCTGCTGCCCTGTGCGGATACTTCCCGCGTTGGTGTAAACCAGCTTGCCGTCGGTCGAAGGAGAAAAGTACCCGAACTCGCGGTAAGTTTGTACGTGCTCGGCAATCGCTGCCGGCTCGCCAGTCAATTTCAAGCTCTGCGGGTCGAATGCCTGCGCCATCAGCGCGCCGCCGCTCGCCAGATAGAGCATATAGCCGTTATTCGAATCGGCAGATGGAACGTACATCGCGTTGTATTGGGTCGCAAAAAGCCGGTGCGGTTCCTGCTTTCCGGGCGCGACGTCGATTGAGCCTATGTAATCTCCGTCGACTGCTGGATCGCTGGAAGTGCGATGATAAAGAAAGTGTTTCCCGTCGGGCAGAAACCAGGGAAGTACGTGTTGCGTTTCGCCTCGCGAGGGATTGAGGGCAGTGAGCGAAGTCGCGGTCCCGCCGCTCGCCGGGACGCGCATGATAACTCCCGGCGACTGGCCGAAGATGATCACGCCGTCCTTGTTCTCCGAACCTCCCACGACGGTGCCTGGGACATCGCACAACACCTGCGCTGGGCCGCCGGAGATATCGATTTTTTCGAGTTTCCCTCCGCCGTCTAATACCAGATAGCGGCTATCGCGCGACCAGAAAAACGGAGCATTATCGTCCGAAACTGCGGAGCCCGGCAATTCATGCGCGGTGAGGGAATTCAGAGGGCGTACCCACAGCCTCAACATGCCGCCGGAACCGGGCTCGGTAAAGGCTAATTCGCGTCCATTGGGCGAAAGCGCGAAAACGATATCGCCTGACTCCTGCGGCGTCGGAATTTCAAAGCGCATCAGCTCACTCGGCGCGCGTTTCACAGGCGCCGATTTCCAAATGACGACGAGTGCAGCAAGAGCAATCGCCGTCGCGCCGAATAGCGCCCAAGGCAGCGCGCGGTGCCAGCGGGAAGACCGGGCAAGAGCAGGCGCCATTTGCGGCGCCGTACCGGACAGAACTTCATCGAGAGCAATACGCGCATCGCCGACATCGCGCAAGCGCAGCTTGGGGTCTTTTTGCAAGCAGCGCTGCAGCAGAACGCAGATGTGCGCGGGTGTCTCTCTTGGCAGCAGCAACCAATCCGGCTCGTCCTTGATGACCGAAGCCAGCGTGTCGGTGACCGTCTCGCCCTGAAACGCCATCTTGCCCGTCAGCATTTCGTACAGCACGCAGCCGAAGGCCCAAATGTCAGCACGGCGATCGACCGGCTTCGCTTTCGCTTGTTCCGGCGACATGTACGCGGCGGTGCCGAGCAACATGCCCTGCATGGTAGCCATGTGCGTCAGCGTCGGCGAGTTGGCCATGTCCATCGAGGACGCGTCGCCTTCGATAGCCTTCGCGAGGCCGAAATCGAGAATCTTCACCACATCATCGCGAGAGATTTTGATGTTGGCGGGTTTCAGGTCGCGATGAACGATGCCGCGCTCGTGCGCGTATTCCAGCGCGTCGGCGATTTGCCGCGCGATGCGCAGTGCCTCGTCGATTGGTATCGCTCTAGTTTGTGCGGCGGCGACTTGCCCCGAGGAAGCCGAGCGGGGCTTCGGTGTTTGTGTTCCGGTCGAAGTGTGACCAGGAAGCGCGGCAGGTGTTGGACTGTTTGCCGCCGCGCCGCTGATCCGTTCCGCCAGCGTGGGCCCCTCGACCAACTCCATCACCAGTGCGCGTACGCTTCCGGAATCCTCGAATCCGTAAATGGCGGCGATATTCGGATGGTTCAGCGACGCGAGAACTTTCGCTTCGCGCTCGAACCGCGCCATGCGCTCGGCGTCTCGTGCGAACGCCTCGGGCAAGACTTTGATGGCCACGTCGCGCCCGAGCTTCGCATCCCGCGCGCGATAGACTTCTCCCATCCCACCCGCGCCAATCGCGCCAGTAATCTCGTACGCCCCGATTATTGCCCCTGCGCTTAACAACAGATCCCTCGCTCCGCTCGGGATTTCGCCTGCGGACTCCCGCTTCGCTCACGCCCGCAAAACGGCTCAACCTCCCCCATCCCACCCGCGCCAATCGCGCCAAGGATTTCGTACGACCCGAGTTTTGTCCCTGCGCTCAGCATCAGATCCGTCGCTCCTTCCTGCGCATCTGGGGCGAGATTATAGCGCCGCGAGAGGTGAGCACAGCGATTTACTTACTTGGACATTAAGGCCGTGGAGAGCGATGGACTGGCCGCGCACCGAACTCGCGTTCGTTCGCGAAAGTGTGCACTCAGCGCGCGCTAAATGCTTGACACGCCAAAGCCTTCTTGTATCATTATGCAAGCGGATGCATAATCACGCATCGGGCGATTTGCAGGCGGATATAGGCGACGATGGCCGTTCAGAAGCGATTCCGGCAAGGGCAGATTTTGAAGCTGCTGACGAGCCAGCCAGTAGCCAGCCAAGATGCTTTGCGGCGCCACCTGGGCCAACTGGGCATGCGCGTGACGCAAGCTACCCTTTCGCGCGATCTGCGCGAGCTGCGGCTGGTGAAAACCGCCGAAGGTTACCGTTCGCTTGAGGCAGCGGCAAAGGAAGTTTCTCCGCTTCCCGCTCTGGCGCGGGCGCTAAAAGAATTTCTGCTGGACGTGCGCCCGGCGCAAAACATGCTGGTGCTGAAAACTCCGCCAAGCGGAGCGCAACCGCTGGCCGCCGCGGTAGACGCCGAGCACTGGAAAGAAGTGGCCGGCACGCTGGCGGGCGACGACACGGTGCTGGTGATTTGCCGATCCTTCCCGTAGGCTTCGTGGTCGCGCGCCATCGAGCCGAGAAAGAAATCGAGCAGGAACGTTTCCTCGGCGTTAGCGGCGCCGTAGAGCAAATCGAGTTCGTCGTCAGGATGAGCGACAACGATCTTCTTGTGGTATTTCGGTTCCTCGTTCTTCTTGAGCAGCTTCGTGATGCCGAATTCCTTTAGGAAAATTCGGACGTCCTCGATCTTGTTGGCGAGCGTGCGCTCAGGGTTGCCGTGCTTGCGTTTGGGCACGGGCCGCTTCCTGAGCCACCCCATATAGTTGAACAAGACCTGCTTGTCCCGACATTCGTCGATATAGGTAACGCCGCAGTGCTCGACGAAGGGATCGACCGCAGCCCGATACTTGCGGATGCTCTCGGGAGCAAGACCGCGCGCTTCGCAGTTGGCGAAATACCTTTCAGCGGCCACCGCCAAGGTGATTCTGCCTGAGTCCTCGGGCAAAACGACGGCGCTCTCGGCCGAACCTTTCTCGCTGAGCCGCTTGTATTCGTCGAGTGCCAGTCGCTGCTTGCGTTTCTGCTGCCCCTTCAGGGCATCGGCGCCGGCGTCGATCCACCTGCCGTTGTGGTTCATGTAGTAGCGACCTTCGGTGTGTTTTTCGACCAGGGCGTGCTTCACGTTCACGAAAACGATGTCGGGCTTGATCTTGCCGTTGTCGTGGTAGGCCGCTTTGCGGTAGCGCCAGTCGGCGCCGACCTTGACGTACTTATAGAGCGTGTACTTTGAAATTGCCATGGTGCTGGGTTCCTCTCTTCGCCTAATACTGCGCGGCGGGCGATTTGAGGATTTCTTAGGGAAGAGCTTTAGGAAGGAACCTAACCCACTGAAAACAAAGCAATGGCGGAGAGGGTGGGATTCGAACCCACGGTAGAGTTTCCCCTACACACGCTTTCCAAGCGTGCTCCTTAAACCGCTCGGACACCTCTCCGCTGCGCGCGGCTTCAGAAGACTAGCAAATTCGCGAAGGAGCGGCAAACGATGGCGGCACGGCCCGGCACCTTCACGCGCGTCTTCGCAGAGTGGAGACCGGAACTGGGAGATGTCTGCTACAATTTTCGTCACCACTCCGGGGTAGTGCAATTGGTAGCACAGCGGCCTTTGGAGCCGTTTATCCTGGTTCGAGTCCAGGCCCCGGAGCCACGCCTCGCGCGCGAATCGCGCGGAATACAACAGCCTAACTAAACTAACCTGTGCGCGGAGCGCGAGGGAAGCTCTCGATAACGGCACCGCGCGCCGTCCCCGCACGCTGCGGCGGAGGCGTATAATCGCGCTAAGTGGTGAAAGTAAAAGGTACTCGCATGAGTGAACCGAAGGTTCCGCAAAAGGCCGAGGCCCCGCACGCGGCGCGCTGGTGGGAACCGGAGGCCAACGGCAAAGTTCACTGTTATCTGTGCCCGCGGCACTGCCACATTGGCGAAGGGCAAGCTGGGTTCTGCTTTATTCGCGCGAACGAAGGCGGAAAGCTTTATAGCCTCGGCTACGCGCGTCCTGCCGCGCTGCAGGTCGATCCCATCGAGAAAAAGCCACTGAATCACTTTTTGCCGGGCACGCGCGTGTTTTCCATGGGCACGGCCGGCTGCAACATGGGCTGCTTTTTCTGCCAGAACTGGGACATCTCGAAATCGCGCGCCGACCAAGTGGGCTCGGCCCACATTCCTCCCGAGGATGTGGTGCTGCTGGCGATACGAAACGGGTGCCCGTCGATTGCATTTACCTACAACGAGCCGACGATTTGGGGCGAATACGTGATCGATATTTGCCAGGCGGCGAAAGAATATGGGCTGAAAACGGTGATGGTGTCGAACGGATACATTACACACGAGGCGTTCCACGACATTTACGACCACATCGACGCGGCGAATATCGACCTGAAAGCGTTCACCGAGAATTTTTATGGGAGGGTGACGCTGACGCATCTGCAGCCGGTGCTTGAGACGCTGCAATGGCTGAAGAACGACACCAAGGTGTGGTTCGAGATCACGAATCTGATTATTCCCACGCTCAACGATGCGCCTTCGGAAACGCGCCAACTGGCCGAGTGGGTGCTGGAGCATTTAGGGCCGGACGTGCCGCTGCACTTCACCGCGTTCCATCCGGATTTTAAGCTGCGCGATAAGCCGCGAACGCCTCCGGAGACGCTTCATGCGGCGCGCGCGGCGGCGCTGGAAGTGGGGCTGCACTACGTTTATGAAGGGAATATTTACAGCGGCGGAGCGCACACGTATTGTCCGTCGTGCAGCGCGCTGTTGGTGAAGCGTTCGTGGCACGACGTGCAAGAAAACAAATTGTGCGACGGGTGCTGCCCCGATTGCGGGCTGGCGATTCCCGGGCGCTGGGTCAACCCGGCATCGGCTCAGCGGATCTCGGCGCGGCTGGCGCGCAGCAGGGAACTGGCAACAGCGGCGCGTTTCGATCACTTGAATCTTTGAGCGACGTAGGATCGAAATGCCGACAGGAAGTGAACCATGCAACTGGCCGCCTCGGCGCCATACCTGATCGAGCAAAAATACGAGGAGTACACGCCCGAGCAGCATGAGATCTGGGCGGAGTTGGTACGGCGGCGGCGTCCGCAAATTGAAGCAGCGGCGTGCCGCGAGTACCTCGACGGATATTCGTTTCTCGGATTGCAGGATGACCGGCTGCCGAATCTGGCGGCGATTTCGGCGCGGCTGAAACCGCGAACCGGATGGAGCGCCACCGCAGTGAGCGGGTTTTTGCCGGGCGAAGCATTTTTTGAAATGCTGGCCGCGCGCATGTTTCCCACCACCACTCGAATCCGGCCGAAAGATTCGCTGAATTACACTCCCGAGCCGGATATTTTTCACGATGTCTTCGGGCACGTGCCGATGCACGCGCACAAAGTGTTCGCGGATTTTTTGCAGCACTATGGCGCGGTGTGCGCGGCGCTGAAGGATCACGATCTGCTGGAGCGCATCGGGCGGCTCTTCTGGTACACGGTGGAGTTCGGCCTGATCCGGCAGGGCGCGGAAGTGAAAGTGTACGGCAGCGGGGTGATTAGTTCGCAAGGCGAGTGCACCAACGTGCTGAACGGCGGATGCGAGATCGCGGACTTTCGCCTGGAAGATGTGCTGAACACGCCGGTGATCGTCGATCGCATTCACACGAAACTGTTTGCCATACAATCTTTCGATCAAATCTACGAAGCGATGCATCAGGCTGAGAAGCAGCTAGGCGCTTTCCGCTAAGCGCCTCACACGGAGTTTCCGATCCCGCCAAAGCGCAAGAAAAAGGCGAACGGCCGGCGAAACGACCTTGCAGCAAAGCCTGGAATGTGCGTCCAGCAAAAGGCGCGCCGTAACGATGCCTATAGCGCCAAAATTGGATCGATTCTGCAGCGTAGCGTCGACCGACTGTCCGGTCGGCTTCGCCCGTGGCCGCCTTGATTGTCCAACAGCTTCTAAGTTTACTCGGAGAGAGGATCCGACAGCGCCGTCTAATCAGCTCGCTAACGCGACCTTAAGCCCATCCAGGATGGGACTTCCGGGCCTTGGTGATACAGCCAAGCCATGATAAGCGCGAAGACGGCGAACTCCCCGCCCCCCACGACCCCGTAAAGAACATCCATCCGAAGCCCGCCGAACGCCCCGGCTATGTAGACCGCGATCAACCAGTTGGCCACTCCGAAGGCTATTAGCAATGCCCAGAAGCCGAATCGCTTCCAGAGCTTTCGGTATGAGGCAACAAAGAGAAAGGAAAAGATGCCGCTTGCTACCATTGCCTCCCCATACCTCGCGATGAACGGCAGGCGAAAGTTGGGGAATCTGAAAACGAGGACCATCGTCACCGTGATGAATCCTACGGCGATCACCATCCCCCAAAGCAACGCGGCTCGGTCGGTCTTCATTGACAAGTACCGGCTGCGAGGCTCTCCATTTCATTAACGAATGCCTTTCCCACCTCGTAGTCGAACGCACCAAGCGTATAAGCAGCGGCCGCAGTCTCCGTCCCGCCAAGTATGCCTCGGTATATGTAAGACTTGAGTGGGTAGGAAAGACCTTGGCTGACCGCATACGTCGCTGCCGCTGCCTGGCCGGTGCTTCGGATTACGTCTTCGGGACCTGCTCCCGGCGGACCGCCGCCAGTGCCAGCGAGTTCATTGGCAAATTGGGCGAAGCAGCCGTTGGGTTTAAATTCGTTTATGATGTTATTGTCGAGGGTCGAAACGAAAACCTTGGTCTGCAACCACCATGTCGGCGATTGCGGCGTTCCGCCTCCGCCCGGGACACCCCCCGAATCAGTAATCATGCCTCCGCCGAGTGCCCACCCGGTAGCGCCAAGTGTCTGGATATTGGGTGGAAAGAGGACCCCATCCCGCATGAGTGCCATGAGTTGATCGAGACCGCCGGTTAGATCACTCGGAAGCTGATCGGCCTCCGCGACGCCGAACGTATATATAGCCTCTGGCCCGGAAGGCTGCGCGTATAGATTTGGATTCAAGGAATCTCCGGGGGCAAGAAGCCCCAGCGGATCATCGGCTAAAAGGGAAAGGCTCCGTGACAACTCCCGGCAACCCGGCTCAGGCACCGCCCAGATTGTCCCCTGCAGCCTATGTATCGCTCCCCCTCTGATGGGAATGCGTGCTCGCACGCCTCGAACGGAGCCGTTCATAAAGTTTCGTCGGCGGGCGGAGGTAGAGGACCACCCAGGGAATCACTGCGACGCAGCCCGCCCCTAATGCCGCCAACGGATCGAGTCCCATCGGGCGAACAAGAAAGTACACAAGGGGTGCCATCCCAGATAAGACCGTGAGCCCAGAAGCTAGGAGAACGTGTCGGGGGTCTTTGGCGAATTCCGAACGCTTACGAGCCCAATGGAACAGTGGAGCGCCTACTAGGATGGCAACTCCGGTACACAAGAGATAGAGGCCAATGAACATCGACCGGGATACGTGCAACGCCAGTTCCAGCAGAACGAAAAAGGGAACAATGAACAGAGCAGGCCAGACCAGGATAAACACCCGGTAGTAGTCCTTCAGGTTGCTGTCCTTATCGAGCGTATAGAACGGCATCTGGTCACCCCCTACCCGCCACCACAAGTGTCTGAGCCACTTGGCGGAGATGAAGGGGATGTCAATTTCTTCCATATCGAGCCGGCGTTCTTAAAGTAGAAATAATTGCCGACTACAATTGCGCCGCCGCCTACGATATCGACAGCGACCATGCCCCCGCACGCGAAAACCCACCCAGGCTCGGGCACACCTCATGCATAGCCAGTCGCCGTACCCATACCCCCCAGCACGGCTGCCGATCCCGCTGGGAAAAGGCTGAACAACAGCGGTCCCTCGACCGCATGATCGGCTTCCGCAAGTTGCGTGACTCCCTTGGCCTGATTTTGGAGTTGTGTGCAGGGTTTCTTGGGCGATGTCGGCGTTTGCGGCAACAACGACATCCGCCGCATGTTGGGAGCAAGACTTCGCCTATCCCTTAGTGCCGTTCGGGACTTAGCAAGCGCGCTGCCCTGATGCAGTGCAACGTTTTTTCTCGCGAACCCCGGACGCGAGTTTTCGACTACACCCTGGCGCGCCACTAAAGAGAAGCACACGCGCGGATCGCCAGATGCCGAGAAGATTTCTTCCTTAGCCGCTGCCAGCATTAACGGGGATTGTACGTCAACAGGACGGAAGAGCCGAACGCTTTTTCTGCGATGTGCTTTCGCTCAGCGATAGATTTCCTTGCGATGTCCCACGCGGAGAACCAGCACGAGCAACCGATCATCTTCGATCTTCGCGATGAGCCGGTAGTCGCCCACGCGGTATTTCCAGAACTCGCCCAGCCGCGAGCCGTGCAACGGCGGGTGGCCCGGGCTCTTTTCGCCGATTATCTGGGAACATAGCCGCGGATGATACCATCGCGATACTTAACTTCCGAGGATGTTTTGCGGGTGCCCCATGCTCGGTGTGTGAGCGTGGGACGGTTGGTCATGCCCAAAGGGCTAAAGCGCACTTACGCGCAGGGCACCTGCATTTCATCACCTTCAGTTCCTACCGAAGGCTGCCTCTTCTTCGCTCCGCGCGAGCTCGCCATGTTTTCGTGCGCGCACTCGTAATCGAGCATGGGACATCCTCCGTCGTTAGGTGCTCGGATGGTATTATGCCTCGCGAAATGTTCGCGAGAGACTGGACGCGAAGATCCTGGGCCGCTCGTCACGAAGAAAACGTACCTGAAATCTGGAATTGGAAGCCGAGCGAGACCAAGTGAATGCACGCGCGTCTATAGACTAAGAAATCGGTCCGCAATTGAGAGGTGGGTAAGCGATGCGCGAGAAGAAGCACGTCCATCAACGTGAGACAGCTGTAGACGGCGAGCATATTCCTCGGGATACGACGCCCTACTGGAAGCGCGCCCATCGCGACTGGCGCCTCTGGGTGGGCCTGTTCTGCATGCTTGTGGCGATCGCGATCTACGTGATCACAGTCGATTTGTCGATAGTGCCCGGGCATCGCCAGCAGCAACCCGTTTCGAATCCCGCTGGGAAATAGGCGAGCCTGATGGACCTTTTTCGATCAGCGACGAATGCGAGTGCGAGCCCGGGATTGCAAACTACTGCGCAAAAGCCCCACGCTCACAAACCGAGCATGGGCCGCCCGCAAATTCCAAAATCAGCACGAGCGTGGGCCAGCCGCCCCAAGCCAACACGAAGAGGAGATAAATCCGCACCCTTTGCAAACGGCGCAAAGAATGCGGCACCGAACAATCCAAGGCGTTCGATCAAGCGGCGGTGGCGCCGACGGCGGCGAGCACGGCGGACATTTCGGCACGGGCGAGGGGCAGGAAGCGTTCGACGACGAGGGGATCGAACTGCGTGCCGCTGGCTTCGATCAGGCGACGCGCAGCTTCTTCCAACGGCAATCCTTCGCGATACGGACGAGAGGAAACCATGGCGTCGAACGCGTCTATCACGGACACGATACGCGAGCCGATGGGAATTTCCTCGCCGGCCAAGCCTCCAGGGTAACCTTTGCCATCGAAACTCTCGTGGTGATGCAAGATCAATAGGCTGATGCGTTCAAAGCTGGGCATGCGGCGCAGGACGATCCAGCCGTATTCGGGATGCTTTTTCATCAGCTCGTATTCTTCGGTGGTCAAGCGGCCGGGCTTGTTGAGAATCGCATCTGGTATTCCGATTTTGCCGATGTCGTGGAGAAGCGCGGCGACTTCGATATCGGGAAACGAGGCTTGGTCTAAACCGATCTCACCGGCCACGTGAAGGGCCCATTCCGCGAGGCGAGTGCTGTGGACGCCGGTGTTGAGATCCTTTAGATCGAGCAGTTGATTCAACGAGCAGACAACCGCGGTGCGTAATGCGGCGATCTCCTCCTGCGCCGCTTTCACTTGCAGAGGAGCGGCGCAGGAGCCGGAGAAGGATACGAGTTGGGAACTGACGCCGAGCGGGGATGCCGGCGAGTTCAGAGGAAGCGCCAACTCGAATTCCTTCTCCGTAATGTGTGAGATCGCGGCCATGTTAGAAAAGACTAAATTGAAGCGACTGCAACGCCCAGTAGACGTTGAGTTCGCCGTAGCCCATGTTGGGTCCGATCCATTGCGCGTTGGAGATCGCCTTGGCGGCCGCAGCTGGGCTCAGTCTGGGATTACGGTTTAGAAGCAGAGCGGCCGTGCCGGCAACCATCGGCGAAGTAAACGACGTGCCGGAAGTGGCCGAGTACGTGCCGAACGGGTACGTTGTGACGATGTTCTCGCCGGGCGCTGCGACCCACACGATCTGATCGCCATAATTCGAAAAGCTGGAGCGTTGATCGAAGTAGTTGGTCGAAGCGACGCCGATTACGTTCGATAGGCCAGCGGGATAAACGACCTGGTTCGAACCATCGTTGCCGGACGACGCCACGCAAATCACCGAATGAGAGTTGGCGTAGTTGATGGCATTGGTAAGTTCGGTGGAATTGGAAGTGAGCTCGAAGCTCATGTTGATGACGTTGGCGTGATTTTGGACCGCGTAGTAGATCGCGCTCAGAATGTTGGAGAGATCTCCGCTGCCATCGGCGTTGAAGGCCTTAAGGGGCAACAGACGCGCGTTTGGCGCCACCAGGTGAACCATTCCGAGCACTTCCGTGCCGTGGCCGAAGTCGGCGAATTGATTGCCATCAAGCATGGCAGCGGTGTGCTGGTCGAGCATCGCGGCGGTGTGCTGGTCAACGAACGCCGCTTGGCAAGTGTTGCAGGCCGAGGCAGTCGCGCCGCTCAGGTCGCTCAGTTCCGAAGCGCCGGGCTGATTGGTGATGAAGTTGTACCCTTGCAACAAGAAGGGCTTCAGGGCCGGATGAGTGGGATCGACACCCGTGTCGATATCAGCGACGATTGCGCCGCTGCCGGTGACGCGGAACGCCCTCTGAGCTTGTGGCGCGCCAATGAGCCATGCGGCCGGCTGGTTAGCGTAGCCGTCCCACACAGTGCTACCGAAATAATTGACTGGCGTCTGATCGTCAAGATAGGTGGGAATGGTCGTCTGATAAGCGCCAGCGCTGGAATTGGGCGGAATGACGACGAGCTGGTCGGGCTCGGCATCAAGAATGCCGTTTACTAGCCGAAGCACGCTGGCGAGCACGTCCGGAATGAGCCCCTGTTGCGGCTGCACAAGGAAGACCTGGCCCTCATTGCCGTCGATGCTGCGAACAACGGTGCAGCCATTCGAGCGGCAGGCGTTCTGCAAACCAGCGAGGCCCAAGTTGGTGCGGACGATGACGGTTTGCGGTGGGGCAAGCAGGCCTGTGACGGTGCCGGTGACGGCAGTAAGCGTATTCGAAAGCGTTTTCGTGACACCAGAAAGCAATCCTCCGAGCAAGCCTTGCGCTTGGGCGGGTGGAGCAGCGCCGAACCCTAAGCAGATCAAAAGGACCAAAAGGCTGAGTCGTTTCATAATGGCGAATCGTTCCTTTCGAAATGCTGGGATCATTGAAGCGCTAGATTCGCGCGGCGAACGGATTCGCTCTATGGTACGTAAGGACATTTTCTGCTCCCTTGGAACTAGACCTGTTTCCTAGTACTTTTTTTTCTTTTGCCTTCGTGTTGCTGTAAGTCTTTTGCAGCTAGAAGCTTGGGGACCTTCGACTTTTCATCGCCAGCCGGCTCGACCATCGGAACATTCACGATCTCGCCTTCGGGCAGCGTCAGTTGCAGCTCCAGGCGGCCGCCTAAATCGCACTCCAACTGAAATTCGCCAAATTCATTGGTCGTGGCGGTGCCCAGGATTTGGCCGCCCCGCAGCAGCGCGACAGCAACGGAACCCGCGCCCTGATCGTCCGCGGATGAAGACAAAATTTGGCCCAGCAGGAGCGCCCGATCGGCGTCGAAATTCGGTTCGAAGCGCAAGTCCACGCGGTATTCGTCGAAGCCATAGAGCAACTGGCGCGGCTGGGACGACGACGAGCGCACGCCGGCAAGCAGAGGTGCGTTCACGCTGTCGAAGAGCAGCTTGGCGATGGATGATCGCAAAGGCCGCGCATGAAGCTTCATAGCCGCTTTCGCCATCTTCACGATGGCGGCCGGCGGCTCGAAAGCGCTTTCGCGCGCGGCCAATGAAGTGACGCGCATCCAGGCCGCCACGGCGTCTTTGCACTGGTCGCATCCGCTCTCGATATGGGCCTGCATCTCCTGCATGTCCTTTCTTTTCAGCGCCCGCCTAACGAAGTCTGCCCACTGCTCTGACGAAAAATGTCGCATTCTCATCCCCCATTCCTTGGAATTGCGGGCCCTCCCCAGAAGGTCCGCTACTGCCCTCTCATCCGTGCCTGTCAATAAGGGCAGGGAGGAGGCCAAAAAATATAGGCAGCCACGAAAAAGTTCTGGGAAGGATTTAGCGCGAGGAAATCTTGCCGGTGAGGGTAAATGGCGCCCAGTAGTAAGGGTGAGGGTAGCGATCGCGCATTTTCAGCGTGGCATGCTGCAAGGCGGAGGGTTTGGAGTCGGAAGCTTCCAACTGCTGGTAGAAGACGGTCATGAATTCGGCAGTGGTGCGATCGTGGACGTCCCACAAAGAAAGTAGCAGGGAACGTGCGCCCGCGAAAAGAAGGCCGCGGACGAGGCCGAGCAGTTCGTCGCCAGCGGTGACCACGTTGAGGCCAGTGGCGCAGCCGCTGAGGGTCATCAATTCGCAATCGAGCTTCAATTGGTACAGGTCGTACAAGGCCAAATTCCCTTCGCCGAGGCGGATGCTGGAAAACATCGGATTGTCCTGGCGGAAATTGCCGTGCGTGGCGATGTGAATCGCGCGGCTACCGGGTCCTTTTTCGCGCAGATTCGCTTCGCTGGCAGCGGCTCCGACGAACAAGCCCGAGCCAGGTAAAAGCCTTGCGACGGCTTGCACCTCGTCCAGGATGAAGGGAGCGCGCGCGTCTGGCACGCCCATTACGAGAGGCGGGCCGTCTGAGCGCCTGGGGCTGGTTTGGCAAAGGGCGAAAGTAGTGGCGCTGGGCGCATAGGAAATCGAGAAATCGTCGATCAAATAGCGGTCGCGATCCAGGAGGGCCTGGAACGGCAAATAGTGCAGAACGCCGTGCGGAACAATTACCAGGTGGCGGGCGTCCAAACGGGCGCGGAGCGGCGCGATGATCTCCGCGTACAGATTGCGAAGGTGCGCGTTCGCAGCATCCAAGAGCGGCTTTTCGAATTGGCGGGTGTAATCGTTGCCCAGGCGAAATTTGGAAATTTGAAATTCGAGCATTCGCATGAGGCTGATCACGCGAGAAACGGGAGTAAGCGGCACGATTTCGAGGGATTCGTGCGCTAGGATGGCCGCGAGGAATTGTCCCTTTACGCCGAAGTACTCGATCATGGCGGCGTCTGTGGGAAGCGCCGAGCGAATGCGCTCGACGGATTCCGGGGCGACATTTGCAGCGGAGTTCTGCGACGGGGGCAACTCACGCAGCGCGCGCAGCAGGCTGTTCTCCTGCGTGCTGGCCTTTTGGCGCAACTGTTCGATGCGTTCGGGTGATGGCGTGCCGGTCTGCAACTGCTCGATTTCCAGACGACGGTAATACCAATTCAATTCTTCGCGCATCTCGCGGATTTTGCGGACCAGTCCGCTTTGGCCGCCAAGAGTTTCGGGCAGTGCCTGCGCGTGGTGAACGAGCAGTTCGGCTAGACTGCGCGATTTGGCCATTTCCATGTAGCCAAAGGCTTCTTCCGTGGTATCGCGGTTTTGCACGGACCTAGTACACAAATCCACGAGGCATTCGTAAACCTCGAGCCGATTTTTCATGAACGAGATTTTCAGCTCTTCGCCATGAAGGCTGCTGCGCAGAGTTTCCAGTGCTTCGCGCGCACGCTGGAAAGAGTTATAAGCGTCCGGCAAGGCTCCAGCCGCTTCGGCGATCTGGCCGGACAGAAATTCCGCCTGGAAGCGGAGCGAGGGAGCTTCGAGCGAAGACAGACTGCCGGTCGCGCTTACGCATTCGGATCTGGCAGCGGCAAGGTCTCCGGAGCGGAACGCGAGGCGGGCGAGCAAGAGGTGACACAGGATCGCTTTAGTGGGAAGAAAAGACCCGTCAAAGAACTTGGCTGCCTGCTCGCCAAGGTGACGCGACTCGAAATAGCGCCCTTCGTTGTACAAAACCAGTGCGCGGTACAGGTCGATAAGCCACGGCCAGACGAGATTTTTTTCCTGAACGAACTTCGCGCGCGCTTGATCGAATAACTGCAGCGCCTCAATGGCTTTGCCAAGCTGGCTGAGCGCCGTCGCTTCGTTGGCTCGGCATTTCGCTTCTTCGTAGCCCATGCCGAGCTTGCGGAATCGCTCCCATCCTTCGTGCGCGACTTCACGGGCCTCGGCGCTCAGGTTGAGTTCCAGATAGATGTCCGAAAGATCGAGATAGCAGAGAGCCAGAATGTGCGCGTCGCCATTTTGTTCGGACTTTTCGCGCGTGGCGCGCAGCATTTCGATAGCCCGTCCGTATTCGCCGCGAAGATAGTAGAGGTAGGCGATGTTGTAGTCGGCCTGGGTGACCAGCAGCGTCATGCCATGCTGCACGCACATTTCGCGAGCGCGCTGATAGGAGGCGAGCGCCCGCGGAAAATCGTTCAAGGAAATAAGGCACACCGCCATGTTGTAGAGCGCGACGGCCAGGCCCTCGGAATCGCGGAAAGGCAGAAGAGATTCGTAGGCGCGGTCGTAGCAAGCCAGAGCTTCCTCGAAGCGGTCTTGGCGGTGATAGATATTGCCGATATTGATCTCCAGGTGGCCGAGGCGCTGTGCGTCGCCGATCCGCTCAAGGATCTTCCTGGCTTCGGCCGCGGTATCGAAAGCGCGTTGATATTCGCCGAGCAGAATAAGCGGCTGGATCGTGGGGATTAGAGTGCGCGCTTGTTCGCGCGCATCGCCCATCAAGCGAAATACGTTTAGCGCTTCAGCGTGAAATTCCAGCGCGCTTTTGTTTTCGCCCAGCATGTACAGTGCATTGGCTTTCGAGCGCAGGCTGCGCGCCAAAGCCTCGCGATTGCGGATGCGGCGCGCGATAGCAACAGCCGCCTCGGCCAGCGAGAGAGCCTGACGCGAGTCGGCGCGGAGTTGGGACCTTACAACATCGTTCAAATGCAGCGCGACATTCTTGCGAAGGAGCGCCGGGTGGCTTTTTAGATAGCGTTCACGGCTGGCGTCGTCCGGAAGAGAACTGAGCTTGCGGAGAACGGCCGGAGAAACGAGAGCCTTTTTCTCGCGAGTACCCACTAGAAACCCGCCTGCTCCAGCTTGGTGCGAAGCTTATCCAGGCAACGTTGGCGAATAAAGCCGATCGAGCCGGGCGCCAGGCCCAGTTCGATGGCGATTTCCTGATATGGGCGAACCGGCTCCTCGAAGAAAAGCATTCGGATAAGTTGTTGGCACCGAGGCGGCAAGCCGGCGATAGCGTCGCGAAAGCTCTGCTCTTCTTCAGCCTCGCGCAGCAATTTTTCAGCGTTCGGAGTTTCAATGGCTGGCAGGGCGCCGCGATCGGGCATGTCTTCGGCCGATCCGACGGTCGAGACGCGCAGAAGCTGGCGTTTGTAGTGCAAGCATTTGTGCATGGCCACTTGCATGATCCACTTTGGCAGCGCCTTGGGCCTGCGCAAGTTCGGCAGTCCCGAAAGCATTTCGAGGCAGACGGCCTGGAAGATGTCGGTGGCGTCGTCTGGAGACAAACCGTACTTAATCGGGATCGAGTAGATGAGGTTCTTGTATTTGTCGATCAATGCAGACCACGCAGCTTCGCTGCCTCGGAGACATTCGCGAACGAGCTGAGAGTCATCGCGCGGCGAAGACTTCGGCGATTCCGCGGGCGCGACGATCGTTGCGTCAGTGGACATAGATTCGATCCGCATTCCACAAGACGTATGGCTCGAGGATGGCCGGGTTGAAATTTTCCACGCGGTCTTTGGCGCCCACCAGAACATCCGGGCTTGCGAGACAAATGATCGGTAATTGCTTTGCGACGATCTGCTGCACCCGATCGTAGAGCTGGCGGCGCTTGGCGTAATCGAGCGTGACGAGTTGTTGATTCATCAGGCGATCGAGTTCGGCTTCCCATGGCGTGGCTGGATGGGAATCGTTTAAGTGCCAGATGTGCATGCCGCCGGTTGAAAGCCAAACGTTCATTTCGGTGTTGGGATCGGCGTCGCCATCGGCGAGACCCATGATGGCAGCTTCATAGTCGAATGAATTGAGCAGCCGATCGACCATAGCGCCGAAATCCAGAGACACGACATGGATATTCATGCCCAGCGCGCTCAGATCGCTTTGAATTAGGGTGGCGATTTTCATTCGCTGCGCGTTGGAGGAACTGGTGAGAATGGAAAACTCGACTGGTTTCCCATGCGCATCCACGAGCGAGCCATCCGAGCGCCAGGAAAAGCCTGCGGATTTCAGCAAATCGTGCGCATGCTGGAGGGACCGGGTTGGCGGGTGAATCGATGGGTCGAGCCATAGCTTGTTTCCCGGCGTGACCTGTGCCGCGAGCGGAGTCGCTCGGCCTTGATACACCAGTCGAACAATGGCGGTGCGATCGATGGCGGCTGAAATGGCCAGGCGAAACCGCACGTTGCTAAACCATGCCTGCTTGGCGGCGATTTGCGGAAGCTTCTTGGCGCTGAGGTCGTTGAGATTGAAAAAGAGAAAATTGTATTCGAGGCTGGCGCCAAGGTCGTCCACGTGAAAACGCTTGGCGGATTCTTGCGACCGGAGGACGGAGTAGTTTTCGGAGCTGAAGCGGCTGAGCACGTCCGTATCGCCGGAAAGAAAGCGAATCACCTGCGCGTCTTCGCTGGGAACGAATAGAAATACGATTTTGTTGAGATAGGGAAGCTGCTTTCCGGCGGCGTCGCGTTTCCAATAATACGGATTGCGTTGGAGGACGATGCGCTGACCGGGCACGTATTCGGCGAGCCGGAACGGTCCCAGGCCTGCAAATTGACTGGGTGCGCTGGAGACCGCCCAAGCTTTTGAGAAGGTGCCATTGCGGTAGGCGCCTTCCAATAGATGACGCGGAAGAACCGGGAAGCCGTCGAACAGCCGCTCGGCAGCGGCGTAAGGCTGCGGCAGTTTGAATCGCACTGTGTAGGCGTCGATTTTTTCGACGGAGATCGGCTTCCCGCCGATGATCAGCAGATCGCGCTGAGGGGAATCTACTTTTTCATCGAGATAGACGCGGAAGCTGAAGACGACATCGTCGGCGGTGAAGGGCTGGCCATCGGAAAAGCGCAAGCCGCGGCGGAGATGAAGGGTGTAGATCTTGCCGTCGCGCGAAACGGTCCAGGATTGCGCGAGGCCGGGCTCGGTTCTCTGCGATTGGCGATTAATGTGGATCAGGTCGGCGTTCATGCAATAGATCACGTCTAGCGAGGACTGGTCGCTGGCGAGAGCAGGATTCAGAGTTTTGGGCTCGGAACGCAAAGCGATGGTGAGCGTGCCGCCGGGAGTGCCGATCGATTCATTTGCTGACGGCGTCAGCGCAATTGCACCAGCCGGTTGCGCGAGGGCGGGGGAAGCGAGCACCAGCAGGACGAGACAGGCTGCCGCAATACTCCCTCGAAGCACGGTCAGGCGCATGACAGAAGTCTTGCAGAGACGAGCATCGTTTTACAGCGCTACAGACGAGAAGTGTTCCTGCAGAGCATCGGCGATTTGGGAGTAGCCCAAGAACACCGGTACTAGAAGGATAGCCGGCAGGAACATCCACCAGTAGGAGGCCAGCACGTAATACTGCTGTAATGCCGATAACAGGCTGCCCCAGCTCGGCAGCGGCTGGCCAATGCCGAGGCCGAGGAAGCTGAGCGTCACTTCGGCCAGGATGTATTGCGGGATCAACAGCGTCATTTGCGTGAGCAGGATGCTGTAGGTGCGCGGCAAGATATGGCGGCGAAGCAAGTAAAAGTCGGAAGCGCCACAGCCGCGCGCGGCAAGGACGAAGTTGCGTTCCTTTGCGCTAAGCACAACGCCGCGAATCAGCCGGGCGGGTCGCGCCCAGCCAATCAACCCAATCACAGCGACGATGAGCAGAAAGACTTCGCCTTGTGCTATGTGAAGCGGCAGAGTGGCTCGAACGGCGAATAATAAATACAGCCACGGCAAGGCCATAAATACGTCGCCGCCCCGCATCAGCGCGTTATCAAGCCAGCCACCGTAATATCCAGCAAACGAGCCGACGACCAGGCCCAACAAGAGCGAGAGCGCGGCGGCAATTAGTCCGGCTGCGAGCGAGATCTGTCCGCCATAAAGGAAACGAGTGAACTGATCGCGGCCGTAGCCGTCTGTACCCATGAGGAAGATGTGGCCGGGAGAGCTCACGCCGAAGAGATGGATGTGCGAAGGGATGACACCGGCGATGTTGTAGCGCGAGCCAGGGACGAAGAAGCGTACGGGGTAAATGGCAGTGGAATCAGGGACGTACGAGCCGAGTGAATTGGCGGAATCCTTCCAGCCGTACACGAACGGGCGAATGTGGAAGCTTCCGTGCGAATCGACGAAATGAATGCTCGACGGCGGGGCGTAAGGAAAATCGCGGTTTTGGGCTGAATAGCTATAGGGCGCGAAGAAGCTGGCGAACAGCACGGCCATGTGAAAGATCGCTAGCAGAATCAGAACGCCCCAGAATGTGTAGCGGCGCTTCATGCGTCACTCCACCCGAATCCGAGGATCGCTAGCGAATAGGAGAACGTCGGCGATCAAATTTCCGGCCAGCAAAAAAACAGACGAAAGCATTACCACACCGATGACGACGTTCACGTCGCGAGACAGAATCGCCTGAATCATCAGCGGGCCAAGACCCGGCCAACTGAGAATCACCTCTACGATCAGCGAGCCGCTGAGCATGGTAGCGATCGAAAGTCCGAAGAGCGAGATCAAGGGATTGGACGCCGCCGGAAGCGCGTAACGCCACAGGAGCCGCGAGCGCGGAATACCGTGGCCGCGCGCGGAGCGGATGAACGGCGAATCGAGAACCTCGATCATGGCGGCGCGCACGTGGCGCAGCAATAAAGGCAGTGAGACGGCCGCCAATCCCAGAGCGGGCAGGGCGAAATGTAGAGCAACGTCCGCCGACTTTTGCCAGAAGGAGAGATCTTCGAAATTAGAGGAGACCATACCGCCGGACGGGAACCAGCCGGTGCGCACGGCCAGCAGGAGCAGCAGCAGGAATAGTAGCAAGTCTGGAATGACGAGCAACGTTGATGTGGCAAACGAGCAGATGCGATCGAGCCAGCTATTCTTAGACGCGGCGCTCCATACGCCGAGCGGAACTGCGAAGAGCCACGCGAAAATCATCGAACAGCCGGTCAGCAGCAGGGTGTTGCGCGCGCGTGGCCAAAGCAGCGGACCTACGGGAGTGCCATAGGCGAACGAAACTCCCATGTCTCCTTTGACGAGAGAGTGCATCCAGAGCGCGTAGCGAACGGGAAAGGAGCGACCCACGCCGTGCTCGGCGCGCAGGGTTTCGACCGTCTGCGCTGAGACACGAGGATTCATGCGCATGGCATCGAAGTAGTCGCCGGGAGCCCATTGGAGCAATAGGAATGAAAGGAATGAGATGGCGAGCAGAATGATCAGCGAGTGCGCGAATCGTCGAGCCAGAAATTTCATGACAGCGCCTCAACGAGCGCGTCTTCATGAAGCGGAGCCGAAAGGGCCAAGGCGCGCAGCAGGGAACGCGTGTAGGGATGCTCCGGCTGCGCGAATAATCGCCTAGCGCTTTTGCGTTCCACGATTTGACCCTCGAACATGACCGCAACTTCAGTGGCCAGCTCCGATGCCAGGCGCAAATCGTGCAGGACGTGAAGGTAGGTAAGCGCGTGTTTCGCTTGTAGCGCATTAAGTAGCGAAACAATGGAATCGCGGGTGGCGAGGTCGAGGTTCGAGAGTGCTTCGTCGAGAATCAGCAGCTTGGGTTGAAGCGCGAGCGCGCGAGCGATTGCCAGACGCTGGCGCTGGCCGCCGCTAAAGTCGAGTGGGCGTTTTTCGGCGGATGCCGCTGGCAGGCCGACCTGGTCCATTACTTCCAGTGCGCGCCGGCGCCGATCGGCCTTTGCACCTTCGCGCTGGATCGCTAGCGGCTCTTCGATTATTTCCGCCGCGGTCATGCCGGGGTTGAGAGCAGACGCAGGATCTTGAAAAACGAGCTGGATTTGGCGTCGAACGGGAAATAGCTGCTTGCGACGGAGGCTCAGAAGATTGACGCCATCGAGGAAAATAGTTCCGGAGGTGGGCTTTTCGAGGAGCGCCAAGCAGCGGACCAGAGTTGATTTGCCCGCGCCGGATTCGCCAACCAAGGCGACGGTGGCGCCGCTGCGGACGTCGAGATCGACGCCACGAAGGGCGTCGACGGTGAATTTCGTCCCGCTGAAGGTGCGCCGCTGGATGTAGCTTTTGTTCAAATTACGAACCGAGAGAAGAGCGTCCGGCGGGAAGGCATCGATCGTTGTGACTGGGGACCTCATCTAGCAAGGACCTCTTCGACGATGCGGTCAGCACGCTCAGGGGGGAGCGGCGCGGATCCAAGGATGGCTCGCGTGTACGGGTCATGCGAACTGCGGGCGATTTCTCTGAAGCGCCCGTGCTCGATGATACGGCCCGCCCGCATGAGGAGCACGCGATCAGCGATGCGCGCCTGAACCTCAGGTGTGTGGCTGATCAGCAGGATCGAAATGCCGCAATCGCGCTTCAGAGTTTCGAGCAGAGTTAAGAATTCCGACTGGCTGCGCACGTCGAGGTGTGCGGTGGGCTCGTCCGCGATCAATAATGCAGGCTCGCACGCCAGCGCTTGCGCAAGAACGATGCGCTGGCGCTGGCCGCCGCTGAGCTGATGAGCGTACGCGTGAAATATTCGCTCGATTTGCGCGAAGCCGACGCGAGCGAGCATGTTGCAGGCGTCAGCGCGGCACTGCTTTTGCGGCAACTGCCGATGGGCGCGAATCACTTCGGCGATTTGATCTCCCACGCGCATCACCGGGCTCAGCGCGATCTCGGGTTCCTGGTAAACGATCGAAATGGCGGCGCCGCGAATTTTTTGTAGCTCGCGTTCGCTGAGCGCGAGCAAGTCGCAGCCGCGAAAAATCACCGAGCCGGCGACGCGGGCATGCTGCTTCGGCAACAGCCCCATCAGGGCCAGCGCGATGCTGCTTTTGCCGCAACCGGATTCGCCCATCAGCCCGAGAGTCTCGCCCGAGGCGATATCGAACGAAACATCTTCTACGGCGGCAAATGGCTCCCGAGATTTCTCTTGATAGCCGACGGAGAGATCGCGAATTTGCAGCAACGGCTGCATGAAGATTAGCGCCCCCAGCGACCGGCAGGCCAATTGCGGCGTTCGCGGGATTTGGCTCAGCGCGAAGCTGGACCTATCGAATCCCGTGGGACCTGTACCGGTTCAATTGGAAGACTAACGAGAAGCAGCGCGGAGACATATAGGCGGGTCCTGCTAGAGGTATGGAACCAACGTACTGCCGGGCGCTATAACTCAGCTCATGAGCCGGTCGACGACATGCTATCATCCCGGCATCGTTCCGGTGCTCTCTCCTCAAGATTTCAACCAACGGAGGGAAACATGCGCTGGTATTTCTTCGTCGCGTATTTTTTCGGCGGCGCTTTCCTTGTGAATGCGATTCCGCATTTCGTCAATGGTGTGTCGGGGCGTTCGTTTCCGTCTCCGTTTGCTTCGCCGCCCGGGAAGGGGCAGTCCTCTCCGATGGTAAACGTGCTGTGGGGCACAGCGAATGCGGTGGCGGGATATTTCCTGGTGTGCCACGTCGGGGAGTTTCACGTCCGCAGCATCCCCGATGCGGTGGTCACCGTTGCAGGCGGATTGCTGATGGCGGTAATGCTTTCGCGAGCATTCGGGCCTCTCTACTCTAAGCAATAGCCACGGGGGGCGAATCCGCGCTGTGTCAGAGGTCCCTCTACGACGAGTGTTGATCGCGAGCCAATGCTTAAGCATCGAAAATGCTGTAAATATGATTGACGCGGCATGCGTAACGCCGGGCAAGGCTTTCTTCTAGGGAGCAAGGTGACTGAATATGGGCGCAGTGATCATGCTTTCGGGTCCCGTCGGCGCTGGGAAAACGACCGTCGCGCGCGAACTGATACCGACATTGGCGGGGCCTGTTTCCTACATCGAAGGCGATACGTTCTGGTCTTTCATTGCGAAAGCCGAAAACCGGAGCCGCAGGGAGAATTTTCCAGTGATCATGCGCGCGATGACGGCAGCGGCGCTGCCCTTCGCGCGCTCTGGCTTTGACGTGCTGATCGACTTTTCCGTCCCCCCGGAGTTTCTGGATACGGCGCGCAAAATACTGAAGGAAGTGCCGCTGGATTACGTCGTGCTGCGTCCGAGCCAGACGGTGTGTGAGGAGCGAGCGGCTAGTCGCGCCGAAGGCAGAATCACGGATTACACCCCTTACCGCAGTTTTTATTCGCTATTCGAAGCGGCGGCTCGTTACGCAGTTTGCGAGGACGAAGCCGAAGCCGCGATTGTGGCGGCACGCATTCGCGACGGTCTCAGCGCGGGGACATTTCGCGTTGAGTGATACCGCGGTGCCGTAACCGCTAGACAAGTTCGATCTGCCCGGTCTCTTACTTCTTCTTGGTAACCCGCTGAGCGAGCGCAGCGGAGTTGGCCTTCACCGCGGCGCGGATGAGTTGCATGAAGGCGGCTTCGTTGAGCTTCTCCCCTTCGCGGAGGTCGATCGCGCGCCGTACGTTCCCTTCCAGGCTGGAATTGAAAAGCTTCTTCGGATCTTTGATGGAGGCTCCGCGAAAGAAGGTGAGCTTCACGACCTGCTTGTGCGATTCCCCTGTGCAGATGCCGCCATGGTGGGACCAGACGGGCACGCCGGGGGACGTGGGCTTCTGCCATTTCCACTCCTCTTGGATATCGGGGTCGGCCTCGTGGATGAGCTGACGGACGTGAGCGAGGGTCTGTCCTCTCCAATCTCCAAGATCTTCAATTCTCTTGGTGATGTTGGCTGAGGCCTCGCTATTCGGACGACTTGTCGGGTTCATGTTCCCTCCGATCCTTGGTTTCGCCAGCCCTGTGACGGCAGTGGAAAGATACCTTTCAACGTCTGCGTGCATCTACGTACGATCTTTGAAGCCGGCACGCCGACACACAAAGTTAAACTCTTAGCGAACCTCTGAACCCTCTACCGCCATAGAAACAAGGCGCGGTGTTGGGACACACGAAGACCGTGTTGAAGCGGCGATGGGCGAAGACCGCTCCGCCAAGATCCGCGATCGCAGCGGGCGTTTTCAACCAGCTCTGGGATTTCGTGTCGAACTCTCCAAGCTTCTGCAATTCGCGATAATGCGCTTCCGTTAAAGGCTCGATGCCCGGCGGCTGCCATATCCAGGACGTTGCCTGCTGGATGCAATCCTTCCTTGTTTCTTTTCTTCCGCCCTTCGCGGTCGTAACAAATATTTCTGCGGCCTTTAGGAGTTTTCGCTGAACAGTCATAGAAAATGTATTCGTCCGTCTTTTTATCATGGCCCACTACGTCCGGCTCCCGCCACTTCGTTCCATTTCGCTGAGCGGCCATCGTTTTTCCGTATTCGCTTCCAGCTTTGCTTGCATCTTGGACCACTCAAGTTCTTTATGGCGGCCCAGGTTCTTCTCGAAACGGGTTTTCAGCGCTCCGAGTAGCACTTTCCGCTGTTTTGGAGACAGCTCCTTTTTTTTGCCATTGGATGGTGGGTGCATGGTTTTACAGTTCCTTCAATTCATGACTGCTGGCCCGCGTGGGACCGCCTTTCGGCGTTTCGATATTGAACTGCTTCGCATACTCCGCAACTAGACGCTGCCAGCCCTGGAAGTTCGTGGCCACGCCGCCAGCGATGCGCCCGATGGGCTCGCCGGCGAGAAGCCGGGCAAGCACATCGAAGCTGATATGCCACCCCGCGGCGCCCCACGCGACGAAGCGGCGATCGATGTTGGTCCACAGCGTCAGGCGCGTGCCGCCGCCAATGGCTTCGAGCTCCCAGCGGGTATCGCCGTACTCAAGCACTCTGGGAGCGTCGGCTCGCGTCACCCTTGTCTGAATCGGCGTCGGTGTTCCCACCCAAGTAAGTTTGACGGTACTTCCAGCCTCGTCCATTCTTCCATCGACGTCGAATGGCGCCCACTCGCGCAGATGCGCAGGGTCGGTAAGCGCTTGCCAAACTTTTTCCGGCGCGTGGCGCAATTCTCTTACGAGAATGAGAGTCCACTTCTCTCCGCCCTTTCGTACCTGAGCTCCGCTGGCCGGACCCGGTGCGTACTGCACGCGATCGCTCATCTTATTATCTTCCCCATGTCAATTGAGTGAGCTGAATAAGGTTGCCGCAGGTATCCTTCAACATCGCAATAATCGAAGCGGTCACGTCGGTGGGCGGCATTGTGAACTCGGCGCCGTGGGCTTTGATCCGTTCGTAGTCGCCCTTTACGTCGTCGGTAAAGAACATGGCTGCGGGCTGGGCCTGTTGAAACAACGCCTGCTGATAGGCCTTGGCCGCGGGGTTATCGTTCAGCGCCAGTTGCAGCTCAGCGCCGGATGGCTCCTCGGGTGAGGCCACCGTCAGCCAGCGGTACGGGCCTTGGCTGAAATCGGTTTTCTTGGCAAAACCCAGTACTTCCGTATAGAAGCGCAGAGCCTTGCCCTGATCGTCCACGTATACGCTAGTCAGTTTGATTTTCACTTCATTTCTCCTCTATTCGGTTCGCGGTTGGAGCCGCGCCGACGTTTCCTAGACTTCCTTTTCGCTGGCGTGGATTGCTCCATGCGGTCGAGGTGGCGTTCGAGAGCATCCACGTGAGCGGACCAGAATTGACGGAACTGAGCCAGCCATGCATCCACCGCCTGAAATGGTTCAGGTTTCAGCCGGTAGAGACGGCGCTGTGCGTCCGCGATGGCTTCCACGAAACCGCCCTCGCGGAGCACTCGCAGGTGCTTTGATACAGTCGGCTGCGGCATATGAAGTTGACGCTCGATCTCGCCGACGGACTGTTCCGACGAAACTAGCAGGCTCAGTATCGCGCGGCGGTTTGGTTCCGCAATGATTTCAAAGATAGATTCCACGCTGTCAATATACGTCATCGAGCATATACGTGTAAAGGCATATAAAATATCTTTTCTGGCGGCGGAGACGAAGTGGATTTTGATAGCATCGTGCCGGGGACGGTTCACCCGTCAGACAGAGGACACGGAGCATCCCGACTCGGACAGTGTAAAGTGGGCTAGGGCGGAAGGCTCCGTGCTGTCGGCAGGATTCTTATCCCACATTCATTTGAGTTCTAAGCGCTTGTCTCGAAAATGGGTACAACTCCACGGCTGGCGGATCATCCAACTAAGTATGGGCTGGCTCTCCGACTCTTTGTGGATGCCGGGGAAGGAAGGAGAACGCCATGCTGCACGAGTCTCATCACCTGTCTGGTCGATTGATCAGCATCGTCGAAACCAACGCCGAGCGCCTTACCTGCGACACTGTGAACAGGTTGCAAAGTAGCCCGCAGACAAGCTCCTATAGCAAACTTTCCTATGGCGAGCTCTACTATCGAGTGAACCAGGTGTACCAAGAATTGGGTCGTTGGTTGTGGGAGAAAACCGATGCCTTGATTCAATCTTGGTACAACGAACTGGGAGAAAGGCGTTTCAGCGAAAACGTCCCTCTGAGCGAAGTGCTCTGGGCACTAACCCTGACAAAGCACCAGTTGAGCGAGTACCTTGATGCGTACGCGATGACGGATTCAGCCATTGAACTTTACCGAAGGCAGGAGCTTGACCGGCTGATCGGTCATTTTTTCGATCGCGCCGCCTACTACACAGCCGCAGGCTACGAACGGGTAGCACGCCCTCACTGAAGGCCACGAACGAGGCATCGATTGATTGTGGTTGGGCACCGCGCGCTGATGTCGATTCAGCTAGTTGCCGTCAACGTGAATTTTCTTGCTGCCATTCCCTCAAGCGATTGAAAAGAATGGCGGGGACGACGGGACTCGAACCCGCGACCTCTGCCGTGACAGGGCAGCGTTCTAACCAACTGAACTACGTCCCCCCGATGGTGGAACTGACTTACTGGTGGGCGGTCAGCGATTTGAACGCTGGACCTTCCGGGTGTAAACCGGATGCTCTAACCGCTGAGCTAACCGCCCCAAGGTGCAATCGTAGCAGAACCAGAGCGTTTCCGGCTAGGTTACGCGCGAAAATCTTCTCTTTGCATCGCACCTAGCCTTTGAAGCATTCCTCGTTCCGTCTAATAGTCCCGCATAAATTAGCGCCAATGGCGTTTTCCGCACCAACGGCGTGGGAGCGGTGAAGTCCACACGGGAAGCTTCCGATCATTTTACCGGAGGGCTACGTGAGGCTGGCCATTTTGTGTCGCCACGGAGCGCACCTGTACCAAAGGACAGGAGCAGAAAATTGCCCTGTACGGATGTACAGGTTGGTGTGGTTCGCAACGGATGTTAGCAGATTCACTACCGAGCCAGCAGCAGGACCAATGGTGGGCTCAGGTGGCATGCTACGCTTCCAACTCGCACGGTTCTAGTACCGTGCACCGACACCTATGTCTTCGCGCCTTGGCGAAATCCTAGTTAAAGACAGCCTGATCTCCGGCGATCAGTTGAAGCAGGCGCTCGACTATCAGAAGAAGAACGGCGGCCGGCTGGGAACGTGCCTCGTGAAGATGGGGCTGGTCAGCGACGATGATATAACCGCGGTCCTTTCGCGCCAGTACGGCGTCCCTTCCATCAACCTGAAATTTTATGAAGTCGATCCCTCGGTGATCAAGCTGGTGCCGCAGGAAACGGCAGTTCGCTATCAGATCGTGCCGCTTTCGCGCGTCGGCTCGACTCTGACGATTGCGATGACCGACCCCACGAACGTCTTCGCGATGGACGATATTAAGTTCATGACCGGCTTCAACGTGGAGCCGGTGGTGGCGTCGGAAACGGCAATTAGCGAAGCCATCAGCAAATTCTACGGAGCGGTGGAAAGCGTCGAAGAGCTGGATAAGGTGATGAAGGACCTTACCGGCGAGGACGGCGACGCGCTCGAACTGGCCGCCGAAGAAGCCGAGATGGACCTGGCTTCGCTCGAAAAAGCGGCCGAAGAAGCTCCGATCATCAAACTTTGCAACTTGATCCTGACCGATGCAGTGAAGCGCGGGGCGAGCGACATACACGTGGAGCCATACGAGAAAGAATACCGCGTGAGGTTCCGCATTGACGGCATTCTGCAGAACGTGATGGCGCCTCCCCTAAAGCTGCGGGATGCGATTACCAGCCGCATGAAGATCATGTCCAAGCTGGACATCAGCGAAAAGCGGCTGCCGCAAGACGGCCGCATCATGATCAAGTATCTGAAGGACGGGAAGAAAAAGGAACTCGATTTCCGCGTCTCAACCGTCCCCACACTTTTCGGCGAAAAGATCGTGCTCCGGCTGCTGGACAAGGAAAACCTGCGGCTGGATATGACCAAGCTTGGATTCGAGCCGGAATCGCTGCATAAATTCGAGCGCCAGATTTTGAAGCCGTACGGAATGGTGCTGGTTACCGGGCCGACCGGATCGGGGAAGACGAACACGCTGTATTCGTCGGTGGCGCGGCTGAACACCGCCGACACGAACATCATGACCGCCGAAGACCCCGTTGAATTTCAGCTGCCCGGAATCAACCAGGTGCAGATGAAGGAGCAGATCGGCTTGAATTTCGCGTCCGCGCTGCGCGCTTTCTTGCGGCAAGATCCCAACATCATTCTGGTCGGCGAGATTCGAGACTTCGAGACGGCGGAAATTGCCGTGAAAGCGGCGCTGACCGGGCACCTGGTTCTCTCGACCCTGCACACTAACGACGCGCCTTCCACGATCAGCCGCTTGATGAACATGGGTATCGAGCCATTCCTGGTGGCGACCTCCGTGAACTTGATTTGCGCGCAACGCTTGGTGCGCAGGATCTGCGTGCAATGCAAAGAGCCGCTGCAACTGCAACCCCAGGCGCTGATCGAGGCCGGTTACACGCCTGATGAAGCAGCGAAGACCACGGTTTATGCGGGGAAGGGCTGCGGTACCTGTAATAACACGGGCTACAAAGGCCGCGTGGGACTTTACGAAGTAATGGAGCTCAGCGACGAATTGCGCGAACTCGTTCTGGTGGGCGCCTCGGCGTTGGAGCTGAAGAAGAAAGCTCTCGAGCTAGGGATGGTTACGCTCCGGCGAAGCGGGTTGACGAAAGTCGCCACCGGGCAGACGACCATGGAAGAAGTACTGCGGGAAACGGTCCTGTAGTGGAGGAATAGAATGCCGGGTATCACGCTTAGCGAGCTGCTGAAGAACATGATCGAAATGGGCGGGAGCGATCTGCACCTTTCCACGAATAGCGCGCCGCGAGTGCGCGTACATGGAAAGCTTCGTCCGTTGGAAATGCCGCCGTTGACGGCGGCGGATACGAAAGCGCTGGCCTACAGCGTCCTTACGGACGTGCAGAAACATCGTCTGGAAGAAAATCTGGAGCTCGACTTTTCGTTCGGATTGAAAAGCCTCGCGCGCTTTCGGGGCAACATCTTCCATCAGCGAGGAGCGGTCGCGGCGGTATTCAGAACGATCCCATGGGAAATCAAGGGGTTCGATCAGCTGGGGTTGTCGGCCGTGGTCCGCGGTTTGTGTGACAAGCCGCGCGGCCTGGTGCTGGTGACCGGGCCGACCGGTTCGGGAAAATCAACCACGCTCGCCGCGATGCTCGACAAGATCAACAACGAGCGTGAAGAGCACATGATCACGATCGAGGACCCCATCGAATTCCTGCACAACCATAAAAAGTGTTTGGTGAACCAGCGCGAAGTGCACTCGGATACCCACTCGTTCGCGAATTCGCTGCGCGCAGCGTTGCGCGAAGATCCCGACGTGGTGCTGATCGGCGAGATGCGCGACCTGGAGACGATCGAATCCGCTTTGCGAATCGCCGAAACCGGACACTTAACCTTCGCCACGCTGCACACGAATTCGGCGGTTTCCACCATCAACCGCGTGGTCGACGTGTTTCCGGCGCACCAGCAGCCGCAAGTTCGCGCCCAGCTTTCGATGGTGCTGGAGGGAATCTTGTGCCAGTCGCTGCTGCCGCGCATTGACGGACGAGGCCGTGCCATGGTGATGGAAGTCCTGATTCCCAACGCGGCGATCCGAAACTTGATACGCGAAGACAAAATTCACCAGATTTATTCAGCCATGCAGACGGGTACGGGAACCACGGGGATGCAGACGTTCAACCAGAGCCTAGCGGTCGCGTATTTCCAGAAATTGATCACCTTGGAAACCGCGCTGTCGCGTTCGTCTCATCAGGACGAGTTGCAGGATTTAATCAACCGAGGCGTAAACGCGCCGCAGGCCAGCGGCCGGGCTCCAGCGCGTCGGTAAGCGAATAATAGGGAGGCAACGCACATGCCGGTATTCACGTATAAGGGAGTCAATCGGGCTGGAACGAAGGTTTCGGGGGAGCGTGCGGCGGATAGCAAGGCAGCGCTGCAAGCGGCGCTTCGCCGCGAGCAGATCAGCGTCAACAAGCTCTCCGAAAAAGGCAAGGAATTCAATATCCCGACATTTGGCACGGGCGTGGACGCGAAGGAATTGGCCATATTCACGCGTCAGTTCTCGGTGATGATCGACGCTGGATTGCCTCTGGTGCAGTGCTTGGAGATCCTGGCCGGCCAGCAAGAGAACAAGACATTCCAGAAGATATTGACGAGCGTCCGTGCCTCGGTGGAAGGCGGCGCCACGCTTTCGGCCTCGTTGAAGCAGCACGAAAAGGTATTCGATGCGCTGTATTACAACATGGTGGACGCGGGCGAGACTGGCGGTATTTTGGACACCATTCTGCAGCGCCTTTCGACCTATATCGAAAAGAATGTCAAGCTAAGGCGCGCGGTGAAGTCGGCGATGATCTATCCGGTGTCGGTAATGGGCATCGCGATTTCCGTAGTCGGTTTGCTGCTTTGGAAGGTGGTGCCGATCTTCGGGACGATGTTTGCCGGCTTAGGCGCCCAGCTGCCGCTCCCCACGCGAATCGTAATGGGGCTGAGCGCGTTCGTCGGAAGCATTTACGGCTTGTTGATCGTCGTGTTCGCCGTTGGAAGTGGAGTCGCGATCCATTTTTGGTATAAGACGCCGCAGGGCCGTTACGCGATTGACGCGCTGCTGTTGAAAGCGCCTGTCGTGGGCATGGTGCTGCGCAAGATCGCCACGGCTCGATTCACGCGCACGCTGGGAACGCTGATCTCCAGCGGTGTGCCGATCCTTGAAGGGCTGGACATCACGTCTCGCACGGCCGGCAACGCGGTGGTTGAAAGAGCCATCGCGCAGACGCGCAAGGCTGTCGAGGCTGGGCGCTCGCTGGTTGACCCGCTCAAAGAAACCGACGTGTTCCCCGGCATGGTGACGCAAATGATCGGCGTCGGCGAGCAAACTGGCGCGATGGATGCCATGCTTTCGAAAATTGCCGACTTCTACGAGGACGAAGTAGACGTTGCCGTGAAGGACATGCTTACGGCCATCGAGCCGATCATGATCGTGTTTCTCGGCGTTGTCGTCGGCTTCGTGGTCATCTCAATGTACATGCCGATGTTCAGCCTGATTGGCCAATTGTCGAAGTAGAGCGACAGAGCTAGCGACCGTGAATGCGTTGCGGCCGGCTCTGCTTACGTCCGGGGCTAAGCGGGCTGGCCGGGAGACTCGCATACTTGCAACACGGCTTCCTGTGGTCCTGGTTCAGTCCGATTGACGGCTCGCATAAATGGAATTCGAATCCAGTACGAGTGAATGGCTTCCCTGGCTAGGGCGTGTCCGCTTTCTGGTCATCACTTTCCTACTGGCCGTTGTGATCGCGCTTCGGCAGTGGACGCCCGTAGCCATTCCTGTGGGCACGCTCTTCTTGTTGGCCGCCGTATGGTATGCGCTCGCGACGGTCTGCCTGATGCTCAATCGCGGATTCCCGCGCGCCCCATGGCTACAGCCACTGCAGGTGGCACTCGATCTGGCGGTAATCACCGCAATGGTGTACGCCAGCGGCGCCTGGGACAGCTACTTCATTTCGCTGTACGTGTTAGTCATTTTAATGGGCAGCGTGTTGTTCCCGCGCCCTGGTGTGTTCGCCGTGGCTGGCTCCAGTTTCATGCTTCTGGCATGCATCGTGGAACTGAGTTACTACGGATTGATTCCGCGCGGCCCTGGACCGCTGCCCGAAGCCCGCACGCTCGAGTCCTGGCTGGCCAGCAACGCGTTTGCGTTTTTCGCAGTCGCTTATTTAGGCAGCCTGCTGGCCCAGACGGTCCACAGGAAGGGAGCGGAACTTCGCGAAAAGAGCGAAGAGTTGCGGGATCTGCAAGCATTCAATCGCGACATTATCGAGTCCATGCGTGGCGGGCTTCTGACTACCGATCTCGAAGGCCGCATCCTTCTTGTGAATCGGGCGGGCACGGAAATCATGGGCCGCGGCTTCGGACTATTGAGAAACGAAAGCATCGCGGAAATTTTCAAAGAACTCTGGCCGATCGAGATTGACGATCAGGGAATTCCGATGGCCCTTCGCAAGGAAATCGAATTTGTGACTCCCGGCGGGGCCACGCGCTATCTGGGCTTTTCGATTTCGCCTCTGCGCACCGGGCAAAACGAGACGAGCGGTTACGTCTTCAATTTCCAGGATCTGACGGAATTGAAACACTTGGAAAGGGAAGTGGTGACGAAGGAACGCATGGCCGCCTTGGGGCGTCTTTCGGCGGCAATCGCTCATGAAATACGCCAACCGCTTACCGCCATGACGGGCGCGCTCAAGGAGCTGGCCCGGTTTGCACCGCTGGATGACGACGACAAGCGCCTGGTACAGATCGTCAGCCGTGAATCGCAGCGGCTGAACCAGATTATTGGCGATTTTCTGGACTACTCGCGCGAACGGAAGTTTTCACTTGCGGACGTGGACGTTGCCGCGCTGCTTGATGAAACGCTGCTGTTGCTTGAGCGCGGCGCGGGAAATTCCGGCAAGTATCGGGTGGAGAAGAATTTCGGCGCGCGAGGAATTCGTGCGCGGGCCGATCGCGACGCAATCAAGCAGGTGTTTTGGAATCTTTGCAATAACGCTCTGCGGGCCATGCCCGACGGCGGAACTGTGAAAGTGAGTCTGGATGCCGACGAAGAGTGGGTGCGCATTTCGATCGGCGATACGGGGATTGGCCTCGCTGCGGGCGACTCGACGCACATCTTTGAACCCTTTCAGTCCGGGTTTCCCGGCGGTACGGGACTGGGCCTTGCGATCGTGTACCGGATCGTGCAGGCGCACAGCGGGAGCGTGCGCGTGGACTCGGAGAAATCGAACGGCGCCACATTCGTAGTGGAAATACCGCGAAGCGCCGGCCGCACGGCCGCACGACCCCGAGTGCGCGGCGACTCCGAGCTATCGCACGCCGGCGTGAGGGGATAACAGCGTTCATGGCCCATATGCTCATCGTTGACGACGAGAGTTCGATTTGCGAATTGCTGGAAATCAGCTTTCGGAAACAGGGCCACAAAGTGGACATGGCCTCCAATGGCGAAGCAGCTAAGCGGAAGCTGGCGTCGCAAATTTTCGACATCGTTGTGTCCGACATTTGCATGCCGGACATGGACGGCGTGGAATTGCTGCGTTACTGCAAGGAGATTTCTCCCAGCACGGTATTCATCCTGATTACCGGCGTCCCGACCATAGACACGGCCATCGATGCGGTGAATTTCGGCGCGGACCGCTACGTGATTAAGGGCGACCGGCTGCTGGATGAACTGCGGCCGGCCGTCCAATCGGTTGCGGCTAGCCTGGAGCTGAAAAAAGAAGCGGGGTACCTGCGCCGCGAACTGCGCAGGCTTACCGGTCTCGATCGCATGATCGGCACCAGCTCGAAGATGCGCGAAATTTTCGAGCTGATCCAGAATATCGCGCCTCAATCGAGCCGCGTGCTGATCACTGGCGAAAGCGGCACGGGAAAAGAGCTTGTCGCGCGCGCGATCCATGAAAACAGCACGCGCGTGAAAAACCCGTTTGTCACCATCAACTGCGGCGCGTTTCCGGAGACGCTGCTCGAGTCCGAGCTGTTTGGATATATGAAAGGCGCCTTTACCGGGGCGAACGAAAACCGGCGCGGGCTCTTTCAAGCCGCGCATGGCGGCACGCTGTTCATGGACGAGATCGGCAACATGAGCGTCACCATGCAGGTGAAGCTCTACCGCGTGCTGCAGGAGGGGAAGGTAAGACCGATCGGCAGCACGGAAGA
This sequence comes from Candidatus Acidiferrales bacterium, assembly GCA_050746805.1. Taxonomy (GTDB): domain Bacteria; phylum Acidobacteriota; class Terriglobia; order Acidiferrales; family UBA7541; genus Palsa-295. The sequence goes on along the minus strand of JBOGMW010000013.1, from coordinate 401 downwards.
ATCCGATGTGGACGTGCGCGTGATTGCCGCGACGAATAAAGACCTGGAAAAAGAGATCGCCGAAGAGCGTTTTCGCGAGGACCTATACTATCGCTTGAGCGTGATTCCGATTCACTTGCCGCCATTGCGCGAGCGCCGCGATGATATTCCATTGCTGGCCCGGGAATTCCTGGGCCGCTTTTCGAAGACCATGAACAAGAGCGTGGACGGCATCGAGCCCGAAGCGATGCGCTTGCTCGAAGTGTACGACTGGCCGGGAAACGTGCGGGAGCTCGAAAATACCATCGAACGCGCGATGGCGCTCGAGAGCGCGCGCCGAATTTCGGCTGACGCTCTGCCGGAGCGCGTCCGCACCCATGCGCAAGAACTGGTGCCGAAAATGGCACACAACGGTAATGGGC
>JBOGMW010000012.1:0-22686 GCA_050746805.1 Candidatus Acidiferrales bacterium | reverse complement strand
CCGGCCGGAATACGCCCTCGTGTGAACATTTGCTTGAGCTTGTGGATTTGGCGACGTCCCCGAGGGCGATAGGCGTCGCCGGGCCGCCAATTTCGTAGAATCAAGGGCATTTGAAGCCGGGCCGCATCGAGGGCCACGCGTGCTTCCCTAGTCTCGCGCTCCGCGAACGTCCAGTCAATCACTTTCAGTTGGAAGCGCCTCTGGAGTTCCGGCACAGAAACAGTAGCGCAGCCGCTTTCCGGCAGCTTAATCGGGTAGGCGTACGGGCTGGAAATGAAGCGCTCGTTCTTGTCGCCTGGCTTGGGACGTGACTCACCTGCCGACGAGAATTTCAGCTCGCCGAAGCTCTTTTCAACGGTTACGCCGGGAAGCTCCACTCGACGGCCTCCGCGTGGCATCCCGGCTAGCTGAAGCACCTGCTGGACGTGCTTAGCGGCTAGCCCCCGCCGCGTACCACGCAACTCCTGGTACAAGCGGCGAATGAGACGCTCGCTTAAAGCGCACATGGCGGCGTCGGCGTCCCGCGGCGGAAAAGTCGACTGCGCACTGCCGGACAGATTCATCGGCGAAATTAGGTCGCGCGTGCGAATTGAGAATCCATTGTCGTCGCGCCGCACCAGCGCCCGGAATCGGTCGTCGACGAGAGGGTCCCAGAAATACTGTTCCTCGCGTGAAAGCTGCGCCAAGCGGCTCAGCCTTTCCACGATGCGCGGAGCGAATTCGCTCTGCAGCATCGGAAGCAAACGCGCCCGAATCCGCGCCCGCAGCCGTTGCACGTCTTGATTGGTGGAATCCTCGCGCCACGATTGGCCGTGGCTCTGCAAATAGCTCCGCAGCTCTTCGCGCCGAAACCCGAGAAGCGGCCTGACCACGTTGCCTGACGCCGGATAGATGCCACTAAGCCCAGTGGGGCCCGTGCCGCGAATCAAGTGTGCCAGTAAAGTTTCAGCCTGGTCGTCTAGCGTGTGCGCCACGGCGATGCGAGTAGCCTGTCCCTTGCGAACCACTCGCTCGAAAAATGCATAACGCAAACGTCGCGCCGCGTCTTCCAAATTCCATCTGTTTCTTTCGGCAGCAGCGGCCACATTCTCGCGACCGAGAACAAACGGCAATTCAAAGGTACGAGCGAGGTCGGCCACGAATTCGGCATCTGCGTCCGATTCAGCTCTACGCAACTGGTGATCGAAATGGACTACCAGAAGCATGACCCCGAGCTTTTCGCGAATGGCCTGAAGAATTCGCAGCAGCGCGACCGAATCGCCGCCACCGGAAACAGCCACGCCGACGCGATCCCCGGGAGCAACCAGACGCACGTCGCGGATGGAATCGAATACGCGTTTTTCGAGCGATTTCACGGCGTTGGATTGAAGGCTGGCATCATCATATTTTCAAGCATAGTAACAGGGCCAGCCGTCTCGGGTCGAGATTCCATACGAGCGCATATGGAGACGTGGGAATCCGCCGTTGCGGTTCACCGGGGTGCTTGCGAAGGATTTGAGAGCTCGATCGATTCAGCGACTAAAGAATGCTGGCTTGGCGCGCGAACAGATCGCGGCTGAATTCCATGCGCCGATCGAGGGCAACCGCGGCGAAATGGGAGCAGCCCATGCGTTCCCGGCCGGCCCACGCCGAAACTCTGGGAACGAGCGCCCGCGATGTGAACTCCACGATATGTAGCAGCGCGTAGTAGGTCTTTACAGCCCGAATTTCCATGCGGTCGGCATTATGCTCCGGGCAGAGGTGCAAGAGCTGCAAGAAGCGAGCAAAGTCGTCCACGGCCAGTTCGCGGCTGCCCATGCCGGCCACTTCCCGGACGCGGGGCGAGATTTCCATCTTTCCAAAAGCGGCCACGACGGAGTGGCAGTAGGAGATGAGGAACTGTACGAAAGCTCCGACCGATGCGACGCAAATAAGGGCGGCGATCATTATGATGTCACCAGCGTATGCCCTGGCATCATTCGCGCGTCATCCGGGACGCGCGTGAAGGTATACGTCCAAGCCACCACCAGCCACAAGCCACTGAGCGGCGGCAGCCATTGCAACACACTAAACTCCAGACTCGGGAACAGGTTTCTCAGAGCATAACTGGCCGCCACAGCGCTGAAATACACGCCCAACGCCAGCACCACTTGAACGAGCCGAATGCGGCTCTCACGTAGCTTAATCACCGCTCCCCAGAGCACGTACATCAGAACAACGCCCACAAAATTCAGGTCCTGCTCCAGTTCAACGACGAACTGCGTGGTCATCTGTTGTCCCGACGTATGAACTGAAATAAAGGCGAATACCGCTGTGGCAGCCAGCAAAATCACAGCTGCGCCGCGAACGTACCGGCTGAAATCCGTGCCCTCGAAGACCCGGCCGAAAAGCTCGGCAATCACGGTGTACATCAAAACTGAAAGAATGATGTCGGAGGAATAGTACGAGTAAAAGTATTCGCGGGAATGAACGCCAAAATTACGGCTGCAGAGGTATAGGCCACAGTTCGCCAAGCCGCAGAGCAGAATGTACAGGTTCAGCGGCAGGTAGCTTTTGAACTCGCGCCGTCGAACTGCGCACACCACAAAGGCACCTTCCAAAAGAAGGCCAGCGAACCAAATTCCGTAACCAAACAGGCCTGGCATTGAACCTTCCTCTGCGAGGCCCGATGAACGCCGGCTGCCCTAGGCAGTCAGCGTTAGTAGCTCAGAGAGCTACCTACCACGGCACGGGAGCAGTTACTATCCACGGTACAGGCGCCGTGACGATCTGTGACGCTGTTTTCGCGCTAGTTTGAGCCGCGCTGGTGGTCATAGTCTTCAGACCTACCGCAGCCGTCAAAACCATCAAGTCCAACACCACAACCACTATCCACTTGTTCATGAACGCACCCTCTCGAGGGAAGAAATTACCCCGTCGAGAAGGTACGCGCGGTCTGGTGCCGTGCCAAGAACAAAATTCAGTGTGTGTGCCTAAAGGGTACACGCCTGCCCTTTGTCCCTGGGCTCCCTACTCCTGAGAGCCTCGCCGAATTGTCGAGAGCTAAATTAGCCGCAGCGGCCGCCACGGTCAATGTAACCAAAGTACCAGTCTGCAACCCGCTTTGGATTTCCGGATTTGCGCGATCGCCGTCCGAAGTATAGTCAGTTCGGGCGCCCGGCAGAGTGATCGGGAGCCGTCACTCCTTCGCTTCAGGCTCCGGGCCATCCTCACCATCGCGAAACGCGAGCGCTAGCAGAGTCTTCTGCTCCAGCTCATGGGCGCGGTGAGAGCCGGTGGCCGGACTGGAGCTATCGGAGCGATTGACCGACAGCGCGGCGCGGCCGCGAGCGAGCCGCTCAATCTCCGGCAGCACGAAGCTGCGGGCGCCCATGTTGCCGGGCTCTTCCTGCACCCACACAATCTCGCGCGCTCCCGCGTGGCGATCCAATTCAGCGGAAAGGTCCGCGTCCGGGAAAGGATACATCTGCTCCAGCATCACGATTGCTGGAGAAGTTTCGCCGCGGTGGTTGCGCTCAGCTTTCAGCTCGTGACCGATTTTTCCCGTGCAGATCAGCATTCGCTCCGCCGAGCCATCGCCCTCGTCTGGAATCACGGTCTGAAACCGCCCGCCGGAAAGCGCCGCGATCGGAGAAGATGCGGCGGGATGCCGCAACATGCTCTTCGGCGTAAAGACGATCAACGGTTTGCGCCACGCACGCAGTGCCTGCCGCCTTAACAAATGGAAATATTGTGCGGCGTTGGACGGTTGGCAGATTTGCATGTTGTCGCGCGCAGCCAACTCCAAAAAGCGTTCGATGCGGCCACTGGAATGTTCCGGTCCTTGGCCCTCGTAGCCATGCGGCAGAAGCATCACCAGACCGGAGAGAAGATTCCACTTATCCTCGCCCGCCGCGATGAACTGGTCGATCACCACCTGCGCCCCGTTGACGAAGTCGCCGAACTGCGCTTCCCAAAGCACGAGCGCTTCCGGGTAATCGCGGCTGAATCCGTATTCGAAGCCGAGAACGCCCGCCTCGGAGAGCGGGGAATTGTAAATCTCGCACCACCCTTGGTCCGCGGAAATATGTTGAAGCGCGACGTATTCCTCTTCAGTTTCGACGTCGACCAATGCGGAATGGCGTTGGTTGAAAGTGCCGCGGCGGCTATCTTGCCCCGAAAGCCGCACCGGAACGCCCTGCTGTAATAGCGAGCCGAACGCCAGCGCTTCGGCCATGCCGTAATCGAGCGCGCGCTTGCCGGTAGCCATTTCCGCGCGCTGTTCCAGCAGTTTTTTCACCTTGGCATGAATGTGGAAGCCTTGCGGATAGCCCGCAATCGCTTGACCGATCGAGGCAATCGTCTGTGCCGGAATGGCGGTGTCGACTTCGAGCGAAGGATCGTAGTAGCCACCGCGGTAGTCGTTCCAATATCGCGGCAATCGGCGCATCGGCGGTCGTTTTTCTATCTCGCGTGCTTCCTGCTGCGCCGCATCTAGCTCCTGCTGCACTTGCTTCACGATCGGCTGAACGTCAGCGCCGATTTTTTCGGCGTAGATTTTCCAGAGCGGCGGATGCGCCTCGATTTTGCGATAGCGCAGTGGCTGCGTGATGGTGGGATCGTCCACCTCACTGTGCCCGTGGCGGCGATAGCCGATTAAATCGACGATCGCGGGCGTCCCGAACGCATAGCGATAATCGACGGCGATGTGTCCGACGCGCACAACGGCTTCCGGATCTTCAGCATTCACATGGAAAATCGGAACCGGCAGGCGCTTCGCCAAATCCGAAGAAAAGCGCGACGAAACGCCTTCGCGTGGCGCGGTCGTAAATCCGATCAAATTGTTGACGATGATGTTGATGCCGCCGCCCACCGTATATCCCGGCAGGTCGGCCATATTCAGCGTCTCGGCGCAGATTCCCTGGCCCGCGAACGCGGCATCGCCGTGCATGGTGATCGCCAGCACCTGGGCGCGTCCATTTTCGCCGCGGCGCATTTGCTTGGCACGCGTCCGTCCCATCACTACCGGATCGACGGCTTCCAAGTGGCTGGGATTTGAGACCAAATGAATTCCCACTTCGCGCCCGCTTGCGGCGTGAAATATTCCAGTGGCGCCCAGGTGGTATTTCACGTCACCGCTGCCCAGCACGCTACGCGGATCGACGTCTTCAAAGCGCGCGAAGACTTCCGCAGCCGAGCGGCCAACGATGTGCACCATCACATTCAGCCGGCCGCGATGGCTCATGGCCAGCATGCCTTTTTCAGCGCCTTGCTCAGACGCCGCGGTCAGAAGGGAATCGAGCAGCGGCAGTAGAGCCGCTTCGCCTTCGAGCGAATAGCGTTTGGTGCCCAAGTAACGAGTCTGCAGAACGTGCTCGAAAACCTCCGCGCGAACCAGTAAATCGAGAACGCGCGCGCGATCAAACTGCCGCGCGCCAACCTCCGATTCCATCCGTTCCTGTATCCACTGGCGCCGCTCGCGATCGGCCAAGTGCATGAACTCGACGCCGATCGTGCCGCAATAGACCTGGCGGGCAGCTTCGGCATCCGGCCCGGAGACATCCAGCTCGGGCAACGGGACAGGCGGCAAGTCGCCGAGCGGGTCGAGATTCGCCTGCAAGTATCCCCAGCGCCGAAACGAATCCCAAACGAGCTCGCGGGCCTCTTGCGACGGTGCGGATTCAGCTAAAGCCTGTTCCTGGGTCATGTTTTTTCGAATCCTTTGTTGATGGTTTTGCTCTACTCATAGGATGCCACTTCCGGGCGGGGAGATGAAACGCGAATCAGCTCGCTGGCCAGCAACCAAGCAACTGGCGAACCATCACGAGCTGTCCGAGGTGATAGGCATTGTGATCGGCGATCAGCAGAGCTTCACGGGAGATCGTTTGTCCAGTGCCGTGCGCGATTTTTGCGAAAAGTCCAGTTTTGGGATTAGAGATGAGTTTGCCCATTTCTTCCAAATCGCGCTGCAAGGCTTTCACGCTTTTGTCCCATGCAGCAGGGCTCGGCGGCGCGGTTTTTTTCGGCCAGTAGCCCGAAGGCCAATCCGGTGAAACGTATTTCGCGTCGCGCGAAAATTCGAGAATGTCGTGCGTGGAAATGCGCATGTGCTCCAGCAATTCCCAGCCGGAATGCGGCGCCCCCGGTGGGCGCGTCCCGCGGAGATTTTCCGGAAAATCCTTCAGCGCCGCTTTCATATCGACGTGCGCCTCGTGCCAGTCCATAAATTTTTCCAAATAATTGCGCAGTTCCTTTTCCTGATCCATCGCGAACCTCCGCCGCACAAAACATCTTAGGCTGGCCCGCCACTCGGGTCAATCTGGCGGGCGCGCGCTAAGCGTGTTCGCGGTGACGCACGCGTGTCATACCGCCCATTAGACGGGCGCCCGCCACTTAGTTCGCGTTTCGTTACTCCCACGTTATTCCAGGCTAAATGGGCCCTTTTCGCGGACTTTTAATCCGTGCGAGGCGCGAAAAATCACGGAGCGCGATTGGCATCACGCCTGCTAGCCGATTCGCATGATGACGGCGCAAGAAAAGGATCGGTCGGAATCCCAGAAGTGGTTCACGCATTTTTCGCTGCGGAGCATGACGGCGCTATACATCTCACCCATGTGGTCGGCGCAGCTCACTAAAACGGAAAAGTTCATTATCGCGAAATCGATCCAGCAGTTTCAGCTTGGCGAGGGATCGAAGGGGCAGAGGTTGCTGAATCGCGGGAAGAAATACTCGCAGGAGGCGGGCGATCCCTTCTTTGCCGCTGCGCTGGCGCTATTCATCAAGGAAGAGCAACAGCGCAGCTTCTATCTGGCGGCGTTCATGGAATCGCAGGGAATACCGCGGGTAACGAGACATTGGGTGGACACCGTGTTCCGCCGGCTACGCGGACTGGCTGGACTGGAGCTTTCCCTGACCGTTCTGGTGACGGCGGAGATCATTGCCATTCCCTGCTACCGCGCGCTGCGCGATGCCACTGGCTCGCCCACGCTAAAAATGATTTGCAGGCGAATCCTGGAAGACGAAGCGGCTCATCTCCGTTATCAAGCGTCGATGTTGCGTCGCGTTAGTTCGCGCCGCAGCCCGGCTACGCAGCGCGCCACGGCGAAATTACACCGTCAGTTTATGCGGGGCACGATAGCGCTGGTGTGGATCGAACATCGCCGCGTGTTCGAAGCAGCAGGATACGACTTTCGGCGTTTCAAGGAGGAGACGCTTCTCGAATTCTCCAACTGGCAGAATCTGCGACCACAGTGCGTCAGGATGCATGCCTTTGGCGTTACGAATAAAGTTCGTTTACAAGCGCCGTGGAAGGTGAGCACGTCCCCATATCAACGACGCACCGCTCAGTGACTAGCGTACTGAGGAGGGCCAGGACGGCTGGCCGGCGGATCGGCGACGGCCGATGCGGCCGAAGGCGCCGCAGCGGCTGACGCGGATCGCCGATCGGCGAGTGGCTTTGCCGGAGCGCGCGTGTCGATGGTGATGTCCATGGCAGTGTATTTCGGCAGGACCACGTTGCGGCCCGCCGCGAAGAAGTGCGTATAGACCGAGCGGCTGGCGCCAAATGCTCCCATGGCCATTCCTAAAGGCTGCGAGCGTGCGGCCACTCCGACTGCGAACCCTACCAGCCGGAAACCGCCCGCGCCGCCTTCGCCTTGATTCAGCAAATCGTCGCCGTGCGACGCAGCCGCGAGCGTGAGGGCAATCGCGGTATCTAGATAGCGCCATTTGGGCGTAGTGGCTTGCGCGCCGCCTTCGGCATCCAACTTCAGACCCTGAGTTTTGCCCGTTTGTACGCCCGCCAGGCTCGCCTCCACTTTCTGCTCGATGCCATCGGGCAAGGTGAGCTGATGAAACACGGGCCGCAACTGGCCGTTGCGGGCCATCCTTCGCGCTGGGCGAACTTGCAACACCGAACCTTTCAGTAGACTTCCCTCGGGCACGGCCAACCGTTTCCCGTCAAAAAGCGGCTTGATGACGATTGCGGCCACCGGATCACCCCAGCGTGCCGTGGCGGAATTCAGCGGTGTCAGCAGTCGCGCTTCCACCACGCTGCCTTGCGCAAGTATCGGATGTGCGATCGATTCGGCGAGCCCGGGCGTAAGCGGCTCGCTACCGAAATTGAGCGGGCGTTCAAGCTCGGCGAAGTACACCGTGCCGGCGTTGATGTAGTGCGGGTGGAACGGCAGTTCGGCCAGTGCGTAGCGTTTCAGCCGGTGGATTTTGCCGGGCGCCTTCACCTGTTGGATTGCCGCGTCCCATTGGTGGCGCGCCTGATGCTCGGCGTCTTGCTTTCTCTTCGCAACCTTGCCGGATAACCCGCTCTTCCGATCGCCCACGGCGGAAACGAACTGGATTACTTGGCCGGAACCAGGTGTCACCTTCGTGCGAATTGGAATGCCCCGGCCATCGGGAAGCACTAACTCGCTGAATTCCATATCCACTTTGTGGTCGGGGGTGAAATCGGCATTGAGAGCTGCTTCCGCGCGGCGCCCATCGGAAATTTCCCGAATCGCCGTAATTTTGCCGATCACTCTGCTGTTCGCTGGGATCACCAGTTTGTCGAACGAGTAGATTGCCTCGGCCACCCGGCCCTGAATCGGCTGTCCGACCTTCCGTACGCGGATATCTTTTTCGAGCACCACCTGAATCGGCGTGCCCCGCGGAACCGTCAATGCAATCGTTTGCGCGGGCGCCGGCTGGCCAGGTTTCGAGTCCGCAGCCGAATTTGTATTGGCGGTGGGCCGATGAGCCAAAGTGATTGATGGAGAATTTGCGAGCGCTTGTCGCTTATCCTTGGCCGGCGTGGCCGTATTTTCCGAGGACACCGTGGCGGATGTCTGCTGCGCGCGCAACCCGCTCCCCAAGAAGCAGCAAAGAATCGCAACGCAAACCGCCTGCAGACAAATGCGACAACTCAAAAGTTGCACCTTCAGCCAGCACTAAGACTTCAGCAAAATAGCTGCGCCCCGTTACTAAGCGGCTCCCCACATTGATCTGACGCCGCAGTATCGCTTCGCGAGGGCAGCATTACGGCTTCAAAAGTCCGAAAACTACGACGGCATCCGGCGTGCCAACGTAGACCTTTCCATCGGCAATGAGCGGAGTGATGAATTTGTCGGACCTGTCGGTTGAGTAGGAGTCACGCGAACCCGCTGCCATATTGGAGTTGTAAAGCTCCTTAGAGAGATTGGTGGCATCGAAAGCGTAAAGCACCCCTGTTGATTTCCCAGTGAAGTGGAACCCCGCCGATGTGCCAGCCACAACGGCCCATACGATGCCATTCGTTGTGCCGTCCGAAGAGATGCTGGGCGTCACGCTAGGATAGCCAAAAGGAGACGAGGTTTGAGAAGAAGGAGTCGACGCGAGCTTGGCGTTGGAAATCGGGAAAACCTTCATAGAATGGCCGACCGAATCGTAATACACCGCATTGTCAAAATACGCAGGGCTGGACCAGGCGCCTCCGGGCAAAACGCCCGTGAGCCTCTGATAAATTCCGGCGTCGTTCGGCTTGTATTCGCCCATGTTGTGGCGATTCACGATGTAAATATTCGTATCCTTGCCCGCACCGACGGCTAACTGAAGAGTCTTACCGCTGCTATCCCTGAGGTCGGGCAAGAGCATCTCGCCCCCCGATCCAAGGTCGGTATCCCTACCAGATTCAGATTCTGCGGTTCCCGTACTGTCGTTCATCGCGAAGTAATCGGCCACTGCGAGCTTATGTCCGCTGGTGGAAAGCTTCACGAACGAGTTTCCGTAGTCACCTTCAGCCGGGAATCCTTTGCTGTTTAGAGTGGCGTCGAAGGTGCCATTCCCGACGAGAAGGTAGATATTGCCGGATAGGTCGGCAGCCGGACCATCACCCGCCATCCAAATGCCGCCTTCTTTGCCGCGCTGCGTCGTGCCATTGGGGATTAGATCGAGGACCGTGAGCTGATCGAGATTGGATTCTCTGTAACCTATCACCCAGCTGGAATATGGAGCGAAATCGCAATGCGATGTCCACGTGGTGTAGATCACTCCCTTGGACAAGAGCAACGCGGCGCGCTCTTCGTAGGACCCAGGATTGAAAGTTTGTATGCCGTCGGCACTGCCTGTGCCCTTCCCTGGATAGGTGGCATGGATTTCCTGAGGGGCCATGCGTTCGGCTCCCGTGGCGAGATCGAGCGCGTGCAATCGCTGATGATAATTTCCGCTGGCGTCCTTGGACATGGCCACGACGAAAATAGTGCCATGCGGACCGGCTTTGAGGTCGATGACCGGAGTTGAGGTAATGCCGATCACAGGCGCCACCTGTGGGCACCTATGCTCGTCGCTGGGTGTCTCGCCGGGGAACTTCGCCAGCATCGAGGCGGCCCACAGCTGTGTGTAATTGTCAGCGTCGAAGGCGTAAACCATGTCGTGTTCGGTGGCGACGAAAATGACATTCTGAGCCTTGCCGTTGATAGTGAAATCGCTCACGTAAAGCGGTTCCGCATCGACGAGTCCGCTCACGGTAAGCGTGCCGAGCTTGCCGAATTGCTTCGGGTTCACGTTGGCCGGAGTGAGGATGGTCTCGTTGGGATTAAGTCCGGTACGGAAATTGTTGTTGTGATAAGTGAGCACCGAAACGCGGGTGGAACTCGAAGAATCGGACGTGTTCTTTGCCGGCGAGGGGTCGGAACCCGCATAACAGGAGGTGACGACTGTCAGCGTCGAGAGCAGCAGAAGGCACAAGAAAAACTTTCGTGAAGGCTTTTGCATATCATTTTGTGGAGTCATGAGTCCTCGCAAATGCGGCAATCAAAAAGAGCGCACGATCGGCTTCATACGCGAATCGCGCGCGAGTAGTTCCATTCGAGCGGCGAGTTGAATCGAACGACCCAGTGGGCGACAAACAACTGGAGCAGTCGCCGAATCGGAGGAGCATGTCGAGCGCGACGAACTTGCGAGGCAGCAGGGTTTACTCAAAAACAATAGCAGCCGCATCACCTTCAAATCACGCACTCCTCAAACTTTGGCACGGCTCATCCATAATGGTACCGCGAACGAGAGAGCGCAAGAAGTTTTGCCGCGCACGCGGAATGTTGCTTTCTGCTCTCCCGCCAAGACGCTTCGGCCTACCCCCGCGGAAACTACGCGTAGGCTTGACGGCAAGTTTCGTGTTCGCGGCAGGACGGCGGACAATTGGTCTTGTCGATCAAAATGTAGTTATGGCACGCCGCGCAGATCACCCCGTAAATCGTTTCGCTGAATTGATCGTGACCCGCTCCTGCTTGGGAAGCGTGCTCGCTGCGCGCCTGCGCCCGGCTGATAGCCATACAGGTATTATAACTGAAGTAGAGGGCCGCGAAAGCTCTTCGCTCAGCGGCCAGGTATGCAGTCCGACGAAGTTCGTCGACGTTGGACTATGCCAATCATGCAAACGGAAGCTCGTCCGCGCCGACCCACCGGCCATGCACCTGCGCTGTCGAGCGAAAGGGCAAAATCACCCGCGCGATGTCTCCCGCTTCCAGATTCCGCGCATCGGCAATGATTAGCTCCGAACGCATCTCGGCATAATTCGACGCCACGCCCATGATGTAGCCGTCGCCTTCGGCGGTGCTCTTCGGGCGCGGGACGAAGCACACTTCCTGCAGGCTGTGCGTTTCGCCCGCGAAGTAGGTGTTCATTTTTCCGTTGGCCAGGTCAAAGCGTCCGTAGCAATTGTTCATCATTCCGCCGAGTCCTCGCCACGAGCTGGTTCGCCTGGCGTCGCCCATCCGCGAAGGATCGGCAAACGCCGTAAACGCATAGCGATACGGATGGGTCAGGTAGCGATCGTCCACGCGCCCTAAGTCGCTGACGTTCATCTCGAAAAGCTTTTCTTCCGTGAAGCCGTCATCCTTGGAATTTAGCTTGAACGTGTTACGACGAATATAGGCGCGCGCTTTCTGCATATCCCATGGCGAGCCGTCCACTGATGGGAAGAACGGAAACGGATTCGAATCGTAGATCGGTGCTTCCAGAATCACGTTGTCACCCTCGGTGCGCGCGTTCAGCGTGTGAACCGTGGCGCCCTGTGGTCCTTTGAACCAGCGAATGTCCTTCGCTTCGCCCTCGCGCGGAATAACGCCCACGTACGATGGTTTGCTTCCGTCCCAGCCCCAATGAACCTTGCCCTCGTGCAACCGTTCGATGCTGGTTACGAATCCGTATACGGGAATAATCACGTGTTTCTGCGTGAGGCCGATATCGTGAACCATGCTGATGTACGGCGCCTTGAAACGGATCTCGCGCGTCACATTTCCCGTTTTGTCGATGGTGTATAGAAACACGTCGTTCGTTTCCAGGCCGCTCGCTTCGTAGCCGTAGCAGATCATTTCGCCGGTGGCCGGATCAACTTTAGGATGCGCGGTGAAAGTAAGGCTGCGATATTTGCCATGAAAATCCCACGGGCCGATGGTTTCGAGCGTGTTGCAATCGATTTCGTACGGCAGGCTGTCTTCCTTGAGCGTGAATAGCTTTCCGGCGAAAGCCAGCGGCGTCGTGTTTTGCACCGAGCGGTCGAGACCCTTGACGCCCGGATCGTCCGTAAACGGATTGCGGTATTTTCCGAAAAGCTGCTTATGGGCGGCGACGTCTGCTTTGAATCGCGGCGTTTTCACCCAGCGGCCCCTGTAATCCACGATGCCGTTTTTGAAGCGGAACATGTTGATGTAACCGTCCATGCTGAACGGAGAATCGTCCTGATATTTCGGCGGGTAAAGCCAATCGCCGCCCAAGCGCACGAACGCGCCGTTCAGATCACCGGGTACTTTGCCGATCACTTCGCAGTCGTAGACGTCCGCCTCGAATCGCGTGGGCGCGAAGAAGCCTTTCATCATCGGCTGGTTGGAGAAATCAACCATTCCAGCATTTCCTTTCCATCTGCGGCCTCGGATGGCGTTTCAATCGCCACCATTTTGCAGCCATGGCGAAGGCATGTTGTATGGCACGGTGATGAAAATCGCTTCGGCGTGGCGGATTTTGCCGTCAATGATTTTGAACGCTTCCAGCAAGCAAAACGAATGCGGCGATTTTATGGGCGAGTCATGTACCACGCCGTCGGTGGTGGTGTATTTCCGCAGCCGCCCGGAGTGATCGATAAACCCGGCGGCGAGCACGATCCCTTTTTGCTCGTCGACCAGCGGAAAGCGCCGCGCGCGCAGGCGATCGTCCCAATGATAGTTGCCGAGCTTAAATCCCTGCTCGCAAGAAAGGCGGCCGGCTACGGCCAGCAGCGAATCCGATGTCATATCGGGATGCGGATCGCTCGCGGTCCACACTCCATTTTCGCGGCGGCTGCACGCTGGATCGAAAACAGTGAAAATATGGCCGTCGTTTAGCTGCAAGGTGTTGTCGTAGCCATCTGCTAACGCGATCATTGTCGCGCGCGGCGTGCGCTCCGGCACCGGAACGTACTCTTTCATGATCGGCAGTTGGGTCATTTTCGCGGGATCGCCGAAGGGGCCAGGACCGTTGCCCTGGTGATCGACGAGCGTTTCGACCTCGACGATTTTGTGGCCCGCGATTTTCATGCGCATCGCGAAATATCCGGGGCTGCCGTTTTCGTTCACCACGCCGAAATACGCCACTTGGCCATGAGCCGGATCGGCCGCGCGCATATCCTCTGGACCAAGACCGCTGATGGTGCCCCACAGTCCGTCGCCAACTTGCAGCGAAACGTTGTTCTCCGTGAACCGCACAATCTTGGCCCACGGCAGCGCCGAAGGATTCTTGTCGACGAGTGCGCGCAAGTACTGATCGACGAAGCCATAGAGGCACGTGCGGTCGCAATCAATCGCAGCGTACGCACTTTTATCGGGCACGATGCTCCGCGCCCAGCTGCGAGGAAGGACTGCGTAAACGAGTAGAAAACTGCAAAGTGGGGCGGCCAGCCAGGCGCTTCGGTGCTTTGACATGCGCACTTCTTACTACTTTACCGGCGGGAATTCCAGTCCGGAGAAGTGGTGAACGAATAGAGCGGATAGACTTGGCGAAACACCGCCGCGACTTCGCGTTCAAATGCCGGCCGGATGGCAGCGTTGCGCGGGAGTTTTCGTCGCACAACCCATCCCCGAAGCCTTTTCCAATCTTCAGGGGCAAGCGGCCAGCCAGGGCGCTTAGTCCAATTTCCCCTTTCGCTCTTGTACCAGTAAGAGTCGAATCTTCTACCGAGCTTTCGGCGCAGCCTTTCAATGTATCCCGGGTGCCGTTGTCCACGCTCGCGCGCCAAGGTGGCCAATGGCGATGACTTGGTTTCACGGTAGGCGCGGAATCCGCAAGTGACCGTTTCCGCGGAAATTCCGACGTAAAGCTGCGCGCCTTCGCCAGGCTCGGAGAAATATAGGTACATTTGCGGGCGGTAAGGAGATTTGTCAGCGGCGAAACGAATGTCGCGATTGATGCGCGAAAAATTCTGGCCTACCCGGCCGCCGATGACGAATCGTGGATTCAACCTGAGCGCTAACGGAGTCAGACGATCGAGCAGGACGTGAAACGGTTCCACAACCATGGAGCGATACTGAGCGCGGTTCTCGTCCATCCATGGTTTGTGATTGTTGCGGGAAAGTTCGCGGAAAAAGCGAAATACTTCCTGCGTGAATATCGGCGCGTTGGTAGTCACTGGCGTGCCGCGCTAGTTGCGGCAGCCACAGGCACCGCCGCAGCATCCGCCGCCGCTGGACGCCGACGAGCCGCCGTTAGAAGCCTTGGTACCGTTCGCGGGAGCAGCGAAGACGGAAAGCTGGACGCTTTGCTTCGAACTTTCGCACTTAGGGCATGAAATTTTCGTGCTCTTGGTCATGACGAGCTTCTCGTAGCGCTCGCCGCAATCGTCGCAAACATATTCAAAGATCGGCATTTTTCGGTACTCCAGATCTTCTTCCATTATATCGCGAATACGACCCCGCCGAGCCGCTCCGGCGGGCACCGCAAAAAGCAACAGCCCCGGCCGAAGCCTGGGCTGTTGGTGAAACCTCGTCAGGGTTAAGAGAAAGTTAGTCGCCTGCTACCGGCGCGGCTTCGGAAGCGTTCGCCTCGGCGGCAACTTTCGCGTGGCCATTGCCGTTTCCGTTGCCGTTCGCTGACGCAGGCTCTATCTGCACGCGCTTCACAGGGGCCCCCGGCACCGCGGTGAGGATCTCGTCGATCGACCCAATCTGCACCACCGGCTCGGACGTCTTCTTGAGCACGAGTTCCTCGTAGATTTTGCGCACCTTAGCCGCTTCTTCGAAAGCCTTCTTGCGGCGGATGCGGTCCTCTTCGGCGGCGGTCAGCGGAATGTCGTGCTCCAGATGACGCACCCGGTTGGCATCTTCTTCGTTGATTTTCAGCGAATGCTCGTAAGTCGCCAAATCAACTTTCTTGCCCTTGGCGTAAATCGCGTGCTTGCCATGGTCCTTGTACCATTCGGCGACGGTCGCGTTCTTGTGCATGTTTTCGATGATCTTCCGCCAGCCGATGCCGGTGTTGTACGCGCAGAAGGAAATTTCGCCCTGCTGCGTGGCATAGGGAATGATGCACATTTCGGTGCGGCGGAAGTCGTAGTTGAATAGATCCTGAAACCACATGCCGGCTATAAAGAGGAAGTTCCACGGATCTTCCGCGCGCCGCTTCATAGCATCTTCGTACGTACGGTCCGGACTGGTGCGTCCGTACTTCTTGTCCGCATTTTTCGAAAGCGCCCAGGTCTTGTCGAACTTCACCCAGAGGTCCTTCAACTTCAGGCTGGGCGGCGCCTGAAATGGGCTGTAATTCCGGAGCAGCGCCAGACCCATCATCAAGTTGGAGAACTTCTTCCCACGCGCCTGGTCGGTAATCGAGTTGACGTCCTTGGTTAGCTGCTGCGCATCGAGGAAACGGGAGACGGGCGCCCATTCCTTGGTGTTCTTGTTGATCATCATCGCCGTGCCGATGCCGCAGTTGGGATGGCAGCCGCAGGATAGCGAGCCCCACTGCGAATCCGGGCCGTGAGACATGTCGGAGAAGCCGGCGAACGTGCTAATGAACGAGAGCGGGAACCAATCGCGAGTGGGTTCGATCCTGCCCACCTGCTGGCTTACGTCCTTGGCCAAGTGCGATAGCGTGTAGCGCTGGCGCATGCGGCGCTCTGGGGTGATGTCCTCGTCCCGGCCGGTGAACGATACCGGCTGGAAGGAAACGAAGGCGATTTTCTTGGGATTATCCATCGCAAACTTCACGATCGGACCCACCTGATCGTTGTTTACATTGTTAACGATCGTGGTGACCAGCACGATTTCAATGCCCGCCTCGTGCATGTTCTCGATGGCGCGCAGCTTCACGTCAAAGAGGTTGCCAACCTGGCGATGGCTGTTCGCGTCGTTGCCGATGCCGTCGAATTGCAAGTACGCGTAACGCATGCCCGCTTCGAAAGCCTTCTTCGAAAATTCCTTGCTCTTGGCGAATTCGATGCCGTTCGTGGCCGCCTGCACGCTGTTGTAGCCGATCTTGCGTGCGTACGCGACGGCTTCCACGAATTTCGGATGCATCGTGGGCTCGCCGCCGGAGAATTGCACGGACATCTGCCGTCGCGGTTTGATCATCAGCGCGTTGTCGAGGATTTCGGTGATTTCCTCCCACGCCAGCTCGTGGACGTAGCCCACCTGGTTCGCGTCCATGAAGCACGGATCGCACATCATATTGCAGCGGTTCGTCAGGTCCACGGTCAAAACCGCGCCGCGACCGTGCCGCACGTTGCTCGATCCGTGGCGGTGCAGTTTTTCGTCGTTGTGCGCCGGAATGTCGCGGCCGGGAAACTGGCTCTCGATCCACGCCAGAAACTTCGAATCAATGGCCATCAAATCTTCGTATCTTCCGTGCTGCGGGCATTCCTTCACCATCCAGACCTGCCCGTCGCGCTCGATGATCTGCGCCTTGATCTCACCGACTTTTTCGTCAACGAGGTCGGTCCAGTCTTTTTTACCGCTGATAATTGCCTCCCGCGCTTCCTTCACGCAGTCGGGGCACAGAGAGTCCGTGGTTCGCGGCCAGCCGAGCGTGGGTTTGGATTTCTCCCACGACTTCAACAGCGGCTTATCAGACCATTTCGGCGTGAAGGAAGGGTTGGGAGCCTTCATGCCATCGAAGTATTGAATCGTGTCGAATGCGACGCTTGCTGTTTTACAAAGAACCCAGTCCAGTGATTTCCAAATATGATTTCCAACGTTGCCAGCCATCTGCTTCCACCTTTCTCGCGCATTGAATTTGAGCGTTCGCAACGCTTCCGCCCCAGTCGTCCGCGACTTCGGGGCGCGGCAACCGAATAGCCCCCTAGACGGTTACCGTACTAAAGTTTGCTCGATTTGTGGAAATCGGTCTACCGGGGTTCACCCAATGGAGCAAATCAGGGGTCGAATGGTGATAGTCTGCAGCGAATTGGCTCGCGGGGGTACTAGCTATCCGGATGAAATTACGCGAGATAGGACCAAATTTGGCTCGCTGGAACGGCGGCGCGCCTGAGCCGGCCAACTTGCGGTCAGCCGAGGTTGAGCGGCGTTTTCAGGACGGCAATCGCAAAATGCGCCAGTTGCGCGGCGTCGTCATCCAGCTGAATCCAGCGCACCACGCAGTCGTCCTTCAGGTATTGCGACACCTTTGATTCGCTGATGCCCAAATGTTCCGCCAACCGCGCTTTCAGATCGATGTCGACGAACCCGCGCCCACCCGACCGCCCCTTGCCACCGCGTCCACGAACCACATTCGCGATTCCCACGCGCAAGGTCTGGCACGCCTCCACGTAATACGAGGTGATCTGGTCCGAGTCTGAGAGCAAGAACACGCCGGGTCCTGCCGGCGCTTCTTCAGCTTCACTCACGCGATGCAGCGCGCCACCCAAAAGTCTTCGCATTAACGACTCCAGATGGTTCATGCGCGATGCGAGCGCCGGATCGCCCGCGCGTCCGTGCGCCATGCGCTCGGATGGCAATCTCGGCGCAGGCCCTTCCTCCGCAGCCGCGTGGGGCGCCGGTTCGTACACAACTGGCTCGCGCGCCGCTGGTTGCTGCGCCGGTCGTTCGTATCCGCCGCGGTCCGATTCAGCGCGAGATTCTGACGCCGGACGTTCCTTCTTCGTCTCAGCCGATGGCGATGGCGCAAACGAGTGCGATGGAAGTGCTGGTTGGCCTACGGAGCCTCCGCGCCGACGGCCTCGCCCGCCACGTCGGCCGCGTCGACGTTTCCTTCTGGTGGCGTCATCTCCGGCCGCGGCGGCCGGCTGCGCCGGAGCGCCGACGCGCACATGTGGCGGCAAGATTTCACCCGTTTCGGTGGACACGCGCTCCTCCCGCCGTTGATCGAGGTGCGCCGATCCGAAAAACTTCGATTGCGGTTCGTAGTCGGGCTCTACTTCGGGTTTATCTTCTCTGCCCGGCTCGGACGTCTCCTCGCCAGACGCGGCCGATTCCAGTTCCGCGGCGGGCTCCGCGTGCTCGTCGTCCGGCGCTCGCTCGCTTGCGGATTCTGAATGTTCCGTAGGAAGAGGCCCGCCCAGGCGTGTCAGCGCTTCTTCCGCTTTTTTCTTCCAGTCGGCCCGGCGGAATCGCTGCGCCGCTATGGTGTACCACTTAAGGGCTTCGTCAGCATGCTCGGCTTTCTCTTCGATCGCGCCGAGTTCCCACGCCACCATCGCATCGCGCGTGCGCTGATACAGCTCGGAAAGTTTCGCCGAGGGGTCCAGGCCATTCTTCGCCTTGCGGATTCGAGCTTGAATCTGACGCCAATCTGCCATGTCCGCTGCATTGTATCAGCGGTTTCGCATTAGTCCAATGCGCTCTGTGCCTTCCACCGCAAAAATCCCGTTCATGCGATAGAATCGACAAACGTCCGACGGACCTACCTGGAGACGTTCACGTGTTGCCAAATAAAACCCGATCGATGATTGGTGGACGCGGTTGCATTCTCGCACTGGCGCTCTTCTTCTCGCTCGCGGCGCACGCGTGGTCGCGCCAGCCCCGTCCTGGACCGCAACAATCAGTCAGTTCTTCAAGCGATGCGTTCGGTCCCTTGGAACAGTGGGAATCTGCGATCGTCAATCGCGATCACGCCGCGCTCCTATCCCTTTATTCCGCGAATCCGGCTGCGACCGCGGAGATTCCGCAGGGTACCGCGCGCGATTCGAGCGAAGAGCCGCGCTTCTGGCAGTTGCTTGAATCCGACGGCCTTACCGATTTCGATCCCAAGGTGCTGCAAATCGAACGTCCCCGCCCGGGTATCGCCGCCCTCACGCTGCGCATCGATATGAAGCTGCGCACGAAATCCGGCCTTCAACCCGTCGTCGTGGAAGCAGTACAAGTCTGGATGCAACAGGGCGGATCGTGGCGCATCGTGCAAACGCAGCGGGACGACCCGTCTCGCGATCCATCGTTTCAGCTCCCGCAGCCTTCCAAGCCTGACGTTAATCTCTACCCGCCGCCCAAAGACGCTCGCGCGGAAATCGCTGCCGCCTTGCATGCCGCCGCCAAAGATCGCAAGCGCATCATCCTCGTCTTCGGCGGCAATTGGTGCTACGACTGCCACGTGCTGAACGCCGCCTTCCTTTCGCCGCAAATCGCGCCGCTTGTAAACGCCAACTATCACGTGGTGCACGTGAATATCGGTGACGGCCACGACAACCTCGATCTGGCCGATCGATACGGCGTTCCGCTGCGGCGATCCGTCCGCGTGCCCAGCCTTGCCGTGCTCGATTCAAATGGCAAAGTGATTTACAGCCAAAAAAATGGCGAGTTCGACGATAGCTCGCGCCTCTCGCCCGCCGACATTATTCTGTTCCTCAAAAAATGGGCCCCGCCCAAACGTGGCTAGCCCCACGCAACCCCAAAACCGGCTGAGGGTATTCCTGGAATGGTCGTGTGAAGCTTCACACTGCGTCTAGCGCGCCCCGGCGATCCACCCTGAGGGTCAGCGAGGGGACCTGGCTGCGGCGGCCCAGGAACCGTGGCAGCGCGAAATGCACTCACCCGAAATTCCGAAGGCGATCGAGCTTTCGGTGCGTTTCCGCGTCGGCCGGCTCGCTGGATTATGCGGACATTTTGAAAACCGTTTCGGCGTTTGATTGATACAGCTTTTTCTTGTCGCCATCGCTGACCGGCAACTCATCCGTCACGCGAACTTCGGCGGGAACGAATTGATACGGGTAATCCATGGCGTAGAGCACGCGATCCATGCCCAATACTTGCTGGCAGTACAAAATCGGCGGCGCCCATGCCATGCCGCTGGTCGTCACCCATACGCTATCCCGGATGTACTCGCTTGGCTTCTTCTGCAACTTCTTAACGTTGGTGTAGCGGCCGGTCGCTACGTTCGCGGTATGAAAAAAGTCGATGCGGAAGAGCCAGTAAGGCAGCCCTTCGCCCAGATGTCCCACTACTAACCGCAGCTTCGGAAATCGGTCGAATACTCCCGCGAAAATAATCCGCAAGAGATGCAGGCTCGTCTCAATCGCGAATCCATAGATCGCACCTTCCAGTCCCCACTCGGCGAAAGGCTCGTACATGCGGGCCGAAGGCGTGTTTGGGTGCAAATAGATCGGCACATCCAGCGATTCGGCCGCGGCAAAAATTTCCCAGAATTTCGGATCGTCTAGATACTGGCCCTGCGTATGGGAGTTGATGATCGCGCCCTTCAGCCCCAGCTTTCGTACGCTCCGTTCCAGTTCCTTCGCAGCGCCCGACGGATTCTGAGGCGCGATGGCCGCCAGTCCCGAAAAGCGGTCCGGCCGCTTGCGAATCGCTTCCGCTAGTTGGTCGTTGAACGACGTAGCCAGCGCCGTGCCGGTATCAGCATCGAAAACCTGCACGCCGGGATTCGTAAGCGAAAGGATTTGGTGCGCGATGCCGGTATCGTCCATATCGCGAATGCGCTGCTCGCCCAAATCCTGAAGACGCGAAACGATTCCTTTCGCGCGAGGACTATCTCCGAGAAAGTATCCCCACTGTCCCACGAAGCCCGCATCGAGATCCGCGCCCTTTTCGAGCAGCGCCTTCCAGCGCTGAATCAGTTCCGGCGGTGCGTACGCTTCTTCCGTGGCGATACGCAAATAGGGCTGAGCTTCATTCATGGAAATTCATAGGAAAATATCTGCGAGTGTGACGAAACGATTGGCGACGGCAAATGTGTCGAAGCACTTGCCCATCTGCAGGTGAGGATCACTTCGCCAGACCCATGGCCTCGGCGTACGCCCTGCGCACTTCCGCCGGCTGGCCTGCTTGAAACACGTACTCGGCGGTTGGCCGGCCGCTGGCAGGGCTGCGCAGCACTTCGTCGAGCGTACCGCCTTCGACGAGGCGCTTGCGATCCGCAATCGGCAGCTCAACGCAGCGATTCACGTCCGCATCGCGAATGGTGGCTTTGGGATCTTCGCCGCGCGCGATCGCTTCGATATCTTTCAGAAATCGCTGCCGCATCATGATGATGCCCGCGTCGCTCGAGCCCAGATGTTCCCGCGTACGGTCGGTGACCGTTCCTTGCCCAATCCACGCGATGAAATCCTGATTCATCACGTGCGTCGAAATCCAGCGGCCCGTCTCCGCATCGCGCACCGGACCGCGCCACGCCGGTATGCTCTGCTGCACGTACGGTTCCCGCTCGCGCGGCACGCGGCTGAAGCACCACGTAACGCTCAGCGTGTTCTCATCATCAATCGGAACGCGCCACTCGAAATGATCGCCGGTGAAAAGCGCATTCGGCCACAGGCAAACTCGCCCGACCTTCCATAGCGGGTCCTCTTCGCTCATCCCCTCGCGAATGCGCCGGTAAACGATGCCGTACTCGAACTCGTCGAACGCCAGCTTCAAATGCCGCGGCGAATAGTCGCCTTTGCCCGCCAGACGCGCGCTCCAGTTCATGTGCATCCACTCGAAATGCAGCGGATCGACGGAATTTTCCTGGCACTGCAGCCAGTTGCAAGGCACGTCCGCGAACACGATTTGCACGAAGCCGTTCTGCCACGTGAACGGCTCCCAGTTCGGCACCAGCGGCGCGGGCTGCGGTCCTAGATACGCCCAGATCAGCCCGGCCCTCTCTTGCACCGGATACGCCTTGATGCGCACCTTGTCCCGATAGCGCGCTTCCGGCTGCGCCAAGTCTTCGTAAGGCTGCTCGACGCAGCGTCCATCCTGATCGAAGCGCCAGCCGTGATAGCTGCAGCGCAATCCGCAATCTTCGACGATCCCGTACGTCAAATCCGCGGAGCGATGCGCGCAATGCCGGTCGATCAATCCGAATGTGCCGCTGAAATCTCTGTATAGGGTTAGATCTTCGCCCATCAGCCGAATCGGCTTGATCGACTCGTTCTCGAACTCGCTCGCGCCCGCGATCGGCATCCAGTAGCGCCGCAGCAGATCGCCCATCGGCGTTCCCGCGCCCACCTCAGTCAGCAGCCGATTCTTCGCCGCATCCAGCATTTGCGCTGCATTCTACCCCAAGGCGCTCAACTCGCAATAGCGATTGCGTCCTCAACGCGCAAGGGCACGAGGCCGCGACTGCGGAGGCCAATGTGCTATAAATGGATCTATTCAAAAGTATAGATAGATCCGTTGTTGCTGAGCGGCATGCTGAAAGGAGTTCAACGATGCCCGGCCTTTTCAAAACTTCGAATCCCGCGCTGAACGCGAAAACATTCGAGAACAATGTCGCCGTCTCCGGCGAAGCGATGACGCTGCAGGGCACCGTGAACAAAACCGGCTTCCTGCTCTTCTGCACCTCGGCCAC
>JBOGMW010000011.1:0-16630 GCA_050746805.1 Candidatus Acidiferrales bacterium | reverse complement strand
CTCATGTTTGGTTTCCCGGCTAGAGCGCCGTGGTTTCCTCAGACGCCATCGGAGCGGTCTGGCTCGGCAGCGGCGGCCAGATAATGCGGCCGTGCTCGTCGAACTTCATGCCGAGGCTGAGGCCCATCTTGGTGAGAATGTCCTTGATCTCGTTGAGCGACTTGCGCCCGAAATTCTTGGTCTTGAGCATTTCGGATTCAGTCTTCTGCACGAGCTCGCGGAGATTCTGGATGTTGGCGTTTTTCAGACAGTTGTAGGAGCGGACGGAAAGCTCGAGTTCTTCCACCGAGCGGTCGAGATATTCGAGACGCGGATCGGCGTAATTTTCGACGGCTTCCTCGGGCAGCTCCGGCTGCTCTTCGAAATTGATGAAGATGCTCATGTGGTCTTTAATCAGTTTAGAGGCCAGGCCGATGGAGTCCTGCGGGGTGATCGCGGCGTTGGTCCAAACCTCAAGCGTAAGCTTTTCGTAGTCGGTCATCTGTCCAAGACGAGCGGCTTCGACCGCGTAATTCACTTTGCGCACCGGCGAGTGAACGGAGTCGATGGGGATGTAGCCGATAGCGAGATCCTCGTCAAAGTTACGGTCGGCGGCGACGTAACCGCGGCCATTCTTGATGCGCAATTCGAGTTCGAGCTTGCCGCCTTCGCTGACAGTCGCAATGTAAATGCTTTTATCGAGCACGGCGATATCGGCGTCTTCCTCGATTTGCGCGGAAGTGACCGGGCCGGGCGTTTGCACGTTGAGCGTGATGGTCTTGGGCTGATCGGTATTGAGCTTCAGGGGAATCTGCTTGAGGTTGAGGATGATGTCGGTCGCGTCCTCAACCACACCGGGAATGGGCGAGAATTCGTGCAGCACGCCTTCGATTCTGACGGCGGTGATCGCAGCGCCCTCGATGGAGCTCAAGAGGGCGCGCCGCAGCGCGTTACCCACGGTGGTTCCCCAGCCGCGCTCGAACGGCTGCGCGGTAAACTTTCCGAACTTATCGGTGAGCGACTCGGGTTCGGCAGCCAAACGCTTTGGTTTCTGAAAACCTTTCCACATCTTTGCCTTCCTTCCGGCCCGCCCGCGGCGGACCTGCAAACGTACGATTGCTGAAATCGGGGATGCGCGTTATTTCGAGTACAGCTCGACGATGAGCTGTTCGTTCATCGGGGGCGTTTGCACGTCTTCGCGACGCGGCAGCGCCACCACGCGCGCCTTGAAATTTTCGCGGTCGATATCGAGCCATGGCGCGACGCCCTGGCTTTGGGCCAGGTTGCGCGCTTCAAGGATCATGGCGTTCTGGTGCATGTTGTCCTTCAGCGCGATCTCTTCGCCCACTTTCACGAGGTAGCTGGGGATATTGACCTTGCGGTCCTTCACGCGAATGTGACCGTGGAGGACGAGCTGGCGCGCCTGCGCGCGGGAGCCGGCCAGGCCCATGCGATAGACGACGTTGTCCAAGCGACGCTCGAGCATGACCATCAGGTTCGCGCCGGTGGGGCCCTTGACGCGCTCCGCTTCCTCGAAATAGTTGCGGAACTGGCGTTCGAGGAGGCCGTAGGTGCGCTTTACTTTCTGCTTTTCGCGCAACTGGATGCCGTAGCCGACCATTTTGGGGCGGCGCGCCTGGCCATGCTGTCCAGGAGGGAAATTGCGCTTCTCGATGGCGCACTTTTCCGTAAAACAACGGAGACCCTTCAAGAAGAGCTTCTGCCCTTCGCGACGGCACAACCTGCAAACTGCTTCACGATGTCTTGCCAAGTGCTTCTCCTTTATCCCACCAAGCGAACGCCAATACGAACGCGCCCGCTAACGATTTGCTATACGCGACGGCGCTTCGGCGGACGGCAGCCGTTATGCGGCACCGGCGTAACGTCCTTGATCCCGTTGATGTGCAGCCCCGAGGATGCCAGCGCGCGGATGGCGGACTCGCGCCCCGCGCCCGGCCCCTTCACGCGGACTTCAACCGACTTCATGCCGTACTGATCGCGCGCCACACCCGCGGCGGACATGGCCGCTTGTTGCGCGGCGTACGGAGTGCCCTTGCGCGAACCTTTAAAGCCGACGGAACCAGCGGATGCCCAACTGACCGCGCGCCCATCAGGGTCGGTGAGCGTGACGATGGTATTGTTAAAAGTCGCCTGGATGCAGACGACGCCGTGCGGCACAACGCGCTTTTCGCGCTTCTTGCGAAATTCCTTTTTGCGCTTGGCAGGTTTTGCCGCTGCCGGAGCTGCTGCGTCTGTTTCTTTTGCCACGCTCTTTCCTCTCTTCCGACCTTGCCGACCCAACGCGTCAAGAGCGAGATACCCCGTTGGGAACTTCAGCGGCTAAAGCCGCTTCGACTTTTCGATCTTTATGCCGCAGCTAAAACTGCGACCCACAAAACCTTCAACGTCCCAGCGGCTCTAAAACCGCTTCCAGAAATGTTTGAGGCGGAGATTCCTTGGACTTCGCTCAGGGTAAAAAGCTCCGCGCTTCCCACAGCTTGCTTACTTACGGGCCATCGTTTTCTTCTTGGCCGCGACAGCACCCTTGCGAGGACCTTTGCGAGTCCGCGCGTTGGTGTGCGTGCGCTGGCCGTGCACCGGCAGATTGCGGCGGTGACGCAGGCCGCGATAGCACTGAATTTCGATCAACCTGCGGACGTTCATCTGCTGTTCCTTGCGGAGGTCGCCTTCGACGCCGCCTTCGGCCTCAATGGCGGAGCGCAGATGGGTAACTTCATCTTCCGTCAGATCTTTGATCTTTTTGGTGTGATCGACGCCAGCCTTGGCGGCCAGAGACCGCGCGCGATGCTGCCCAATGCCGTAAATGGCAGTCAGCCCAACCCAGAGCCGCTTGTTGGGCGGCAAATCCACTCCTGCAATGCGTGCCATCTAAATCCTCCCGCTATTCCCAAAACGACCCAAAACTAGCCCTGGCGCTGGCGGTGCTTGGGGTTGACGCAAATTACGCGCACCACTCCGCGCCGGTGAATGACTTTGCACTTCATGCAAATTTTCTTGACCGATGCCCGAACTTTCATGTTCCTTGCTCCGTTCCTAGCTGCCCAGCACTACTTATAGCGATAGACGATCCGACCGCGCGTGAGATCGTAGGGCGAAAGCTCCACCGCTACGCGATCTCCCGACAAAATGCGGATGAAATTCTTGCGCATCTTGCCGGAAATGTGCGCGAGCACTTGATGCTTGTTGTCCAGCTGAACGCGAAACATGGCGTTAGGCAGCGGTTCGATGACGGTGGCCATCACTTCGATGGCGTCTTCCTTGCCGCTTTCCTCGCTGGGCTTCTTTTTGTCCCGCTCAGGCCTTTTCGCCATAAACTCCCGTCCACTTCACTTTAGAAATCGCAATTACCAGCACGACCCGGTTGCTTCGCGCGGCCGCGTCAAAATCCATGGGCCATCTTTCGTCACGGCCACGGTGTGCTCGAAATGCGCGGAGTCGCTGCCATCAGCAGTGACCGCTGTCCAATCGTCGCTCAGCACCCGAACGGCCGGAGCGCCGACGTTGACCATCGGCTCGATAGCAATCACCAAGCCCTCCTGCAGCTTGGGGCCCTGCCCGGCCGGCCCGTAGTTCGGAACCTGCGGCTCCTCGTGCATCTTGGTGCCGATGCCGTGACCCACAAACTCTCGCACCACCGAGTAACCGTGCTTTTCAACCCACTGTTGCACGGCAGCGGACACGTCGCCCAACCGGTTGCCGGGCCGGACTTTCTCGATGGCACGCTCAAGCGATTCGCGGGTAACGCGAAGCAGCATCTCGCGCTCCGGAGAAATTCTTCCCACCGGAACAGTCAGGGCCGCGTCGCCAAAATATCCATCGAGCTCCACGCCAAAATCCATCGACAAAATATCGCCCTCGCGAAGTTTGCGCGAGGCCGACGGAATACCGTGCACCACTTCCTGGTTGATCGAGGTGCAGACCGAACCCGGATATCCGCGGTAGCCCTTGAACGCCGGTTTCGCGTGATGCTCGACGGTATACGCTTCCGCGAACCGGTCCAGCTCCTTGGTCGAAATCCCCGGCTGGACCATGGCGCGCATTGTTTCCAGCGCGCCCCATACAATCAAACCCGAGCGATGCATTTTCTCGAGTTCGGCGGCCGACTTACAAACGACCATCAGAGCGACCATTAAAGCCTTCCGCGCAATGTAAAATCGAGTCCAGCGCGCGGCTCACGTCTTCGACACTTTTCGCGGCATCCACCGTCTCAAGCACTCCGTGCCGCCGGTAATACTCCGCCAGCGGCCTGGTCTGGCGCTCGTACGCCGCCAGGCGCTCCTTGACGACCTCCGTACGATCGTCGGGACGCTGCACTAACTTCCCTCCGTCGCGATCGCAAACGCCCGGCACCTTGGGAGGCGCGTCAAACTCGTTGTAAATCTCGCCACCCACAGTGCACATCCAGCGCCCGGCCAGCCGCCGCAACAACTGATCGCGGCTGACGCAAAAATCGACAACCAAGGGTTTGCCGAATCCCTTGGCTTCGAGCAGCGCATCCAATTGCTCGGCCTGCGGCAGGGTGCGCGGGAAGCCATCGAAAATAAAACCGCGCTCGCAATCGCTGTGCGAAAGCCGCTCTTCGACCATGCCGATCACCAGATCGTCCGGCACTAAGGCGCCGCTGGCGAGAACAGGTTGCACTTTCTTTCCCAGCGGCGATTCGCGGCGAATTGCGTCGCGAAGCATATCGCCCGTGGAAAGGTGCGGCAACCCGCACTTTTGCGCGGCCATTTTCGCCTGGGTTCCCTTCCCCGCGCCGGGAGGTCCCAAAAAAATCACAGCCCGATTGAGAGCCATCGTCTCCGCCCGAATCGTTTTTCTAACCGCGACTGCCAGGCAACGGTTCAACTGCGACGGTCATTTTCAACTACGGCGGACATTCTCAAGCACGACGACTACGAGCGCGGCCCTTCCGGACAAACCCTTCATAATTCCGCATCACCAACTGCGCTTCGAGCTGTTGCACGGTATCCATCGCAACCCCAACGACGATCAGCAAGGACGTGCCGCCAAAATAAAACTGCACTCCCAAGCCATCCAGCACGAAGCGCCACATATGCGTGTCAAACCAATTGCCCACCAGCCAGAGATGCTGCAAGTGAATGCCGGAAATCATCCATTCCGGCAGCAAACAGACCACAGCCAGGTAAACGCCGCCTACGAAGGTAAGACGCGTCAAGATGCGGTTGATGTACTCGGAGGTGTTGCGCCCGGGACGAATGCCGGGGATAAACCCACCGTATTTCCGCATGTTGTCCGCCAAATCCGTGGGATTGAAAATGATGCCCACGTAAAAGAAGGCGAAAAAGATGATCAGCACCACGTATAGGAGCGTGTACAGCGGCTCACCCCAGGTGATGGCGCTGGCCAGCCTCTGGAAAATAGGAGACTTGGATTTAAACAGCAGCGCCGCCGTCTGCGGAAAGGTGAGCAAGGAACTGGCGAAAATCGGTGGAATCACGCCGCCGGCGTTGACGCGCAGCGGGAGATACGTCATCTGGCCGCCCATCACCTTGCGTCCCATAACGCGCTTGGCGTACTGCACGGGGATGCGCCGCTGTCCGCTTTCGACGAAGACGATAAAAGCCACCACCGCGGCCATGAGAACGAACAAACCCAG
The DNA here is from genome assembly GCA_050746805.1 of Candidatus Acidiferrales bacterium. Classification (GTDB taxonomy): domain Bacteria; phylum Acidobacteriota; class Terriglobia; order Acidiferrales; family UBA7541; genus Palsa-295. The sequence goes on along the minus strand of JBOGMW010000011.1, from coordinate 11,010 downwards.
CAGGGCCATGGGAGTGAACGAGCCCCACTGGCGAGTTTCCCCTTTGCTGATGAGATCGCCGACCGCGTTGGGCAGGCCCACTACGATTCCGGCGAAGATGATCAACGACATGCCGTTGCCGATGCCGCGGTCGCTAATCTGCTCGCCGAGCCACATGATGAACGCCGAGCCGGTGGTCAGCGTCAACATGGTCATCAGAATGAAGTGAATGCCCGGATGATAGACCAGCGATTGGCCGTTTGAGCTCTGGCGCTCGAGGGTCAACGCGATGGTGAAGGACTGGAACAAGCTCAGGATGATCGTGAGATAGCGCGTGTACTGGGTGATCTTGCGGCGGCCAAGTTCGCCTTCTTTTTGGAGGCGCTCAAGGTAGGGCCACACCACGACCAACAACTCGAAAATGATGGCGGCGGTGATGTAGGGCATGATGCCCAGCGCGAAGATGGTCAAGCGGCGAAGATTGCCGCCACTAAAGAGGTCGATCAGGCCAAGCACCGAGCCGCGGCTGCGTTCAAACATCTGGCCGAGCAGCGCCGTATTGATTCCAGGCGTGGGAATAAACGCACCGACGCGGTAGACGGCCAGAACGGCAAGCGTGAACAACACGCGGTTGCGCAAATCCGGCGTGATAAAAATATTGCGGATGGCCTCGGCTAACTTCCTCATGCGATTACTTCGACTCTCCCACCGGCGCGGGCGATTTTTTCCTCAGCGGATTTGCTGAAGGCGTGCGCGCGCACGGTCAATGCGACTTTCAACTCACCATCACCAAGGATCTTGATACCGCCGCGAGTGGCGCGAATCAGGCCGTGGCCCGCCAGCGATTCCGGAGTCACCGTCTCGCCGGCGCCGAAGGCATTGAGGCTATCGACGTTGACGACGGCAAAGCTTTTCGGAAACGGGCTGGAAAAGCCGCGCTTGGGCAAACGGCGGTGAAGAGGCATCTGTCCGCCTTCGAAACCAGCGCGGCGCGAATAACCGCGACGGGATTGCTGGCCCTTGTTTCCGGCGCCGGAGGTCTTGCCCAGCTTCGAGCCCATGCCGCGCCCCACGCGCACCTTGCGGTGGCGCGAGCCGCGCGGCGGTTTCAAATTAGAAAGTGTCGGTTCCATTGGATTCCCCAGCTACTTCTGAATTTCAACCAGGTGGTGGACTTTGGCGATCATGCCGCGAATCGCGGGCGTATCCTGGCGCTCGACGACCTGTTGCATGCGGCGGAAGCCCAGCCCGCGAATGGTCTGCCGCATGTCGCGAGGGCAGCCAATAAAGCTGCGCACCCACTTGAGTTTCAACGTGCCCGATTGTTTTTTCGAAGTGGCCATCAATTATCAGCCGGCGGCTACGACGCCACGGGCTCCTCCGCGGCAACTTTGCCGCGCGATTCCGCCACGGCCGCGGCGTTCTTGAGATGCAACAGCGCGTCAAACGTGGCTTTAATGACGTTGTGCGGATTCGACGTGCCCAACGACTTGGTGAGCACGTTCTGAATTCCGGCTACTTCCATCACGGCGCGCACCGGGCCGCCAGCGATGACGCCCGTGCCTTCGGGCGCGGGCTTCAGTAGAACTTGTCCCGAACCGTAGAAGCCTGTGACCTGGTGCGGGATAGTGGCACCGCGCAGGTTGAACTTAACCATGTTCTTCTTGGCCTGCTCGATGGCCTTGCGAATGGCCATGGGTACTTCGCGGGCCTTGCCCATGCCGAATCCAGCGTGGCCGCGCTGGTCGCCGACGACGACTAGCGCGGAGAAGCTAAGGTTTTTGCCGCCCTTCACTACTTTGGTGACGCGGTTGATGGAGACCACCTGGTCTTTCAAGCTGGCCTGATTGGCGTCCACCGCGCGGCGAACCGACAACGTGTCTTTGAGCTCTTGTTTCGACATAGTTTTCAGAACTTCAGGCCCGCCTCCCGGGCCGCTTCGGCAAGCGCTTGCACGCGGCCATGATATTGGTAACCGCCGCGATCGAACACAACGTTCTCGACGCCTTTGGCGCGAGCGCGCTCGGCAATCATTTTTCCTACTATTTTGGACGCGGCGATATTGCCACCTCCGCGAATCTGGGAGCGCACGTCCTTATCGAGCGAGCTGGCTGAGACGATGGTGCGCGCCGACGCATCGTCGATCACCTGCGCACGAATGTGGCGAGACGAACGATGCACGCAAAGACGCGGGCGCTCCGCCGTGCCGGCGATACGCTTGCGCATGCGCACATGCACGCGCTGGCGGTGCGCTTCGCGCGAAAGTCTTCGAACCGAGATAGCCACGCTGCTCCTCCTTGAATCTCAACAGCCGGGTTAGCCGGCAGCCGCCTTGGCGCCTGCTTTTCCGGCTTTCTTCTTGAGGCGTTCGCCGGTGATGCGGACGCCCTTCTGCTTGTACGGGTCGGGCGGGCGCAGCGCGCGAAGATTCGCGGCAATCTGGCCCACCTGATTTTTGTTCGCACCAGTAACCGTCACATGGGTCTGCTTTTCGATGGCGATCTGAATCCCCTCGGGAATCGGAAACTCGATGGGATGCGAATACCCGAGCGCGAGCACGACATTTTTGCCCTTCACTTCGGCGCGGTAGCCGACGCCGACGATGTCGAGGTCCTTCTTGAAGCCCTGGGTGACGCCGGTAACGGCGTTGGCAACCAAGGCGCGTGCGAGGCCGTGCAGAGCGCGCTGATCGTCATTTTCGCGCATGGCAACGAGAGTGCCGTCCTTTTGTTCGAAGCGGATTCCGCGCGGCAGCGCAATCGAAAGCTTGCCTTTGGGACCTTGCACATCCACGGCGCCTTCTTTGATCTGGATCTTTACCGTCGAAGGCACTGGAATAATTTTGTTTCCAATTCGCGACATTAGCCTAAAACCTTTCGCTCACAAAAATCCGCCGCACTTTCGCTACTACAGAACTTGGCCCCTACCAAACTTCACAGAGAAGTTCGCCGCCGATGCCTTCTTTGCGCGCCCCCTGGCCGGTCATCAGGCCGCGCGGCGTGGAAAGGATGGAGATACCCATGCCGCCCATGACCTGGCGAATGCCGAACTTGCTGGTGTAGCGGCGCGCGCCGGGTTTCGAGATGCGACGCAGGTCGGTGATCACGCTGCGGCGGTCGGAGGTGTAGCGGAGGAACACTCGCAGCGTGCGCTTGCCTTTTTCCTCGACGACCTTGAAATTCGCGAGGTAGCCTTCATCCTTCAAAATACGCGCGATCTCGACCTTCAGATTCGAGGAGGGTACATCGACGCGCGGATGTCGCGCGCGAGCACCATTGCGGATGCGCGTGAGAAAATCTGCGATGGGATCAGTGGTCATTCATCAGTCCTTATGGCTTTCGTCCTTACCAACTGGCCTTCACCACGCCGGGAATCTCTCCCTTGAGGGCCATGCCGCGGAAGCAAATTCGGCACATCTCAAATTTGCGTAAGAATCCACGCGCGCGGCCGCAGACGCGGCAGCGGTTGCGCTGGCGAATCTTGTATTTCAGCTTGCGCTGCATTTTCGCGAATTGACTGGTTCGAGCCATGCGAGTTCGATCTCCTTATGCCGAAGCCTGCGCTCGAAAGGGCACGCCGAGCAGCTTGAGAAGCTCGCGCCCTTCCTCGTCATTACGCGCCGTGGTGGTAATGGTGATGTTCATTCCCTTCATTTTGTCCACGCGCGTGTAATCGATTTCCGGAAACACCAACTGGTCGCGCAGGCCCAGAGTGTAGTTGCCGCGGCCGTCGAAAGAATTGGGCGGCAAGCCTTTGAAGTCGCGCACTCGCGGCAGCACGACGGAAGTCATGCGGTCGAGAAATTCGTACATTTGCTCGCCGCGCAGGGTGACCATGCAGCCGATGGGCATGCCCTTGCGCAGCTTGAAATTGGCGATGGACTTCTTGGCGCGCGTGATCACCGGCTTCTGTCCGGAGATCTGCCCAAGCTCCGTCGCGGCGGTGTCGAGCAGCTTCACGTTGGCGCTCGCCTCACCGAGGCCGATGTTGAGCGTCACTTTGGAGACGCGCGGCACGGCCATGGTGTTGGTGTATCCGAAGCGCTTGGTGAGCGCGGGAACGACGTCTTTTCGGTATCGATCTTGCAAACGGCTCATGGTTTTTTCTTCAGCCTCGAATGCTAATTCTCAAACGTCTGATTGCAGCGGCGGCACAGGCGCACTTTGGTGCCATCCGGCAGAGTGGTATGCCCCGCGCGGGTGTGCTTTCCGCAGCCCGGGCAAACCAGCATCACGTTGGAAACGTGAATGGGCCCTTCCTTATCGAGAATGCCTCCGCGGACGTTTTTCGACGGATCAGCGCGCGTATGCTTCTTGATAATATTGGCGCGTTCAACGGTGACCGTGCCCTTCACTGGATTGACGCCGAGTACCTTACCGGTCTTGCCCTTGGAGCGACCGCTCATCACTTTCACTGTATCGCCGTGGCGAATGCCGATCGGCGCTGGTTTTTGTTGTTCTCTCATCGCTACCACACTTCCGGAGCCAGCGAGACGATCTTGGTGAACTTCTTGTCGCGCAGCTCGCGGGCCACCGGCCCGAACACACGCGTGCCGACCGGCTCGCCCGCATCGTTGATCAGCACCGCGGCGTTATCGTCGAAGCGAATGTAGGTGCCATCCTTGCGCCGGTGCTCTTTTCTCGTTCGTACGACCACCGCCTTGACCACTTTGCCCTTCTTAATCTGGCTGTCCGGAGCGGCTTCCTTCACCGCCGCGGTGATTACCTCGCCGAGTCCTGCTGTCAACCCCACATCGCCGCCCACCGGCAAAATGCAGGTCAATTGGCGGGCGCCGGAATTATCGGCCACCGTCAGCCACGTGCGCATCTGAACCATCGTCGTGCTCCCCTATCCCTCGCCCCAACGGCCACGGGCCGATGGGGGCCCCACTAATATCGCTCAGGCGACCCGCGTCGAACTGGTCAGAATTTCCTTGAGCCGCCAGCGCTTCAATTTCGAAAGCGGACGCGTGGAAACAATTCGTACCGTATCGCCCATGCGCGCTTCGCGAGCCTCATCGTGCGCGTAGTATTTTTTCGTCGAGCGAACCACCCGGCGATACAGCGGATGCTGAGATGTGCGCGTGACTTGCACTACGATGGTTTTGTCCATTTTAGCGCTGGTGACCACGCCCACCAACTCCTGCCGCGCTCCCCGCTGGCGGGCGCCTTCCGGCGCCGCCTTCACCGCTACTTCGTTCGCCATTACGCTTTCCTCGCTTCGCCTTGCAGCTGCCTCTGGCGCAGCAGCGTCTTCACACGGGCCAGGTCTTTGCGGGCCTCGCGCATTTTTTTCAGGCCCTCGGCCTGGCCAGACGCGATCTGAAAGCGCAGCCGAAAAATCTGCTCGCTCAGTTCACGCTGCTGGAGGTCCAGCTCGTTGGGGTTCATCTCCCGGTATTTTTCAACGCGGCTGGCCATTAGAGCGCCTCCGCCCGAGTTACAAACTTTGTTTTAATCGGCAGCTTGTTAGCCGCCAACGCCATGGCTTCGGTGGCCGTCGCCAGATCAACCCCGGACATTTCGAACATGACGCGGCCCGGCTTCACCACGGCCACCCATCGCTCCGGTGGACCTTTACCCTTGCCCATGCGGGTTTCCGCCGGCTTCTTGGTGAACGGCTTATCCGGAAAGACGCGAATCCACAATTTTCCGCCGCGTTTGATGAAGCGGGTAATGGCCACGCGTGAGGCTTCGATCTGCCTGTCGGTAATCCACGCGGGTTCGAGCGCTTTCAACCCGTACTCGCCGAATGCGAGCGCCCCCCCACGCCAGGCCTTACCAGTGCGCCGGCCACGCTGCTGTTTCCGATACTTCACCTTCTTGGGCATCAACATAGCGGTGTAACCTATCCCCTAAACTTGCGGAGCGGGCGCCGCAGCACCAGGCCGCGATCGCTCCGGAATTTTTTCACCCTGATAAATCCAGCATTTCACACCAATCACGCCGTAGGTGGTATGCGCCTCGGCGGTGCCGAAATCGATGTTGGCACGCAGGGTCTGCAAGGGCAGCCGGCCTTGCAAGTACCATTCCTTGCGCGCGATTTCCGCGCCGTTCAATCGTCCTGCCACGCGGACTTTGATTCCTTTGCAGCCGAAGCGCAGCGCCGAATCCACCGCTTTGCGCATGGCACGCCGGAAAGCCACGCGTTTTTCCAGTTGCAGCGCTATCGACTCTGCCACTAGCTGGGCCGCCATTTCGGGCCGGTGCACTTCCTGAATATCGATGTGCACTTCGCGCTTCGTGCGCTTCTGGACTTCGTTCTTGAGCTTGTCGATTTCCGAGCCCTTGCGCCCGATGATGATTCCGGGCCGGGCGGTATAAATCCGGACGACGAGCTTATTGGCGGCGCGCTCCACGTCAATACCATCGACGCCCGCGGACTTGAGCCGCTCTTTCAATTGCCGCCGCAGCACCACGTCTTCATGCAGCAAATCGGCGTACTCTTTCTTCGCGAACCAGCGCGAGCGCCAGCCCTTGTTGTAGCCCAGCCGAAATCCGTACGGATGTGTTTTCTGCCCCAATCCGACCTCCTACTGCTTTTTCCGCTGCTTTTGCTGCTGTTTTTGCGCCTCTTTCGCGCGTTTTTCGATTGCCTTGCGAGCCTTGCGCACCGCTCCGCGCACGCCCTTGGAAGCTTCCACTTCCGCCGCTACCGCCGCGGCGCGGTCCTCCGCGGCGCGATGATGCTCCGCCACGCAGACGACGATATGGCTGGTGCGCTTCTGATAGCGGAAACCTCGGCCCATCGGCGCGGGACGCATGCGTTTCCAGCGCGGGCCTTCATTGACGCAACAGCTGGTAACGTAGAGAGCATCCACGTCGAGCGATTCGCTGGCGTCGTCCGCTTTGCGCTCGGCATTGGCGATTGCGCTGCGCAGCGTTTTTTCCACGTCCTTGGCCACGCGTTTTTTGGTGAAGCGCAACGTCTGCAGTGCATCTTCCGCGCGACGCCCGCGGATCAGATCGATCACCAGACGCGCCTTTTGCGGCGAAACGCGCAGGAACCGCGTCGTCGCCTGTCCCTCGATTTGTTCTTTCGCACCGGTCGCCATCGTTTCCCCTGTTGCCTTCGATCTTCGGCTTGCGTCGTGCTTCTACTTATCCGCCACTGACTTATGGTCTTCCCGCCGGCGCCGCCGCAGGCGCTCCCGGAGCGACCGCTGCGGCCCTTTCGAGAGCAGCCTTCACGCCATGACCTTTAAAACTGCGCGTGGGCGCAAACTCGCCCAGTTTGTGCCCCACCATCTGCTCGGTGATGTACACCGGGATGAACTTCCGGCCGTTGTGCACGGCGATGGTGTGGCCCACCATTTCCGGCAGGATCGTGGACCGGCGGGACCAGGTCTTCACAACCTTCTTTTCGTTGCGGGCGTTCAGCGCCGCCACTTTTTCTTGCAAGTGGCCATCGATAAACGGGCCCTTTTTAAGCGAACGCGGCATCTTTCTCCTATTCCTCCACGCGGCGCATCTTCACCCACTGCGCGCGGCGCACCTTGCGAAAGCCGCGCACCGGACCCGGCACGCGGTGGGACAACGGGCAGAACGGGCATACGAACCGCGTTCCCTGCGCGTTGGGAATCTTTTCCACGATTACCGCCCATCCGCTCTTGCACAGGCGGTACAGGACCTGGGGCGCAGGCGCCAGTCTGGAAATCGCCTTTCGAACTAACTTCGCCGCGGGGCGGGCCGCGGATTTTCCGACGGGTTTAGCCGCCGGATTGGCAGTTCGGCGCGGAGTTGCTTTGCGCGCCAGCCGCCGGGACGCGCGTCTCGACGTACGTGTGGCACTCATGACGACACTCTCGATTCCCCGCCGCGCCGGGTTCATGTTTTTGCTGCTGCTCCCAACTACGGCTTGCGCCGTTCTACGATCATCCGGTCGCTGGGACGCTTTTTCCGCGTCTTGGCGCCCAGAGTTGGAAATCCCCAGGGAGTCTGCGGGTGGTTGCCCTTCACGCGGCCTTCACCGCCGCCGTGGGGGTGATCCACCGGGTTCATAGCCACGCCACGCACCGTGGGACGCTTTCCGTGCCACCGAGTGCGGCCCGCTTTCCCATACGTCACATTCTCATGATCCAAATTCCCGAGCTGGCCGACGGTGGCCATGCAATCCACGCTGAACCGCCGAACCTCGCCTGAAGGAAGCTTCACCAAAGCGACGTCGCCTTCCTTGCTGAGCAACTGCGCTGCGCCACCGGCCGAGCGAACCACCTGGGCGCCCTTTCCCGGATACAGCTCCAGGTTGTGCACCATGGTGCCTGGCGGAATGTGGCGGATGGTCAAAGCATTACCGGGAAGAATGTCCGCGCCTTCGCCGTTCTGCACCGTCATGCCCACTTCCAGGCCCACCGGATGCAGGATGTAGCGCTTTTCGCCGTCCGCGTAGTGCAACAGCGCGATGCGCGCAGAGCGGTTCGGATCATATTCGATGGCCGCAACCTTCGCCGGGATTCCGGTCTTATCGCGGCGAAAATCGATCGAACGATAGCGCCGGGCGTGGCCGCCGCCACGGTGCCAGGCCGTAACTTCGCCGTGCGAGTTGCGTCCACCGGTGCGCTTTTTCGACTCGGTGAGCGACTTTTCCGGCACTTCCTTGGTCACCTCGCTCTTATCGAGCATGGTGAGGAAGCGCCGCGATGGTGTGTACGGTCGAAATGTCTTCAGTGCCATCTGTTCCTCTAACTTTGCCGACTAATTACAGATTTTCCGCGTACTCGATCATTTTCTCGCCAGCCGCCAGCTTCACGTAAGCTTTTTTCCAATCGCTGCGGAAGCCCTCGGCGCGCCCGCGGCGGCGCATTTTGCCGTGATAAATCGCGGTGCGCACATGATCCACTTTTACCTTGAAGATCCGTTGCACCGCTTCTTTGATTTCGGTCTTGGTGGCATCGTGGGCCACTTCGAAAACCACCGTGTGCTGCAACTCCTTCACGCCCAGACCTTTCTCGGTGATGATCGGGCGCCGGATAACTTGATAGAGCCGAGTGGCCATGGCTTAGTCCTTTTTCGCCTTGTGCTTTGCAGCCTTTTTCACGGCTGGTTTCTTGGCCGGCGTTCGCCCTGCTTTGGGCGCCGCTTTTGCGGCACGCTTCGGCGGCTTCGCTGCCGCGGCCTTCGCCGGCTTGGTTTCAGCCGACGATTCGGGTCCAGTTGAGGCTTGGGCCACGCCGTCCTCAGACTTGTTCGCCGAAAGCGCGCCGCTGAGCCGTGTGGCTGCTTCGCGAGATAGCATCAAGCGGTCGTGTCGCAGCAGGTCGTAAGGACCGAGACGCGCCGGCTGCACCAGCGTGACGCCTTCAAGGTTGCGGCTGGCGCGTTCCAGATTGCTGTTTTCGCCCGCATCCACCAGCAGAATCGATTTCGCTTCGCCATCGAGCTTCGTGAGCGCCGCGCGAAAGGCTTTCGTCTTGTGCGATTCGAGCTGCCAGCCGTCCACCACGATCAGCTTCTGCTGCGACAATTTTGTCGTCAGCGCGGAACGCAGAGCGCCCAAAATCATTTTCTTCGGCAGCGCGTAGGCGTAGCTGCGCGGCACGGGGCCGTGCACCGTGCCGCCATGGCGCCACAACGGCGAACGAATTGAGCCGATGCGCGCGCGGCCGGTTCCCTTTTGTTTCCACAGCTTCTTGCCCGAGCCGCTGACTTCGCTCTTGTCTTTGGTCTTGTGCGTTCCGGCGCGCTCGCCAGCCAGAAAGTGCCGCACCGCTTCGTGCAGCAGGTGCGGATTCACTTCGGCCGCGAACACATCGTCCGCCAGAGTGATCTGGCCGATTGTCTCGCCTTCCAAATTTTTTACGTCCACAACGGGCATGATCGTCTTCTCTTTTTTAAGCCGGCCGCCTACTTGCCGGTCTTTGCTTTCCGAATATAGATGTAGCTGCCAGCCGGACCTGGAACCGCGCCGCACACCAGCAGCAAATTCTCTTCCGCGTCGATCTTCACGACGCGTAGATTCTTCGACGTTTTGCGCTCCGCGCCCATGTGCCCCGGAAAATGCTGCCCCGGCCACACACGCGAGGGAAACGAACTGGCCCCAATGCCGCCCGGCGCGCGGTGAAACATCGAGCCGTGGGAGGCATCGCCGCCGCGATAGTGCCAGCGCTTAACGCCGCCCTGAAAGCCTTTACCCTTGCTGACGCCGCTTACATCCACGTACTCGCCAACCGTGAAGCCATCGACCAGGACGCGATCACCGGGCTTGGTTTCGTCCTTCGAATCCTCGATGCGCACTTCGCCGAGATAGCGCATCGGAGCCACGCCGGCCTTTTTGAAATGCCCGGTCATCGCCTTGGTGACGCGCTGCGGCTTGATGAATTCAACCAAGCCGAGCTGCACGGAATCGTAACCGTGCTTGTCCTTGCTGCGCCGCTCGACCACCACGCAAGGGCCAGCCTGCAGCACGGTACAGGGTACCGAGGCACCGTCTTCAGCGAAGACTTGCGTCATGCCCAGCTTGATTCCCAATATGCCGTTGACCGCCATTTCCGTCGTCCTTTACCTTCCCGCGGCTTTCCCACCCAACCACCAGTGAGGTGCTTCGCTGGGGCGCCGAGATCGCAGCGTCACTTGGCCGTGTGCTCGCGACCGAAAGCTTTAATTTCCACATCGACGCCCGGCGGGAGATCGAGCTTCATCAGCGCGTCCACCGTATCCGGGGTCGGCTCCAGAATATCGATCAGCCGCTTGTGGGTGCGCATTTCAAACTGCTCGCGCGATTTTTTGTCCACGTGGGGCGACCGCAACACCGTCCAGCGGTTGATCACCGTGGGCAGAGGAATCGGTCCGGCCACGTCGGCGCCGGTACGCTTCGCGGTGTCGACAATTTCTTTGGTCGACTGATCGAGAATGCGGTGATCGTACGCCTTCAAACGAATGCGAATTTTTTCTCCATTAGGCATGTTTTACTCGATGATCTCGGTGACGGCGCCAGCGCCGACGGTATGGCCGCCTTCGCGGATGGCGAAGCGCAGCCCCTTCTCCAAAGCCACCGGCGTGATCAGCGAAATCTCCGCCGACACGTTGTCCCCCG
>JBOGMW010000010.1:0-8017 GCA_050746805.1 Candidatus Acidiferrales bacterium | reverse complement strand
CGTAAATCTTGGCGCGGCCATAGACGTCGTCCGACTTGGCGGTGAGCAGCTCCTGCAAGATGTGCGCGGCGCCGTACGCCTCAAGCGCCCACACTTCCATTTCGCCGAAGCGCTGGCCTCCGAACTGAGCCTTTCCGCCGAGCGGCTGCTGGGTGATCAGCGAATACGGGCCGATCGAACGGGCGTGGATTTTGTCGTCAACTAAGTGCGACAGTTTGAGCATGTAGATGTAGCCGACGGTGACCTTTTGCGCGAATTCTTCGCCGGTCATGCCATCATAGAGGGAGATCTTGCCGCTTTCGGGCAGTTTGGTGAATTCCAGCAGGTGGCGTATATCCCCTTCGCGCGCGCCATCGAACACCGGCGTTGCGAACGGCACGCCCTCGCGGAATCCATGAGCCACTTCGAGCAAAGTCTCGTCGTCGAGGTCCACCAAGGTCTTCCAAATAGAAGTGGGGCCGAAAGCTTCCTTGAACCACTTGCGGACGGCTTCCGCGCGCGAATCGGAATCGAGCAGAACTGCCACGCGCTCGCCTAGAGCCTTCGAGGCCCAACCGAGGTGCGTTTCGAGAATCTGTCCGACGTTCATGCGCGAAGGAACACCGAGCGGGTTCAGTACAATTTCCACCGGCGTGCCGTCCGGCATGTAAGGCATGTCTTCGCTCGGAACGATTCGCGCGATCACGCCTTTGTTGCCATGCCGTCCCGCCATTTTGTCGCCAACGGAGAGCTTGCGCTTCATGGCGATATAGGCCTTCACCAGCTTGATCACGCCCGGCGGAAGCTCGTCGCCCTTCTTTAGCTTGGCCACGCGCTCGTCGGTGATCTTGCGCAGCACGTCGATCTGCCGCGAGGTCATTTCCTCGATTTCATCGATCTTCTCGATTAGCAGCGGATCTTTGTCGTTCAAGCGCAGGCGCTTCAGGTTGCGAGTGGAAATCTTCTCCAGGATTTCGCGCGTGAGCTCCGCGCCCTTGGTCAGCAATCGCTTGTTGGTGCGCTCATCATGCAAGTCGGCTACCAGCTTCTGGCCGCCTAGCAAGTCGTTCAAGCGCTTCAGGCGCTCGTCGGTGAGAATGCGGATCTCATCGGCGAGGTTCTTTTCGAGCTTGGCCACGTGCGCTGCCTCGATGGCCTTGTGGCGCTCATCCTTCTCCGCGCCCTTGCGGCAGAAGATCTTCACGTCCACAATCGTGCCCTCAATGCCCGGCGGGCAATAGAGAGACGCGTCGCGAACGTCGCCAGCCTTCTCGCCGAAGATCGCGCGCAACAGTTTTTCCTCCGGCGTCAGCGTGGTCTCGCCTTTGGGCGTTACCTTGCCGACAAGAATGTCGCCGGGTTTCACCGTAGCGCCAATGCGGATCACGCCGCTCTCGTCGAGGTTGCGCAGGAAGCTCTCGTTGATATTGGGAATGTCCCGAGTGATTTCTTCGGGACCTAGCTTGGTGTCGCGTGCCTCGATTTCGTATTCCTCGATGTGAATCGAAGTGTAGTAGTCCTCCTTCACCAGCTTTTCGCTGACGAGGATGGCGTCTTCAAAGTTGTAGCCCCGCCACGGAACGAATGCGACCAGCACATTGCGTCCCAGCGCCAGCTCGCCGCGGTCGGTGCAGGGACCGTCCGCTAGCACTTGACCCTGCTTCACGCGGTCGCCCGCGCGGACCAGCGGCTTCTGGCTGACGCAGGTGTTCTGATTCGAACGCTTGAATTTCGTCAGCAGGTAGATATCCGACCCTACTTCGCGGCTCAACACTCCGGACTGGTCCGATTCCACGCGCACGATCACGCGCTCCGAATCCACCTGGTCCACTATCCCGTCGCGGCGGCATACGATCACCGCGCCGGAATCGCGGGCGGTGACGCGTTCCATGCCGGTACCCACCAGCGGCGCTTCGCCCTTGATCAGCGGCACGGCCTGCCGCTGCATGTTCGAGCCCATCAACGCGCGGTTCGCGTCGTCGTTCTCGAGGAACGGAATCAAGCTGGCGGCCACGGACACGAGCTGCTTCGGAGACACGTCGATGTAATCCACTTCGTCCCGGCTCTTCAGCACGAAGTTGCCAGCCTGCCGGCAGTTTACAAGGTCTGTGGTGATGCGCAGCTTCTCATCCAGAGGCGCATTGGCTTGCGCCACCACGTAGCGGTCCTCTTCCCACGCCGACAAGTAGAAGCAGTACGGCTCGACGACTACGCGACGGCGTTTCAATTCGTCGTTGATATCGTCGACCTTTTCGCGCTCCACGATTTCGCCGGCCTTGAACTCGCTATCGCCGGCGTTGACGATTTGCACGTAGTCAATCACCCGGCCGCCTCTCACCTTGCGGTAGGGCGATTCGATAAACCCAAACTCGTTGATCCGCGCGTAACACGAAAGCGAGCTGATCAAGCCGATGTTCGGACCTTCCGGCGTTTCGATCGGGCAGATGCGGCCGTAGTGGGTTGGATGCACGTCGCGTACTTCGAATCCAGCTCGCTCGCGCGAGAGCCCGCCGGGACCAAGAGCCGAAAGCCGCCGCTTGTGCGTGATCTCGCTCAGCGGATTGGTCTGGTCCATGAACTGCGATAGCTGCGAGCTGCCAAAGAATTCGCGGATCGCCGCCATTACCGGCTTGGCGTTCACAAGATCGTGCGGCATCGCCGTGGACATTTCCTGGTACACGGACATCTTTTCCTTGATCGCACGCTCCATGCGAACTAGGCCGATGCGGAACTGATTCTCAAGCAACTCGCCTACCGCGCGGACGCGGCGGTTTCCGAGATGGTCGATATCGTCCACCGTACCCACATTGCGGCGCAGCTTTAGCAAGTATTTGATCGCGGCGACGAAATCACCGGGGTCGAGCGTGCGCTTGTCGAGTGGCGTCTCGATGCCCAGCTTGATGTTGAACTTCAGACGCCCAACCTTGCTGAAATCATACTTGCGCGGGTCGAAAAACATCCCGTTGAAAAGAGCCGTGGCGGTTTCGAGCGTCGGCGGGTCGCCGGGACGCAGCTTCCGATAGATCTCAATCAGCGCTTCCTTGGAAGAATGGATCGAGTCCTTGTCGAGCGTGCGGGTAACGATGTTGCCCACTTCGTCGCGATCCGGGAAGCATACATCCACTTCAGTGATGCCTGCTTCGCCGATAGCCGTCCAAATTTCCGCGGTCAGCGGCTTATTGGCTTCCAGCAACACTTCGCCGGTCTGCCGGTTGACGAGTTCGCCGACGGTCACAGCGCCTTCCAGATCCGCTACGCCAATTTCCGCCTGCGTTACGCGCGCCTTCACCAGCTCTTTGTACAGAGCCTCGCTGATGCGCTTGTGCGCGCCCGCCAGCGCTTCGCCAGTTTTCGGATTCTTGATCTCGCGCGAAAGCTTGCGGTCGATCAAGCCCTCCGAAACGTTCCAGAAGAGTTCGTTATCGCGCAGCGAAATCCGCTCCACCTGATAGAAGGTGCGCAGAATTTCTTCGTTCGTCTTCATTCCCAGCGCCCGCAGGAAAATCGAGCCTAGAAATTTGCGCTTCCGGTCGATGCGCACGTACAAAATGTTCTTGCTGTCATACTCGAACTCCACCCACGATCCGCGGTACGGAATAATCTTCCCAAGGAAGTAGCTGCGATTGTTGGCCGTCTCGTAAAACACGCCCGGCGAGCGGTGCAGTTGGCTGACGATCACGCGCTCCGTTCCATTGATGATGAACGTGCCGGTCTCGGTCATCAGCGGAATGTCGCCGAAGAAAACTTCCTGTTCCTTGATGTCACGAATGGATTTCGCGCCAGTGTCCGGATCCTTGTCGTAGATGGTGAGCCGGATAGTGACCTTCAGCGGCGCGGAATACGTCATGCCGCGCTCCTGACACTCGTTCACGTCGTACTTCAGCTGCAGAGTCACCGGGTCGCCGCACTTGTTACAGAAAGTCGGCGTGTTCTTGTTGAACGTGCCGCACTTCGCGCACAGCACATCGCCCGTCTTGTACGGGTTGGTGACAACGGATGCGCCGCAATTCCGGCAGGTAGCGCGCAAGTGATGCAGGCCGCGCAAATGGCCGCACTTGCACTCCCAGTTGCCGATCGCGTAATCCACGAAATCCAGTTGCGAAAGTCCGCGAAAATCCTGGATCGGAAACACGGAAGCAAACACGGATTGCAGTCCGGTGTCCTCCCGCTCGCTTGGCAGCAAATCCATTTGCAGGAAGCGCTGATACGATTTTTTCTGCACGTCGATCAAGTTCGGTATCTGTACGGCCGTCTTGATCTTGGCGAAATCCAGGCGCTCTCGCTCCCGAATCGCGCGATTACCGTTGCGATTACTCATGGAAGATCCCCTTCAATGATGACGACGGAAAGGCGACGCGGAAAGACACCCGCACCGCCGGTCCGGATAGGACGTTTTGTGAAGTGCCTTGGTTCACAGGAGCGCGTTTGAACGCGAATTCCTTAGCAGTCCGGCTGGCCGCCGACGCGAACTGCACTACTTAATCTCGACCTTTGCTCCGACATCTTCGAATTTCTTCTTGATCGTGGCCGCCTCATCCTTGCCCACCCCGTCTTTCACCGTCTTCGGGGCGCCGTCGACCAAATCCTTGGCTTCTTTCAAGCCCAGGCTGGTGACTTCGCGGACAGCCTTGATCACATTGATTTTATTGGCACCAACTTCGGTCAAGACGACGCTGAATTCCGTCTTCTCCTCAGCCGGTGCGCCTGCCGCTGCCGCGCCGCCCGCCATCATCATGGGAGCCGCCGCAGCCGCCGAGACGCCGAAGGTCTCTTCCATCTTCTTCACCAGATCGGCGGCCTCAAGCAGCGTCAGGCCCTTGATTTCCTCCAAAATCCCTTCCACTTTGCTAGCCATCGCCTTGTGTATCCTCCCTCGAAAATGAAAAACGTGAAATCGACGAAATGCCCGATTACTGCGCTACCTCGGCCGCCGGCGCGTTTTCCGGCGCCGGGCCGCCGGGCCCGAATTTGTTGGCCTTCACCGCTTCGCTCGTCACCACCGCCAGATTGCGCGGAAGCGCCGCCAGGGCCGAGGCTATCCGCTGCGCCGGAGCGTTCAGCAGGAACATGATCTTACTGATCAGTTCCTCCTTGCTCGGCAGCAGCGCAAGTTGCCCGATTTCCTGAATCGAAATTACCCGGCCCTCCACCAAACCGGCGCGGAACTGGAATGCCGGAACTTCCTTGGCGACTTTACTCAGAATCTTCGCTAGCGTTACGGGGTCAGTCTTGGTGTACGCAATCGAATTGGTGCCCTTCAGATTTTTCAGCAGGCCTTCGGCCTGAGTTCCTTGCGCCGCTCGCTCTGCCACCGTGTTCTTTACCACTTCATACTTGCCGCCCGCGGCTTCCACGGCGCGCCGCATCTGCGTGTCCTGCTCTACCGTAATACCCTGAAATGTGGACAGGATCACGGTCGAAACCGTCGCCAACTGCTTGCGAAGTTCGTCGGCCTGAGCCCTTTTTTCGGCTTTCTTCTTCATGGTTGACCCTTTTTCCTACGCGGCAACCGCCGTGGCCGCTTCCGCTTCCGTGTGATCGATCAGGACTCCCGGGCCCATCGTCGATGTCAGCGTGATCTTCTTGACGTATTTGCCCTTGGCCGCGGCCGGTTTCGCTTTCACGATCGCGCTCAGCAGAGCCTGCGCGTTTTCCGCCAGAGTCTTTGCAGCAAAGCTGATTTTCCCGACCGGCGAATGAATGATTCCAGTCTTATCCAGGCGGAACTCCACCTTGCCGGCCTTGATTTCTTTCACCGCCTTGGCAACTTCAAACGTCACCGTTCCGGTCTTCGGATTGGGCATCAGGCCGCGCGGCCCAAGTACCTTGCCGAGCTTTCCCGCTGATTTCATCATGTCCGGCGTCGCGATCACCGCTTCGTAATCCGTCCAGCCCTCGGTGATCTTCTGCACCATGTCGTCACCGCCGACGAAGTCCGCGCCAGCCTCCTGCGCCTCGCGTACCTTTTCGCCGCTGGCGATCACCAGCACGCGTTTCGACTTTCCCAGCCCGTGTGGAAGCACTACCGTGCCTCGCACCATCTGGTCCGACTGCTTTGGATCGACGCCGAGGTTGACCACCAGCTCGACCGTCTCGTCGAACTTCACGAAATGAGCTTTGCGAAGAAGCTCCGCCGCTTCTTCCAATTGATAGACGCGCGCCTCCACTAGCTTGCGAGCGCGATCGATATTCTTGCCACCAACTTTTGCACTGCGGCCCATCGACGTGTCTCCCCTACTCGCGGTCGTTATTCCGCGATCTCAATGCCCATGCTGCGGGCCGTGCCCATAACCGATCGGACGGCGGAATCAAGCGCCGTCGTGTTCAGGTCCGGCAGCTTGCTCTTGGCGATCTCTTCCACCTGTTTCCGAGTTACTTTCGCCACCTTGTTGCGATTCGGCTCCGGCGAGCCTTTCACGATTCCCGCTGCGCGCTTCAAAAGTTCGGAAGCGGGCGGAGTCTTCAGCACGAAAGTAAACGTGCGATCCGTATAGATCGTTACCAGCACGGGAATGATCATACCCTCAGGCTCTTTCGCCGTTTTCCCGTTGAACTGCTTGCAGAAATCCATGATGTTCACGCCGTGCGGGCCCAGTGCAGTGCCCACTGGGGGCGCGGGCGTGGCCTTCGTTGCCGGCAATTGCAACTTCACCGTTGTCTGAATTTTTTTAGCCATCTGTCTTCCGCCCCCCGCTTACCTCGAATCCGTGCAAACCGCTCAGGCGACTTTCTCGACCTG
Source organism: Candidatus Acidiferrales bacterium (assembly GCA_050746805.1). Lineage (GTDB taxonomy): Bacteria > Acidobacteriota > Terriglobia > Acidiferrales > UBA7541 > Palsa-295. The sequence continues at coordinate 1,299 of JBOGMW010000010.1, read as the reverse complement.
CGCGAAATCCAGCTCCACGGGCGTGGATCGCCCGAAAATCGTCACCGAAACTTTCAGCGTGCTGCGGTCGGGATTCACTTCGTCAACCGTGCCGGTGAAGTTCGCGAAGGCGCCTTCATTGATGCGCACCTTCTCGCCGCGCTCGAACGACAATTTCGGCTTGGGTTTTTCCGCCGTCGTGGTCGCCCGGTTCAAGATGTTTTGAACTTCTTCTTCCGTCAGCGGCGAAGGGTATTGGCCCGATCCCACGAAGCCCGTCACTTTTGGTGTCGAACGGACAACGTGCCAGGTGTAGTCGTCCATCTCCATCTCCACCAGCACGTATCCCGGATAGCACATCCGCGGCGAGATCACCTTCTTGCCGCCGCGCACTTCCACAACCGACTCCGTCGGTATGATGACCTGTCCGATTTTGTCCGTCAGGCCGAACGCCGCCACGCGGCCTTCCAGGCTCTCCTTCACCTTCCGCTCAAACCCCGAGTAGGTGTGGACGATGTACCACTGCTTCGTCATCGAATTTCCTTCAGCGACTTCCAAAGTAATGCAGCACCCAATTGGCCACGCGGCCGAATATCGTATCCGTCGTGAAAAAGAATAGTCCAAAAAAAGCCACCGTCACCGTTACCACAATTGTGGTGGACCAAACCTCGTGGCGCGAAGGCCAGTTCACCTGCTTCAACTCCACCTTCACTTCGTGGAGGAAGATTCGCAGCCGCCGGGGATAGCTGGCTATCTTGCCGACTGGCTCCGGTACCGAAAATGACGTTCCTCCGTTTGCTTCTTCCTTGTTCAATTTTGCCGCCTGCGCCATTTCTTGCCGGTCCCTCTAACCTTTGCCGTCGCCAACTTCTCACCGCCCCTCCGTCGCAAAGACTGGCAGGGGAGGAGGGATTCGAACCCCCACATCCGGTTTTGGAGACCGGCGGTCTGCCGTTGAACCTACTCCCCTAAATATTCGAGGCGCAGGCTCGAAGTTCGCCGGGTAGCTCCAAGCCTTACGTCGCTCTGCGTTATTTCACTTCCTTGTGAGCCGTATGCTTCCGGCAAGTGTTGCAATACTTCTGCGTTTCGAGCCGGTCCGAGTGCTTCTTCCGGTTCTTGGTGGTCGTATAATTTCGATTTTTGCAATCGCCGCATTGCAGTGTAATGATTTCTCGCATGTCCCTTTACCCTACTCGATGATCTCGGTGACGGCGCCAGCGCCGACGGTATGGCCGCCTTCGCGGATGGCGAAGCGCAGCCCCTTCTCCAAAGCCACCGGCGTGATCAGCGAAATCTCCGCCGACACGTTGTCCCCCG
>JBOGMW010000009.1:0-4842 GCA_050746805.1 Candidatus Acidiferrales bacterium | reverse complement strand
GGCGCGATCGTGAAATGTCCGTTGACGATCGGATTGCGATCCTGGCCCTCGCAATCCTCATAAATCATGCGATGAATCGTCGTGACGCGCTCGTAGCTGCGGGTCAGGTGCCAGGGCTTGGTGAAATTGACGGCATCGATGACGGTAATGTCGTCCTGCAGGTGATTCTTGTCGATCATGCGGAGCCGCTCGATGAAATGCGCCTGCGGGCTCAAATACGTAATGAGCAGACTTTGCTCGATTCCGCCGAAGGCAAGTATGGGTGTTCCGCCATGGGCGCCGAAACCCGGAGGGGCTTGGACCGCAATCGTATCGATCACAAGCGTCTGCCCGTCCCAATGGCCAATCGAATCGCCCCAGGCCGTCGCCCACAGATCGTCCTTGCCGGGATGCTGGCGCCCGTCGGTATAAACGGTGCGAATTTCGCGGCTAGAGAAGATTAGGGCTGTTTCCTTCGGGGTTGGGACTACCTCGAACATCAGCGGCGAGTCGAGCATGATCGCCGGATATCCGAACGTACACGCGACAACCGCGCCGCCGGGATTGGCTCCGTGGAGGACGGCTTCCATTTCCTTGCGCTCAGCCGCGTCGATTTTGTCAATTTTGGCCTGGACGGCTGGTTTGTTGGGCGGGGACCAATCCATTTCCGTCAGCACCTTCTTGAGCGAGTCGTCGAAGCCGCCGTCTGGATTGGGAGTTGCGCCCACCTGCTGCCATTCACCGCTCCAGTCGGGCAAAATTGAGGACGAAGACGCGCCCATCGTCGCGCTGGTGGCCAGAAGCCAGCCGATCAGCAACGCTGCGGCAAGCATCGCGCACGCCTCCGTTCTCCGCGGATTCATCTGCCTGGACCTGGCGGGGGCGCGCCGAGCAAAGGTCCGTTGGGCCCGGTGCCGGTAAGATACTCGCCACCCTTTTTGTTGTCGTGCAGTGGGTGGATGACGATGGTGATCTTCTCGCCGGACTTGAGCGTTCCGGGACGCCACCCGGCGCGCGCTAGATGCTCGGGGCTGGTCATCTCGATGCTCCACTCGACCTGGTTGCCATCGCTACCCTTCACCAGCAGTTGAATGAACACGTGCGGATTGGTCCACAGAAATTCCTTCACGGTTCCTTGCAGCGTGACTTTTTTCGACTGATCGAACATTGCAAACGAATGATGCGCGGCTGCCGAGCTTGCCGTCAGCATCACGGCCGTTGCGATGGCAATGAACGCGTAAGTCGTCACCCGGTTCATTTGTGTCTCCGTGGTTGCGGGAATTGGTGCACGCGGCAAACTTCGCCCATCCACGCGCACAGAAGGTGAGAAGATTTCGCAGGCACCCGCGATCTGCCGGGCCGAAAGGCCATCGTTCCCCCCAATATGAGCTGCTTATACTACACACCGACGTGCCCTACGCCAGAAAAATCACTGCCTGCCTGCAAGCGAAATCGCTAACGAGCCGATCCTACTTAAAATTGGAGTCCGGGTCGCTGGGAGGGGGAGGGATGGTATCCACCTCAGCTTTGCCATTGCTGGTCACGGAATTGCGGTTGTTCTGCTCGCAGATGTATTCATCGATCGTCCAATCCGGATGACGCTTCAAGATTCGGCTCGTCGTGTAGGGATGCGCAAAGACCACGGGATCAATAATCGTCGTCTCGATCCTCATGGTGTTGGGATCGAGGAGCCGAAAACGCTCGATGACTTTCATCTTGTCACTGTGTGGAATCCGCTGTTCGATTCCGCTGCCCGGTATGATATTCGTCTGCGGAAGTAGGCCCACGGTCTCGGCCACCAGCGTGTTCCCGTCCCAATGGCCCACCGACGTGCCCCAAAAAGTGGGAGCGGGATCTGATGGAAGCGGCCGCCCATCCGTGTAGATATGGCGAATCATCCTGTAAAGCTCACCGATAATCGTTACTTGGCCGGGCGTAAACAAGAACTCATACGGATAGGGTAGCCTCATGATTTCCGGCATGCCGTTCGGCACGCAGTTCGCCTGAGGATTGTCCTGCGGAGGGTGCGCCTTCAAATATTTCGCTTTCGCGGCCCATGCAGGCGTGAAATCAAGAGTCGGCTGCTTCGGCATAGCAGGGCGTTTGGACGCGCTCGCCGTTCTCCGCGGAGTCTGTTTAGCCGCCCCGGGTGGCACAACCAGCGAAGCATCTCCTATCGGCATTTCCCAGACGCCCGTGAAGTCCGGCAATTTGGCAAGGGCGGCCCAGTCCGCAGCGGTGGGCGCCTTGGCCGTGAAATTTTGAGCGGCCGTGACAGAAACAAGCAACGCCGATGCCAGCGCTACGACGATGAATCGTCCGAAATGTTCCCTGATTAGCTGTGCCACCGCGCCCCCCTTTCGACTTGCTCGGGGATAAATAGCCTATTCCGGCACGTGAGCGCAAGTGGTCCTCACGGTCGCGCGAATCCCATCCGCATACGGCCTGCCCGCAAGCCCAAACGCCTTCGCGTACTTCGACGAATAGAAAATGTACGGCGAGTCGTCCATTTTTACTTACCTTTTCCTCTCCTGTAACATCCCACCCGTGAAACCCTTGGAGTTGCTCGGCCAATCGCTTTCTCGCGACGGTACCGTCCTGAAGCTGATCCGCCGCGGCGACGAGTACATCATCCTCGCCAACGGCAAAAGCCTGATGTCGAGCCGCATGCACGGCTCGGAGGAGGCGTTGGCGACCTTCGCCTGCCGGCGCGCGCAAACGCAGCAGCAGCCTAGCATCCTGATTGGCGGCCTCGGAATGGGTTTCACGCTGCGCGCCACGCTCGATCTTCTTCCGCTGGGCGCGATTGTTACGGTGACCGAAATCGTACCCGCGGTTGTGGAGTGGAATCGCGGCCCTCTCGGACCGCTGGCAAGGAATCCGCTTCAGGATCCGCGTGTCCGGATCGAAATCGACGACGTCGCCATCACACTCGGTTTACGGCCCGGCCAGTTCGACGCCGTGCTGCTTGATGTGGACAACGGCCCCGCTGCTTTTGCCGGCTCGAACAACGCCGGGCTCTATGACGACCGCGGAATTGCCGTCGCCCGCGCGGCTCTCAAGATGGACGGAGTGCTGGCGGTCTGGTCGGCCCGGGAGGATCGGAAATTCGAGCAGCGCATGCGCCATGGCAGGTTCGCCGTCGAAGTGGAGCGAGTGCGCGGCCGCGTGAAAAACGGCGGTCCCCGCCATACCATCTTTCTAGGTCACAAGTCTCCGGGGATGTGAGAGCACTTGAGCGAGGCCAACTCCCGATAGACGGCGTCCTCGGAAATGCACGGCAGCGTTCTTGGCGCATGGTCGGCAATCTGGAAGCTATCGCGATTGCTACCTCCGCAACTTCGCAATCTCCTTCTTAACCGCCTCCGCCGTCGCGCGAGTTCCCTCCGCGTACGGCGTGCCCTGAAACCCAAACGCCTTCGCATACTTCGACGAATCGAAAATGTACGGCGAGTCGTACTGGTAGACCATCTCGCGCATCTCGCCCACCACCGGATTGATCAGCCCCACCAGGCGCATCGTCAGCGGCCACACCACGCGGCATTTCGGCTCGGCGCGGAATTCTTTCGCCGCCATTGCGACGAACTCTTTCGCCGTTGGCGGGTTCGCAGCCGTCGGCACGTGCCACGTCTGATTCCATGCCGACTCCGTTTCCGCCAGCTTCACCAGGCACTCCGCCGCGTCCGGCGTGTACGTCAATGAGTGCGGCAAATCGCGGTTCGCGAACCACATCGCTTTTTTTCCGCGCGCCAGCATGTCGAACACCAACACGTTCCCCACGCCCATGCGCGCCCCCGGCCCGTAAAAATCCGCGCACCGCGCGATCATCGCTGTAATCGACCCGCTCTGGGACGCCTCGATCAGCGTCCGCGCCACCCGTGCGCGCACTTCGCCCTTCTTGCTGCACGGATTGAACGGCGTCTCCTCCGTCATCGCTCCGTCCACTCGCCCGTACATGTACACGTCGTCAAAGAAAATCAGCTTCGCGCCCGCGCGCTTGCACGCCTCAATCGTGTTGGCGATCACCCGCGGCCACATCTCCGCCCAAATCTTGTGGTCGTACTTCAACCCCACCAGCAGATAGACCAGCGTCGATCCGGCGACCGCCCGTACCGCCTCGTTCTGATCCGTCACATCCGCCGTCAATATCTCCGCCGCGCCCGGCGCTCCGGGAACAGGATGCGCACTCCGCCCCACCAGCCGGAACGCCTCCCTCCGCGCCGCCAGCCGCTTCACCAGCTCATTCGCTATCGCCCCGCCCGCCCCAAGTATCGTGATCATCCGCGCATTCCTTCATGCGAATTGTTCGGCTTGCCGAGTATACTTCGCACCCGATTATGTTGTTAGGCCACCGGGGGCGGTCTGTGAGCGTGAGGACCGATACTATGGTAGGGTCGAAGTGGGGCTCTTTGCGTTGCGAGGGCAAGGACTCCAGGGTTCTTACCCATGACCTCAACCGTCGAAAATCGACTCAAGAATTCCGCCAGCGCCTATCTGCGCTCCGCCGCGCATCAGCCCATCGACTGGAATGAGTGGGGCGAAGAAGCCTTCGCCAAAGCGCGCGCCGATGAAAAGCCCATCCTTCTCGATATTGGCGCGGTCTGGTGCCACTGGTGCCATGTGATCGACCGCGAAAGCTACGAAAATCCCGAAATCGCTGAGATCATCAATCGCCTCTACATTCCGGTGAAAGTGGACCGTGACGAGCGCCCCGACGTGGACGCCCGCTACCAATCCGCTGTCAGCGCCATTTCCGGACAGGGCGGCTGGCCGCTCACCGCCTTTCTCACGCCGGACGGAAAGCCGTTTTTCGGCGGCACCTATTTCCCTCCCGACGACAGCATGGGCCGCCCTGGATTCAAG
>JBOGMW010000008.1:0-6261 GCA_050746805.1 Candidatus Acidiferrales bacterium | reverse complement strand
GGAAAGCGCGCTGCGATAGATCAGCACGCAGATCAGCACCGCCGTCACCACACCCCAAGCTACAAACAGGATATGTAGTGTGTTCATGGCTGCGTTCTCCTGCCCGCAGGCCGTGTTCGCCGATGGGAACGAGGGTTGGTCCTGCGGGGCCCTCTTCCATGGCCGGGAGTATACCACTGCTGGGAAGGTATGGCGTCAGGGCTGCTTGGCTCCAGAAACCCGTCGCGCCGAGGGCAGAACCTGGGCGGCGCGAGGAGAGGCGCTCAGGCCCGGTAGCGCTCGTCTGGGAACTGCACCCCCCAGAAACTCCGGGTGGGGTGGTACATTTCGACGCCTAATTCGAAAATCCCCTTTTCGCGCGGGCTCCGGATTGAGATCACGCGGAATTCGCGCAACTCGTCGGATAGCCCATGGCGCACTTCGATACGCGAGCCAAGTTCGGGCAGGAATGATGCCCGCAGCAAAGCTCCATAACGGCTGACAGAGATCGCTTCGGCGGGCGTGTCTCGCACGTCGCGGTTGCTATCGCTGCGGTGTACTCTTATGGGAATGCGCATTGGCACTCGGCTGGAGCGACGCCGCTCCAGCATGGCGCGGGCGGATGCCATGAGAAACCTCCTAGCGTGTGCTTGTCCACCTACCCAGGAAATAAGCTAGTCTCGTTCGCGGAGGCGGGTCAATAGTACATTTACCCTAGATGTTGGGTTGAGCATGGACCGCCGGGCGGTATGGGGAGCGACTTGTGCCGGTGGGTCGGCATTTCCGTTCGTTATTCGCAACGAAGGGCCGCTCGGGTCCGACCAGGAGTGGAGTGAGGCTTTCGCGTCCTGTCCTTCTGACCAGTAGCATTTTCGCCTCCCTGCGATGGTAGCTTAGCTGAGTCAGAATAGGCACCCGTCCTGAATTCAGGCAGACGAAGCAGAAGGACGCCCTCGAGGCAGACGGGTTCAGGGAACATTCGTGAGAATCGCCAATAACCCGCTGCGCTCCAGCGGCGCAAGCGCGGGACACTCAAAACGCCGTGATGATCGTATGACTGGTTCGTCGGCCGGAGGCGTGTACCGCGGATCGAAGCGCAACTGCTGCGAACGCGCGCGGTGGCGGTTAGTGCGCGGGCAACCCGCGCAACAGCTTTCCATTCATTACCAACTCGATTGCGATTTCGGCACGTCCACGCTCGCGATTTACAACGAAGGCGACGCCGTATTCCTGTGCGAGAACCACGTGTCCGCCATCGAGGGGCCACGCGACAAATCGATCGCGGGTGTGCGGCCGGTCAACATTGCCACTAATGCGGGCGACGAGCAGCGTCCGGTGCGCGGTGAGGCTGAGCCGCGACATGAGGATATCGCTGAGGTAGCTGCCGCCAGGCTGGTGCGTTCGGCCAGCGAAGATCGTCCACGAGCAGGAGAAGGGCAACAGGAGAAGCGGGAATCACAGAGTCCCATTGATGATTCGCCCATCGACGCCACTGCCGCAGCTGACTTTTTGAGCCCAGCACAAATCGAAAATGAAATGCGAGGGCGTGAACTTGTCGTCGAACAACTTGTCCCTTCGGCTGCCTCGGCATCGGTGGAAACTCCCGTCGCTCCGAAACCCCGACGAGAAATGGCGGCCTCCGTTGCGCGAGCGCCCGTCCGCGATGTGGCTTACGGAAATTCCGCGAAGGCCCTGGTGGACGAAACGATTTGGAACATGGCTACCGGAGATCGCATTGCCTACTGGAGCGGTTTGCAACAAGGGAAAAGTGCCCTGGAGGCGGCGCAAGCGGCGGGAGGACAGTTGGCGATTGTTCACCGCAAAATCGCCGATTGTACGGCAAAGATCGAGACGATATTTTCCCAATCGAACACGCGAATTAGCGTCAGCGATACTGTCGATCGTCCGCTCGAACAGGCCATCTTAGAAATTATCAGCAGCACCACAACGGACGATGCGGCGAAAGACGTTGCGATCGACCATATCGGCGGGTTTCAGCAGAGGATAAAACGAGGCCTCAATCGGGAAATGTCCCCGCTTCAAGCCCACATCATCGCGCGCTCGATTGGGGACGCCGCAAATTGGGGATTCGCGTCGAGCTTGCCGGAAGACGTTAAGCCCGCGTACCGCGCAGTGTACAGCAACATCCGAGATGCGATTCGTACGGCGGTACCGGAAGCGGGTGAGATCGACGAACGGCTGGCCAATCTGCTCGCCGCCAAATCTGAAATCGAAGCTAGGCCTGCCTCGAAGGCGCTGCACGCTCTATCGATTTGAGCGTCGAAGCGGCGTTTCGTTCACACCCCTGAGCTCCGCCGGATCGCTGGGACAGGCGAAAGCGCCGTGGTAAGATACCTAAACGATTGGCCCAAGTGGCGGAATTGGCAGACGCGCTAGCTTCAGGAGCTAGTGGCCGCAAGGTCGTGGAGGTTCGAGTCCTCTCTTGGGCACCAACTTCATTCCACCGCACTTACGCTGAAGCTGCGACTCACGTCTTTCGTACGCGAATTCTGCTGTGAGTTAAGTCCGCGCGGGTTCTTCGCCCCGATCGTTACGCAGACAGCACCTCGACGTCCAATCTTTTTCCCCCTCTCGCCGAAGGCACAATTATCGTCGCCTGGCTTGTCGCGCAAATGATGCCGAGTCTGAGACGAAGCTGCTTTGGCACTGTCCGTGGATTTCGAGGGATATTGGCAAATCCTACCTCGATGCGCTGCCCACCAATAACGAGCGTAACCGACCCCAGAATTTCACAGATTTTCGCCAACGTTTCGACGGGCGGAACAGTTTCTCCACTTTCATACTTATTGACTGTAAACCGAGATCTTCTAATTCGCCGCGCCAATTCGCCCTGCGAGATGCCCGCACGTTCGCGCAGCGTACGTAATTCTCGGCCGACGTCCTCCATCCAACGCGGGGCGCTCTTCATGGTCCGCAGATTTTCTCAAACACCTCCCCGTATGTCAATATTCATACACATTTATGAGCCAAGAAATATTGACATCAGGCAGTTATGATGGGAACATGCCCCAACAGAAGAGCTGCGGCGCGGGGAGGTGGCTGATGCAGACCCAGGCGCTTTATGGTAGTCTGGAGGCCGTTTATTCAGGACGACGAAACTCCGGCAGTGACCATTCCGAGGACATGAAGCAAACGGCGAACGACTTTCTCTCGCAAAAGGAAATCCCACGGCGAGAACGATTAATCCTTGCCCTTGATGTTCCGACAACTAAGGAAGCCCGGGGGCTAGTGAAGCGACTCGACGATACCGTGGTTTTTTACAAGCTCGGATTGCAGCTTTTCATGGCGGGCGGATATTTCGAGCTTGTCGAATGGCTGAAGAAAAGGCGAAAGAAAGTTTTCGTTGACCTGAAGTTTTTTGATGTCCCCGAAACTGTCAAGAATGCTGTGAAGCAACTTAGACGGCGGCACGCGACTTTTGTCAGCGTTCACGGAAATGACGAGATGCTGAAAGCGGCTGTTTCTGAAAAGAACGGTATCAAGATTCTCGCCGTCACAGTCTTAACCAGCCTGGACGAGTCAGACATGAAAGCTCTAGGGTTCCAAACAGACATAAAATCGGTAGTCGAGTCCAGAGCGAAAAGGGCTTTGGAGCTTGAGTGTGATGGGCTGATTTCGTCGGGGATTGAAGCACCAGCTCTCCGGGAGAGATTTGGCGACAAGTTTTTGATCGTCACACCAGGAATTCGCCCTGGGATGAACCGCCCGGTCGATGATCAGAAGAGAACAGTTGACGTCGAACAGGCATTCCTTAACGGTGCGGATTATATTGTAGTTGGGCGACCCATTCTGAATGCGAGCGACCCGAAAATCGCGGCTGAGGAATTCCAGGCGCGAATCGGCAAGCTTTTTCCGAAGTGACCGGTCTGTCAGGAGACACGTTCCTCCACATGCGAAGTACATTCGATAAGTCGATGGTTTCAAAACGCTAGCTCTTCGGCGTACAACGCGCCGTCGGGCGTGTCTTCGTGCTTGAAGAAAGCGTAGACGTCGCCGCGCTTCGCTGCTTTCGCCACACGCTGAGCGATTTTCTTTCGAGCCTGCGCTGAATACTTCTCCTTGCGGAATCGGAAATAGGAGAAATCCGCCGTGGCCATCGCCGGCGTCTCAAATTTATCGCTTTCCGCCTGGCACAACGCCACCTTCTTGCGGCGCAGCAGGTCGTACGTGCCGTTCACGAACCAGGACTCGTGCCGGAACTCGATTGCGGATCGGCTGCCGCGCGGCAGCGCGCGCAGAAATTCTTCGAAGCGATCGAGATCGCATTTGAAATTTGGCGGCAACTGAAACAGAACCGGCCCTAGCTTTTTGGCTTTGCGCAGAGGCTCAAGCGAGGCGAAAAAATCGGCGGTTGCGACGGCCACGTTGTGCAGGCGCTTGAAATGCGTGATCGACTGATGCGCTTTCACCGCGAATTGAAAACCCGCTGGCGTGGCTTCGATCCACCGGGCGAGCAGTTCGGGGTTAGGGAGCCGCCGAAAGGTGTAATTCACCTCCACGGAATTCAGCCGCGTGGCGTAATGCTCCAGAAACTTCGCCGCAGGCAGCTGCGCCGGGTAAAATGTCGGTTTCCAGCTCGCATACGCCCAACCGGAAGTTCCTGCAAAGATTTCTCCGTTGCGCCGCGCCATTTCTACCGTCCTTCACCCTCGATTCGGACCCAAAGCATTTTCGTATGAGTCTTGAGCGAAGTACAGGCGCCTGCGCCATTTGCTATACTCGATTTCCAGCATCCATTCTGCATGAAACAAGCCTCGAAAACTCGTCCTGCAAAGCGCGCACCCGAGGCCGGCGCTGATCGCGCCGCTGAAAAGCGCCCGCAGCCGCAGCCCAAAAACACACAGGCCCCGGCCACGATTGCGCCCGGCGGCCCTCGCAAGCGGCTTTTCCTGGTGGACGCAATGGGCTACATCTTTCGCGCCTTTTTCGCGCCGATGGACCGGCTGCAGACCTCGTCGGGCATTCCGACAAAGGTTCCGTATCTTTTCGCCACCATGATGCGGCGATTGTTCAATAGCAAGGACCTGCGGCCGGATTATCTGGGAGTTGTTTTCGACGTCTCCGCGCCGACCTTCCGAGACAAGCTTTTCGCGCAATACAAAGCGCAGCGCCCGCCGATGCCGCAAGATCTTTCCGTACAGGTCCCTTTTGTGCGCCGTTACTGCGAGGCGATGCGGCTGCCCATTCTAGAATGCCCGGGGTATGAAGCGGACGACGTGATCGCCGCCCTCGCGCGGCAGGCGGAGTGCGAACATCTAGACGTCATCATCGTCACTAGCGACAAGGACCTGATGCAGCTGGTCGGCGGCTGCGTGCGCATCCTGAATCCGTCGAAGGGCGATCTGTTGATCGACGAACAAAAAGTGGAAGAGTTGATGGGCGTGCCGCCGGAAAAAGTGCCGGACGTAATGGCCCTGATGGGGGATTCGATCGACAACATTCCCGGCGCGCGCGACCCAAATGAAAAACCACCGCCCGGCGAACGCCGCAAGGCCGGCATCGGCGAAGTGGGCGCGCGGCAGTTGATTCAGCAATTCGGCAGCGCCGAAGAAGCCATTGCCCATGCCAGTGAGGTGAAACGTGCCGCCTACCGCGAGGCGCTGGAAAAAAATGCCGAGTACGTGCGACTAAGCAAGCAACTGGCGAAGATTCCCACCGATGCGCCGGTGTCGCTCGACCTGAACGCGCTGCGGATCGACCCGCCGGATACGACCGCTCTCCGCGAGCTGTACGCCGAGTTGGGCTTCACGTCGCTGCTAAAAGATCTCGCACCAGTTATCGACACGAGCGCGACCGACTACGCGGCGCTCGAATCTCCGGCAGCGCTGCGCAAGTTCGTGGATTCGCTTCCGGAGGACCGCGATGCCGCGCTTTGGCTCTCGCTCGATTCCGAAGATGCTGACGAAGAAGGCTTCGGCACACGAGTACTCGGCGTGGAAATTTCGTCGAACGCACGCTCGGCACGGACGGCTGCGAACAATGATTTGAACCACGTCCTAGCGGCGCTGAGGAACTGGCTCGCTGATCCCAAGCGGCCGAAAATCGTGCACGATCCAAAGCTGGTCGATCTGCTCGCAGGGCCCGATCCGCGAAGCAAGGTCGATGGGATGGCCGCCGTGCAGCACGCAACCATGCTGTATTCGTACCTATTGCGTCCCACGACGGCGAATCACGCCTTTGCAGAAGTGGTGCTGCGACATCTAAATCGCACGCTTTCCGGCGCGCCCGGCGAACGCGCAGATTTTCTGCTGCGTCTGGCGC
>JBOGMW010000007.1:0-36174 GCA_050746805.1 Candidatus Acidiferrales bacterium | reverse complement strand
GCCGCGTGACTACGTCGTCCACCGTGATCGCGCCGATGGGGTAGCCCTCCGGCGCCACCACGCCCAGACTGCGCAGGTTGTACTTGTCAAAAAGCTCAAAGACTTCCTTCTCGTCGGCATCCGGCTTAACGGAAAGCAGCGGCTCGAAAGCGATTTCGACCATTCGCTGTTCGGCGTCCGCCAGCAATAGATGCGCAATCGGCACCGTGCCCGCGAGCGCGGCATCGCGATTGATCAAGATGACGTTGTCGAGCTGATCGACGGGAATTTCGTGAAACCGGATGTGATCGACTACTTCGCCGCGCGTGGCGTCTTCGCCCACCACAACGATTTCGGTAGTCATCATGCCGCCCGCGGTGTCCTCTTCGAAGCGCAGTAGCTCTTCCACCTCGTGGGCCTCGCGATGTTCCATTTCCCCTAGAACCTCGCGCGAGGTGTCTGGCTCGAGGTTTTGGATCAGGTCGGCGGCCTCGTCCGGGCTCATTTCCTCGATAATGTCGGCGGCCTTTTCTGGGTCGAGTTTCTCGACAACCTGGGATTGCAACCGCTTGTCCAGCTCGGCCAGCGTCTCAGCGGCAGTTTCCTCATCCAGCGAGGCGATGATCGACTGCCGCTCATCGGGCGAAAGCTCTTCCGTGATATCAGCCAAGTCAGCAGGATGCAGCTTGGCCAGCCTGTCACTCGAGAGTCGCAGCTTCACGCGTCGCAGCGGGTCTGGTTCGATCAGGTTCACGAATTCCCAACGAATGTTCCGCGGCGGAAGTTTCGCTTGGATGCGGCGAATGGCCATCGGAGGCATCACGCCCTGCAACATGCGCCGGACGGCAGCCGGCAGGCCGACGTCCACCTGCACAATTCGCAGCTCGGTATTCCCGTTGGTGCGCTGGTCCATCAGGTCCACATCGTTTACGCGGACCACCTTCCGGCCGTTTGTATCGATAATCTGCTGGTCGAGCAGGTCCTTGCGAACTGCCAGCCATGCCTCGTTGGGCTGGTAAAGTTCAAGAGCCGATTCATCCGTAGTCAGCTTCACCCTACCGGGCGTAACGGACTCGATCTGATCGTGGCGGGCAACCAGCGGGCGGTATTTTCCGCGCTCCAGCAGCAAGCGTCCCACGCGGTTCGGCTGTTCGGCCGGAACTACGAACATCTCCTTCACCCGGCCGACGAATTTGCCGAACGAATCGTAGGCTTCTGCGCCGAGCACCTCTGTCGCGTGTAGCATGTGAAACTCCTTACGGCACGGCTTGGATGCTCGTAACCGCGTGAGCAACGCACTTTTGAGGACTTCGGCCGGGCTTCGCCGGGCCCACTTTAGCGGTCACGGGCGCGGCCGAGCACAAAAAATGCCCGTGACCGGCGAAACAACCGGCCCCGGGCAGGAAGTCACTGCCGCATACTATTTCAGGCCGGGCCCCGCCTCCCTATCCCCGCCAGCGGGATGGGAACAACGGTCGAAAAAGCACAGAAAGCCATCTCTCCCCGGCCAAAAGTGAAGTGCGGCTCCGCCAGGGTGATCGCTTCCAGGGTCCGAATTAGACGAATGCTCCATTCCCCTAAGTGCGCTTGTCCCTCATTTGACTAGTAAATGTACCCGCAGATTTTGTCAAGCAAAGACTGCTTTGTTAGCGGATTTTCACGCGCGAAAGAGCAAATTTCGAGGCGATCTGCCTCGGCGCGCACAATCCGCGGCGTAGAGGTCCCAATACGTTGCCCGAATGTAGTCGCGCGGCCTGTAGCCGAGTCGCCTAGCAACCTGATCGATCCTCGCCGGGGCGCCTTCCAGTTCTAAAAAATCGCCAATCGGGGTCTCGTCCAAGCAGATATGAACGCTCTGGGAGCAGAATGAGCTGCGGTACTTCTCATATTGGAACCCGGGCTTGAACCCCAGCGCCACAAGCGCGCGGCTCCAGGCGTCAGGCTGGCGGATTTCGACTTCGCTTTCGAGCTTGTCCTTGTAGCGGGAATGGCGCCGGCCGCTCGGAGGAGCCTTGAACGTGACCAGCGCGGATCCCTTGCCGGCCTTTATGGCAGCGGACCCGGCTGGGGTTTCAATGCGAACGCGCAAGAGCCGTCCGGCGCGACGGAAGTCGGAGTCCGCCGCGTCGTACAGCGTGTTCCGTTCGAGGACGCGGCCCTCGGCAGAGGCGCCGAGCTTCGCAAGCTTGCGGAGCAGCGCCGATACCTCAGCGACGCGCAGCTTTATTTCAATTTCACGATATAAGCGGGGTGGCGTCGGCATCAATCGAGTATAAACCAGCAGAAAAGGTCAAGAGCGTCGGCGGGCAGGAACGCTGTTGCCAAAATGTTGGGCGAGCCAGCATAATCAGTTCCCTGCCGCTCCCAGTTTGCGCGCATTCCATGAACGAGCCAGCAACACCGTTGATGCAGCAGTATCACGCCGTGAAGAGGCAGCATCCCACGGCCCTGCTGCTCTTCCGCCTGGGAGACTTCTACGAGCTTTTCTACGCCGATGCGCTGATCGCGTCGCGAATCCTGCAGATCACGCTAACGGCGCGAAATAAAGAGAAGGGCCAGGCTGTTCCGATGTGCGGTGTGCCATACCACGCGGCGGAAAACTACATTTCCAGGCTGATTCGCGCAGGCCACAAAGTGGCCATCTGCGAACAAATGGAAATTCCCGCGCCCGGGAAGAAGCTGGTACGACGTGAAGTGATTCGCGTCCTGACCCCCGGAACTGCAACGGGTGCTTCCCTGCTGGAGGCGAAGGAGAATAACTTTCTCGCGGCCGTGGCCCGAAGCAACCGCAAGCGCAGCGGCGAACATTCAGCCGACGCAGCTGATGCGGGCGTGGGATTGGCATATGTCGACTTGTCCACAGGAGAGTTTCGCGCCACGGAATTCCGCGGCGAAAAAACCGAAGGGCGCTTGCGCGACGAAATGGAGATTCTCCGGCCGCGGGAAATTCTGCTGCCCCGCCCCGCGACTTTATTCCCCGACGCTGCCCCCGACGGAATCGATAACGCGGGTGCCGTGGAAACGCGCCTGGACGACTGGATTTTCGAAATGAGCTATGCCTCGCGAAAACTTGAAGAACATTTTCGCGTGGCGGCTCTCGATGGTTTCGGACTGGCCGGCCATCCGCTGGCTACGTCGGCAGCAGGCGCTATCGTGCACTACCTGAACGAAACTTCGGCGATCAGCGCCCGGCGTCCGGAGGACGCGACCGCGCACCCGAGTTTGCGTCCGGCGGGCGCGGGACTGGAACATTTGGATCGGATCGCCTATTACGATCAACAGAACGCGATGCTGCTCGATCAAGTCACGGTCCGGAATTTGGAGCTTCTCGAGCCAGCCAGCGGGGACGACTCATCCGCGACGCTCGTGAAATCTCTAGACGAAACCTGCACCGGAATGGGCGCTCGCCTGCTGCGCGCGTGGATTCTGCGGCCGGAAATCGCCACTCAGGAAATTGAAGCGCGGCTCGATGCCGTGGCGGCATTGAAGTCGCAAACCATCGCGCGCGAGGAAATACGCAAACAGCTCGAAGGAATTCTCGATTTAGAGCGGCTCACCAGCCGCATCACGCTGGGTACTGCCACCCCGCGGGATTTAGTCGCGTTGCGGCAGACGCTCGAGCAGGTGCCGGTGATCCGATCGCTGATTCCTGCCTGCGTAAGCGCGGCTGCGAGCGCAGGGGGAGCGGAAACAATAGCTGCAACCCCGACGCGCTCCGCATCTGCCCGCCTCGCGGAAGTACGTGAGCAGATGGACGAACTGGCGGATGTCCGCGAGCTAATCGCCCGCGGAATTTCAGACGAGCCACCCGCCCTGTTGAATGAATCAGGCGTAATTCGCCTCGGATACAACAGCGAGCTGGATGAGCTTCGCGAGTTGCTCAAAAATGGTCGGCAGATTATTGCGTCAATGGAAGAGCGCGAACGCAAGCGCACCGGCATCGGCTCGCTGAAAATCCGCTACAACCAAGTATTCGGCTACTACATGGAAGTTTCGAAGCCGAACTTGCCTTTGGTGCCCGCGGATTACGAGCGGAAACAGACGCTGGTTAACGCCGAGCGGTTCACCACTTCGGAGCTGAAGGAGCACGAGGGAAAAGTGCTCTCCGCGGAAGAGCGTGTGCTGGAAATCGAGCGGCGGCTGTACGTGGAAATACGCGAATCGATCGCGCGCGAAGCGGCCCGGTTGCGTCGAACCGCCGCGGCGATCGCGCAGATCGACGTTCTGGTGAATTTCGCGTATCTCGCTGCATCGCGAAACTACACGCGGCCCAACTTTACGGAAAAATCTCCGGCGAGCAGCGGCCCGCGCGGCGATCTGCTGGTAGCCGGCGGGCGCCATCCAGTGATCGAAAAGCTAGTTGAGCAGCGCGGCGAGCGCTTTGTTCCCAACGATCTATGTTTCAGCGATGAATCGCAATTCCTGCTGCTGATCACCGGGCCGAACATGGGCGGCAAATCGACCTATCTGCGCCAGGCGGCATTGATTTGCATCATGGCGCAAGTCGGCTCGTTCGTGCCCGCCGCGCAAGCCAAGCTGCCGATTTTCGACCGCATCTTCACGCGCATCGGTGCGTCGGATAATCTGGCTCGCGGCCGCTCCACATTTTTGGTGGAGATGAGCGAGGTGGCCGCAATTTTGAATACAGCGACGCCAGCAAGCTTGGTGCTGCTTGACGAAGTGGGCCGCGGCACCTCAACCTTCGACGGCCTCTCAATCGCCTGGGCGGTAGTGGAATCACTCCATGCCGGCATGCGGCCGCGCACGTTGTTTGCCACGCATTACCATGAGCTCACCGAACTCGAACAACTGCTGCCGGGCGTGCGCAACGTGCACGTGTCCGTTCAAGAAACCGGCAATGAGGTGGTGTTTCTGCGCCGCGTGGAGCCCGGCAGCGCGGACAAGAGCTACGGAATCGAGGTGGCGCGGCTGGCGGGATTGCCCAATGAGGTGATCTCGCGCGCCAGAGAGATTCTTCGCGGCCACGAACGCAGCGAAGAAAATCTGACCAAGGAACTTTCGCCTGGCGCCGCCCCGCCTCCGCCGCAGCAATCCAGCTTTCGGGCGATCGATCAATCTGTGATCGAGGCACTGCGTGAAGCGGATTTGAACTCACTGACGCCGATCGAAGCCTTAAATCTGCTGGCCGCCCTGCAGAAGCAGCTATCGTGAAATTATGAGCCGTACACCGCGAGTAAAGCCGACCGATAAATCGATGCTCGTGCTGGGGATGATGTCGGGTACTTCCGTTGACGGCATCGACGTGGCGGCCGTGCGCATCTCCGGCGCGCCTCCAAACCTTTTCGCGCAGCTCCAAGCGCATTACCACGCAGCATTTCCCGCGTATCTGCGCCAGCGCATTCTCCACGCTGCCGAAGGAACGCCGATTACGCCGGCCGATCTGAGCGAACTGAATGTTCTGCTTGGCGAGCAGCTCGCGCGCGCGGCACTTGATGCGTGCAAGAAATGGCGCCTATCGCCGGGCAGCGTCGATCTGATCGGCTCGCACGGCCAGACCATATTCCATTTGGGGATGGCGATGCGATTTTCCGGACGGGTGCGCCGGCCCTCAACGCTGCAGGTCGGCGATATCAGTGTGATCGCGCAACGCACGGGCATAACCACCGTCGGCGATTTCCGTCCCGCGGATATGGCTGCGGGAGGGCAGGGCGCCCCGCTCGTGCCTTTCGTGGATTATCTGCTCTATTGCGATGGCAAGCGCGGACGTGCGGCGCTGAATATCGGAGGCATCGCCAACATCACTGTGATTCCGGCGGGCGCGCGGCCCAGCGACGTTTTCGCGTTCGACACGGGCCCAGGCAACATGATCGTCGACGCGCTCGTGAATCGCATCACGCGCGGCAAAGCGGCGTTCGATCGCGACGCGGAAATTGCATTGAGCGGCCGCACCATTCCCGACCTCCTCGCGCGCCTGATGCGCGAACCGTACCTGCGCAGGAAACCTCCGAAATCCGCGGGGCGCGAACAGTTTGGACAGGAGTACGTGGATAATCTGCTGGCATGGGGCAAGAAACATCGCGCGGCCCCCGCGGATATTGTGCGCACGGCGACGATTTTCACATCGCTTTCGATTGCGGACGCGTTCCGGCGGTTCGTCGTGCCGCGCGTTAAAATACACGAACTGATCGTCACCGGCGGTGGAGCGCGCAATCCACTAATGATCGCGCAACTGGCTGGGGCGCTTCCCGGGATCGAAGTCGTCCCTGCCGATCGCTTCGGAGTGTCTGCGGAAGCGAAAGAGGCATTCGCGTTTGCCGTGCTGGCCTACGAGACGTATCACCGCAGAGCGAACAACTTGCCCTCCGCCACGGGAGCTGCACGCCCAGTGGTGCTAGGAAAAATTGCGTACGCAGGTCCAGCAGAGCCCGACGAGTGAACGGAGGCGGCGGGCCCTAGGCGCAGGGAATTGTGGCGTGTGAAGAGAGTTACTTAAGCGCTTGCTCGATGTCGGCATTGGCAACGGCGCCTTCGCGGGCGATGGTCCATTCATTGTCATTGATGCGGACAATGGTGGACGCGCGCGTTCCGCCGGTGTCGCCGCTGTCTAGGACCAGCGGCAGCCGTCCGTCAAGCTGCTCCACGATTTGCTGTGCGTTGCTGCATGAAGGATGTCCCGAAAGATTCGCGCTGGTGCCGGTGATTGGCCCTTCCGCCGATTCGATCAAACAGTTCGCAATTTTGGAATTGGGCCAGCGGATCGCAACGCGACCTGTGTTTCCAGTCACTTTCAGCGGCAGCCGATGGGTAGCTTCGACGATCAACGTCAGCGCCCCCGGCCAGAATTTGTGCGCCAGCGTGAGGAATGGATCGGGCACCTCGCGCATCAGCGTAACTGCCTGCTCAATCGAGTTCACCAGGATCGGAAGCGCCTGCGATTCAGGGCGGCCCTTAGCCCGGTAAACGCGTTCGACAGCGGCAAGGTTAAACGGATCGGCGGACAAGCCGTAAAACGTGTCAGTGGGAATTGCCACAACGCGGCCGCGTTTGATAAATGTGGCCGCGTACTCGATAAGGTGACGCTCCGGCGCGTCTGAAGAGATCTTGAGGACTTCGACAGGCAAGTGTTCGGTCGCGGCGGACTCAGCCGTGTTCATCGGGAAAGTACCATAGCTTTGCTGTTAGAGCAATATCCGAGGGGTGCTTGGAAGAGCCTACTCACATCGTATACCCCTGGCGGGGTTGAAATGTTTAAGTCCGAAGCGACAGCGGGAGATGGCTCTTGGTGTCAGTTTACGCAAACATCACAGTTTGATAGCCTTGCGAGCGGGATCGCCGCGTGCCCTTGTGCGGCTCCTGCCCACCCATGAACGTAATTACCAGTCGCGACAATAAATGGCTGAAGTCCTTTCGATCAGTTCTCCGGGGCTCCGGCCCGAGCACCGGCGAGCCCATTGGCGTTGAAGGACCTAAATTAGTGGAGGACGCTCTGCGCTCGGGACTGCAAGCCGATGCCCTGCTGGTCAGCGAGTCTGCCGATCGCGAAGCGGAATCGATTCTTCGCATAGCCGCTGAGACCGAAACAGGAATTTCGCGCTCGCGTATTCTGCGCACAACCGACAAGCTTTTCCAGAGCGTCGCTGCAACCGACGCGCCGCAGGGCGTGGCGGCCCTCTTCCGGCAGCGCGTCTGGGGACTTGAGGACGTGCTGAGAGGACCGGGCGAAATGCGACAGGCGCCAGCGCTCGTGATTGTGCTGGCAGAGGTGCAGGACCCTGGTAACGTCGGAACAACCGTGAGGTCGGCCGAAGCGCTTGGTGCAACGGGCGTCGTATCCACGCGTGGAACGGCAGACCCCTGGTCTCCAAAAGCGCTGCGCGCGTCGGCTGGGGCGGCACTTCGATTGCCCATTCTGCGTGGAATGGCGATTCCGGTATTGCTCGCGCAACTTCGCATCGCCGGCGTGAAGATATATGCCAGCAGCGCGGCGTCAGATGAGGTGCCGGAACGCGTCTATTCCGTGGAGGAGGCAAACCTTCGCGAGCCCACCGCCATCTTCATTGGCAATGAAGGCGCGGGATTATCGGCGGAAGTTAAACGGGCCGCGGACGCGGTAATCACAATCCTCATAAGCAAAAACTTAGAGTCGCTCAACGCCGGGGTCGCTGCCTCCATCATTCTTTACGAAGCGGCCAAGCAGAGACAATCGGAAGCGCAGAAGTTACTCTGAAGGCCAGGATTGGATTTTGCGAATGGGATTGTTTCAAACCATCGAGCCGGAAGAAGGGCCGCTAACCGGTCGCCCGTTGGCGGATCGCATGCGTCCGCAAACGCTGGACGAATTCGTGGGCCAGGAAGAGCTGCTCGGACCTGGCAAACCCCTACGTGTGCAAATCGTGCGAGACGACCTCGGCTCGATGCTTTTCTGGGGCCCCCCGGGTTGCGGCAAGACAACACTTGCCAGAATCATCGCCAAAAGAACCAAATCCAATTTCGTTCCCTTTAGTGCGGTGCTTTCCGGTATCAAGGAAATCAAGGAAACGATGGCGAAAGCTGAAGCAGCGCACCGCTACGGCCGGCGCACGATCGTTTTCGTGGACGAAGTCCACCGCTTCAATCGTGCGCAGCAGGACGCGTTCCTCCCGCACGTGGAAGCAGGCAACATTCTATTGATCGGCGCGACCACCGAAAATCCATCCTTCGAAATGAACGCTCCGTTGCTTTCCCGGATGAAAGTCTACGTGCTGCGCCCTCTTTCTGCCGAGCAAGTGGTCGATCTCTTGGAAAAAGCGCTGATCGACCCCGTTCGAGGGCTGGGAAAGGAACGTGTGGCGGCAAGCGCCTCCATTTTGGAGCGTATTGCGGTGCTGGCCAACGGCGATGCGCGATCCGCCTACAACACGCTGGAGGCGCTGGTTCTTGGCACCGAGCCCGACGCGAGCGGCCAACGAGTCCTATCGGAAGCGCGGCTCGAAGATGTGCTGCAAAAGAAGCTCCTGCCGTACGACAAAGCTGGTGAGGAACACTTCAACCTTATTTCCGCGCTGCATAAATCTGTCCGCAACTCCGATCCCGATGCGGCGCTCTATTGGCTAGCACGCATGCTCGAATCCGGCGAAGATCCGCTCTATCTTGCTCGGCGCATGGTCCGCATGGCTAGCGAGGACATCGGCCTGGCAGAGCCGGGCGCGCTAGCCGTGACCATCGCGGCGAAAGAGGCCTTCGAATTTATCGGCCCACCGGAGGGTAACCTAGCTCTGGCGCAGGCGGCCGTCTATCTGGCACTCGCGCCAAAGTCAAACGCCCTCTACATTGGCTATGGGGAGGCGCAGGAAGATTTGCAGCGAACCATCGCGGAACCCGTCCCGCTGCATCTTAGGAATGCGGTGACCGGCCTGATGAGCCATATCGGGTACGGCAAAGGCTACCAATACGCACATGATGCGGAAGAAAAAGTGACTGACATGACGTGCCTCCCTGAGAGTCTCGCCGGGCGCACGTATTACAAGCCCACCGGCCAGGGTTTCGAAACTCGCATACGGCAGCGCCTCGAAGAAATCCGCCGAATCCAACGGAAATCATCACGCATCCATGAGCAGTGACGCTTCTAAGCTGCGTCCTTGCGACACGGTCTGCCCGCCCCCAAGCGTCCATGGCAGCGCACGCTGCCTATGGCTGCGCGCGGGTTACACTTTACTTCCCGCTGTTGCAGCGCTGATCTTCACCGCGCTGATTTTCGCGGGCGCCATTCGCGCCCAGGACATTCCCAAAATCGTGATCGATCAGGATTGCAGCGCGTTCGAAATCTCCGCGCAAAACGACATCGTTTTTTCCGTGCCGCACCTGAAATTCATAAAGAAATACATCCTCGAGCGCGACGACATCTTCGTCGCCTCGCACAACGGCAAGATAAATCGCATCGTCGATTCCGACAAGTTCATCCCCTTCCCTCCTGTTGAAGGCTTCACCGTCCACTCGTTTTCGTGGTCTCCGGACGGAAAGCGCATCGCGATGAACATGACCCTCCAACCGTTGCCCGCCCGGCTCGAAGAGCAGATTGAAGAAAAAAAGAACAAGCACAAGGACAAGAAAAAGCACGACGACAGCTCGGACGACGATGACGACGATAGCAATTACCAGCCGCCTAAGCAGGCCCCCGGCGGCAGCGTTGTGGCGCTGTTCGATGACCAAGGACGGCAGATCCAAGTTGCGGGCGCCAAGTCGCAGTTTTTAGAGCACGCTACCGACGCGGTCTGGCTTTCGGATGACCAATCGGTTGTCTACACCTCAGGCGCGCAACTCATGCGCGTGCGTCCTGCGGACGGAACCACCACAAAGCTCTTCGAAGGCCACGACTTCCAGGCTGTGGCGTGGGACCCGGCGCGCAATCGCGCCTTCGCGATCGGCGAAGATCTCACGGTGCAGGGTGGTCTCGCGTTGGTGGAGCTTGATTTGTTGCAACAGAGAATCACGCCTATCGCGCCGCTAAAGAGCTACCAAAGCGCGCTGACCGTGTCGCCTTCCGGCACCAAGGTGGGTTTCTTCGTCGATGGCGATACGATTGAAGTAATCGACGTGCGCAACCCCGCGAAGCTCATCCGCGTGAACGCCGGGCTTGGCTTTTTCCAATGGAACCGCGAGGAGGACCGCGTCCTGCTCAAACGCGGGCCGTTAGGCCAATCGAATAATTTGGTCTGGGTGGACTTGCACAACGATAGCTTCGTTCCCGCTCTTCATGACCTGGAATTCTGCGCCTTTCAGATCGCGCCGGACGGCAACTCTCTCGCCGTCACCGAGCCTGGAAAGCGTGTCCTGAAGGTTTTCCCGCTGGAGTAACTCTCGCTTACTGCAGGCGAAATCGCTTGATGTGTTCTTTTAAAATACACGTATCCATCACCACTAGCAGTCCTGCTTGCCGCGCGCGCTCGGCCGCTTCCGGATGCGTGACGCCCTCTTGCATCCAAACAGCTCGCGCGCCCATTCGGATGGCCGCTTCGACGATTTCCGGAACGAACTCGGAGCGGCGGAAAATATCGACGATCTCCACCCGCTCGAGAATATCCTCCAGCCGGGCGTAGCACTTCTCGCCAAGAACTTCCGTCTCCGCCGGATTCACTGGAATGATCCGGTACCCGGCCGATTGCAGATATTCAGCGACGCCGTAGCTAGGGCGAAATTTCCGGCTGGAAAGGCCAACCACCGCAATCGTGTGGCTGGTTTTCAGAATTTCGCTCACCGGATCACCGACGGGCGCGCTACTCGTATTCGAATTCGTGCCGCGTCGCTCAGCGGAGTTGTTCATTGTGTCCTTTCACGACAGTGGTACCGCAAGAAATTCGCACGCCTCGCGATGCACTCCAGTCCACGTTCACAAGCCTCTCCCAGGAGCACGGCTTAAATGACGATCCCCAGCGGTCAGGCAGGTCAATTGCACTCGCGATTTCCTATCTCGCGAACGCCCGTTGGAAAAGCATTGTATCGGAGTGTGCGCTAAAGGAAAGCGGCAAATGTGACTTGATTGAACATCATGGCGAACGCGTACTGGAGCGGCTACCGGCGGCTGCTCCTAGCCGGGCGGCGTTTGTCAGTCCGGCTTTTCTCACGTCGGCGTTTGTCAGATCGAGGTTTCTCGGCCTGGTGCGCGCGGGCCCGCAAAGTTTTGCTGCGCGGCGATTCCTCATCGTGCCCCGAATGAAGGATCGCGGAAGCTTGATGCGCGGAAATCTCGCGATGCTGCCCGGGAGCCAACGGCCCCAATTCCAACGCGCCGATCTGCACCCGTTTCATTTTCTCCACCGGATGGCCCGTTTGAAATAGCCGGTTGCGCAACGCATCGCGCCGCGCTTCGGAAATTTCCACCTCGTACCACGGCGCTTCCTTGCTGCGCAGCCGCTCGATGCGTGCGCCGGTCGAGCGCGAGATGTTCGCGATCTCCGCGAATGTAAGCAGGGTTTTGATCTTAATTTGATAGCGCTGCGGAATATCGTGTGCCCTTAGCACCTTATTTGCCAGGTCGCCGTCATTGGTCAACAGCAATAGTCCCGACGTGTGATATTCCAGCCGCCCCACGGGGAACACGCGCGCCGAAATGCCGTGCAAAAAGTCTTTTACCGAGCGCCGGCCCTCCGGATCGCTGAGCGTCGAAACCACCTCGGCAGGTTTGTGGAACGCGAGATAAATCCGCTCCTCTGCTTCCGGCCGCAGCAGCTTGCCCGCCACTTTGATGTGATCGCGAGACACGTCCGCCTTGCTGCCCAGTTCCGCGATCACGCGTCCGTTGACCGTTACCATCCCCGACGCGATCAGTTCCTCGGCGTGCCGCCGCGAAGCGACTCCGGCGCGCGCGATAATTTTCTGTAGCCGTTCTTCCATGGGTGTGCGCCGCGCGAACCGGGCGGCTATCACAGCTTAGCGGAAACAGCGCAAATCGCGAAACCCTACGGTGCTTGGCAGTGGCACAGCTTCCACAAACGCTCGAAAAACGCCTTGGCGCTCGGAGCAATGGCGAGACTCCCGGAGTACACCGGAGCCGGGCCGCTCAAATCGACAATAGCGATCAGCCCGGAAGGGTTGCGAAAAGGGAACACTAAGTTTGGAGGTCCCCCGTTCGGACTACTCGGTGTCAACTTACCAGCCTGGCAGCGAAACTGTGAACCGAACTCGCCGCTGAAAAACATTGGTGCCGACAATTCGGTTCCGACGCTGCCCCGATAGACTAGCTTATCTCCGCTCCAGTCCAAGGTGCCGCTCTTCCCGGACGGCATCTGGAAAACCAGTTGGGTCGATTGCGCCGCGTTGCCTGTGGCCGCGGGCGCGGGTGAAGGTGCGGCAACGGCAGGCCCCGAGAATTGAGTCCCAGTGGCGGACACGGAGGATTGGGCGGCCGGCGCGCTTGCGGAGGTCGGAGCCGATGTCTCCACCGGGAGCGAGCCGAACTCTTTCGGGTGCGCCGGAACGTCCACCGAACCTGTCTCGCCGCTCGGCAAATCCACCGCCGCAAATCGCAGCCGCTGGTCCTCCGGTTTCGCGCCATAAACGAATATGTCGCGGATTCCGCTCTCTTTCCAGGACTGGAATTTTGCCTCGGGCGCCGACTCCGAAAGGTCACTCATATTGAGCACGAACTTCCCGACTTGCGGATCGAACTCGCAAATCCCCATTTGCACGTCGATTCGCAGCGACTGCCCCTCCGGCTCAAAGGTCAGCGCCTTCGGGGAAATCGTCAAAAGGTATCGAGGCTTTGCCGATGGCCCGGAGCCGTTCGGCGGAAGCGCCGTGACGGTCATTCCAATCGTGGTGGAAGGCAGCGGATCGCGGCAAACATCCTGCAGCAATTCAGTGGCATTTTCGTGCTGCATTAGGACGGCAGAATCGGTGGCAATAAAACCGCGGCGATAATCCAGCCGGACGCCGTGAGCACTCGTCTCGATCGAGATCTTGTGAAACTTGTTGTCCCACTTCAGATCGGCCGGATAGTACGAAATCTCGTAATACGACGAGTCCTCCTTGAGCGCCCGAAAAACGCACCCAGTCATGTCGCTCGTGTTCTCGCAGACCCTTCCGCCCGTCTCGTAAGCCATTTCTTGCAGCGTAATTTGTGAATTGGCCCTATCTTGATTTTCGGCCCTGAGCGTATCGCCGAATCCGCCCGGATCCACCTCTGGATTCAGTTTATTGCTCGGGAGCTTTTCCTCCGCAGTGTCAACTTGACTGGTTTCCATCCCGCGCGCATCAACAGGGTACACAGCGACCCCAGCTTCCATCAACGACGCTGCGGCGGCTCGCACCTCCGATTCGTACGATCCGGTGCCGAAAAACGGATTGATGCCGAAATTCGGATCCGGCGTAATCGATATCGGAAACGATTCCGAAAACCAAATCAGGTTTTTTCGTCCCGGGTATCCGCGCAAATAATTCGCGATGTCTCTCATCGCGTCCGCGGTCTCCTCGGCGCTTTCCTTCGCCGCCCCCTCGTACTGCCCCTTTTCAAATTGCTCTACATCGCTGATCAGCAAGCTTTCGATCCGCGGGGTATCGATGTTGCTCTCGTCCAGGAGCACGTTCGAAAGGCTATCTGCGTCATACTCCGGGTTCTTTTCCTTCGTTGACGTGTTCGCCACCGCTCGTTGTAAGGCCGCGCGCAAGATGGCGGGATCGGTGGTGAAGTTTTGGACCATGTGCAGTTTGTGTTCCAGCAGAAAAACTGCCACCGGCGTCTCCGGCGGCAATTTATTCAGGTACAGCAGCATATCGCGGCGAACCTGCATCTGCTGCTGGGTTCCCGTATTCAGCGCGTCCATCAGGATTGCCGTGGGCGCGATCTGCCGGCTATTCGGATTACGATTCGAAAACACGCCTGGTGTTGCGCTCGATTTCGAGCTGCCGAGATGTTGCATCGAGCGCGCGTCCACGAACCGGAAGTGCGCGATGTCCTGCTGCACGCCCTTATCTTCGTAAACTTTGAAATCGCTTTTCGTCAGCCCGCGCACCACGTTCCCGTGGGAATCCGTCGCCACCACGTCGACGGTGATCAGACTCGTGTTCGCTTTCAAAGCATCCTGTACGGTAGAAGTTTGTGCGATGGTGATAGGAGCGAGCGCCGCCAGCGAAGCGGCCAAAAGCGCAAATGAACGGCGCATAGTTGTTCCTGCCAGCGACTTGAAGCTAGCCGGCGTTTTGCCGCGCTTATGGTATCTGAAACGAAGTACACCGGCCTTAAAAAACCTGCTGTCTCCGCTGCGCTCAATGACGCCCTTTGAGGCGGGCTTAAACAGCTTGGCGAAATACCGCGAATCGTCAAAACCTAAGGTGCTGTATCTAAAATGAAGTACAGCAGGCGTAATAAACCCCAGCCCGGTTGCAGCGATCGTTAGTGCCCGGACTGCCCAGCGCGACTTAGGTGAAGAGTCTCAGGAGTTCTCGGAAGTCCCAGCCGAAGCGGCCCGAGATTGTTCTGTCGAGCCAGGCCCGTCGTCGCCCAACTCCGCCAAATCGTTTGTGTCTCCCGACTCGAGAATCGCTGTGGACTCTCCGGATTCCCGCGTTTCGGACGGCGCTACGGGCGCGCTTTCCGCGGCATCGGCTTCTTGCGGCTGCGCCTCAGGCTCGGCTGGCGCGATGCCCGCGTCTGAATCGAGCGCCGCTTGCGCCAATTGCTCGAATTCTTTCAGGCTCGGCAGCTCATCGAGGTCGGAAAGTCCGAAGCGCATCATAAACTGCTTCGAGGTGCGGTACAGAATCGGGCGCCCGATCACTTCCTTGCGCCCCGCGGTTGTTATCAAACGTTTCTCAAGCAGCGTCTTGATCACGCCGCCTACGTTCACTCCGCGAATTTCGTTGATTTCCGGAGCCGTTACCGGCTGCTTGTACGCGATCACCGCCAGCGTCTCAAGAGCGGGCATAGTCAATCGCAGCGGCGGCTGCAAACTCTTGATGAACTTCCGCACCGCATCGTGGTGCTGCGGCTTGGTGTAGAACTTCCAGCCGCCGGCCACTTTGCGAACTTCAATTCCGCGATTGTCCGTCTGATACGCGGCCGAGAGCAAATCGAGCGCCCCGCGCGCGATGGTCTTCTCCACGCCCAGCGCGTTGGCGATCTGCTCGAGCGTGGCGGGCTCGTCCGCCGCGTAAATAATCGCTTCCAGCGCCGCTTGAATCTGCAGCAGTTCGACGCTCACGGATGGTTCGATGGTCATAGATATTGTTCCTCGATTTTGGACATCGCGTCCGGCCCGGCGAACACCGCGTCGAACATTTTGTGCTTGCGCACCGCGATGTCGGTAAACAGCTCCGATTGCACCAAAATCACCGCCTGCATGCGGACCATTTCGAGCACCGCCAGCAACGCCACGATCATCGCGTTGCGCGTGGCGCAAGTGTCGAAAAATTCGCTCAGCGAAACAGGCTGGTCCGTGGCGATCAGCCGCTGCCGCAAACGGTCCATCATCTGCGCGATGGTCACGGTTTCGTGGTGCAGTTGGAATTTCGGCACTTCCTTGCGCCGTTCCAGCACCTGTTGAAACGTCTTCACCAAATCAACCAGCGAAACCACCAGTTCGCCTTCCACCGCGTCGCCGGTGTAAAGCTCGCGGTCCGGTTTCGACCACACGTGATCCTCGATCTGCTGCTTCTGATACAAAAGCTGCGCCGCGTTCTTGAACTTTTCGTGCTCCAGTAGACGATGGACCAGCTCGTCGCGCGGATCCTGTTGCTCGTCAGGACCGGCCAGCGGATCGGCTGGCAGCAGCATCTTCGATTTGATGTGGATCAGCGTTGCCGCCATGTAAATGAAATCCGCCGACACGTCGATATCGAGTTTGTCCAGTTGATGCAGGTAGTCGAGGTACTGCTCGGTGATTTTGGCGATGGGAATATTGTGAATGTCCATCTCCTGCTTGCGAATCAGATCCAGCAGGAGATCAAGCGGCCCTTCGTAAACCGCCAGGTTCACGCGATACGGTGACGCCATGTCAGGCAATCGCCTCCCGATAATGCTCGACCGTCGGAAATGGATCGTAGAAATCGTGCAGCCGTCTGCGCCACTCTTGATAATCCGGCGAGCCACGGAAACCTACGGTGTGGTCCTCGATGGCTCGCCATCGCACCAGAAGTACATATCGGTTTGAGATCTCAACGCAGCGCCGGATTTCCAGTCCGCCGAACCCGGCACTCGCCTCTATGAATCGGCGCGCTTCACGGAAGGCGCTCTCAAACGCCGCCTCCTGTCCAGACCGCACATTCAAGATCGCGACTTCCAATATCATTTCGCGCTCGCTCCCCGCTGCTTGCGCGCCTCGTCCCACCCGAAAATCGCATCGCGCACTCGCTTCATCGTCCGCCGCGCTGCCGCGTGGGCCTTCGTCGATCCGGCGTCGAGAATATCCCAAACGTCTGCGGGACGCGCCTCAAATTCCTTGCGCCGTGTCTGAATCGGCTCGATCCATTTCACCAGGTTTTCGGCCATCGCCTTCTTACAATCCACGCAGCCGATTCCCGCCGTCCTGCATCCCTGGTCGGCCCACGCAATCACGTCCGGCGGCGAAAGAAGCTTGTGATACGCGAATACCGGACAAACTTCCGGCCGCCCCGGATCGGTCCGCCGCGCGCGCTGCGGATCGGTCATCATGTTGCGCACCTTATTGCGAATCTCGTCCGGAGGATCGCTCAGCCAGATCGCGTTCCCATAGCTCTTCGCCATCCGCCGCCCATCCGTCCCCGGCAATCTCGGCGTCTCCGTCAGTAGATGCCCCGGCTCCCGCAGAATTTCTCCCATGTGGAAAAACCGTTTGTTCTCTTTTCCGATTTCTTCGAGAAAATTGTCGAACCCGATCTCCCTCGATCGGCGTGCAAAGATTTTGGACTCCGATTCGGGCGTCCCGTCACCTATAATGCCGAACTCGCGAAGCATCGACTCAAAGGGCAGCATCGCCTTGATTGCCTTCAAACGATCGGCATTCTCTGCGCGAAATAGGCTGCGATTTACCTCAAACCCAAAATGCGAATTGAACTTCCGTACGACTCCGCGCGTAAGCTCCACATGCGGCACCTGATCCTCGCCCACCGGCACAAAATCCGCGTCATAAATCACGATATCGGCCGATTGCAGCAGCGGATAGCCCAGAAACCCATACGTCCCGAGATCGCGGTCCTTCAAATTTTCGATCTGCTCTTTGTACGTCGGCACGCGCTCCAGCCACGATAGCGGCGTAATCATCGACAGCAACACGTCCAGTTCGGCATGCTCCAGCACGCTCGATTGAATGAACAAAGTAGATTTCGCAGGGCTGAGCCCAACGGAAAGCCAATCCGTGGCCACTTGCAAAGTATTTTCAGCAATCGAGGAAGTGTCTTCGTAATGCGTGGTCAGCGCGTGCCAATCGGCAACAAAGAAGAAGCAATCGTATTGTTCCTGCAGTTTCAACCAATTCGAAAGTGCGCCGAAATAATGCCCCAAATGAAGCCGGCCCGTGGGCCTCATCCCGCTTAAAACTCGTTTCTTTGGCTCCCTGCGTTTCGCCACTCTCGAAAAATTCTCCTCAAAGATTTTCCCTGCTTTTTAGGGGGTCGGAGCTTCGGCTCAGGCATTACGGCTGCAATTCTTCATGCCTTCAGCCCCTGAGTAAACCCGCCCAAAAGCGTTGCAGCGCGATGCGCGCTCACATTCTGCAACCGATGATAACAGGAACCACTCGCCCTACAGCTTCAAAAGCTCCCGCAGCCGCTTCGTCTGCGCCCGCGACACGGGAATTTCGCTCGCGCGCTTGTCGTCCATCTTCAGCATGAAGCTCGACTTGAACCACGGCACCACTTCCTTGATGTGGTTGATGTTCACAAGATACGAGCGGTGCGGCCTCCAAAACACGCCGGGATCGAGCGCCTCCATCAATTCCTCGACGGTGCGGTAATTCGACACTCCTTCGGCCGTCCGCGCGAACACGGTGATCGAGCCGTCCTGAATCGCGGCGTAAATCATGTCTTCCGCGTCGATCAACAGCATGCGCGATTGCGACTTCACCAGCAGTTTCGCAGGATGATTCGATTGCGGCCGTTGCGTATTCGCTCCGAGCTGGCCAACCAGATTTTCCAGCCGCTCCACTTGTGAAACGCGCTCTTCCACCATTCGTTTCACGCGGTGAATCGCCTTCGCAATGCGGCTCTTATCGAACGGCTTCAGCACGTAATCGACCGCATTCACTTCAAAAGCTTTCACCGCGTAATGATCGTAAGCGGTAGCGAAGACCACTTGCGGGAGCCGCGCGCCCCGTTCGACCAGCTTCTTGGCCACGCCGAGCCCATCGAGACCCGGCATTTCCACGTCCAGAAAGACGAGGTCCGGCTCGTGTTCCTTGATCAGCGCCAGCGCTTCCAGCCCGTTTTTGCCTTGCGCAACCACGCTAATCTCCGGAAACATGCGCAGCAAAAATGCAAGCTCGTCTCGTGCGGGCCGCTCATCGTCGATAATAATTGTGTTGATCGGCATGGCCGCTTCTGGCGAAAGTATAACAAAATCAGCCTCCGCGGAGCCGAATGACCCCAAAAGAGACCGCGGCGGCTGCATCACCTGAGTTAAACTCTCATCCGCACAAATGAAAAACATGAATAACTGGAGTCCCAGTGAAAAAAAGTAGGAAAAAGGCAACCGGCCGTTTGCGAGTGCTGAGCAGCACGGAGTTGTGCCAGGGGCGCGTGTTTACCGTTCGACACGACGAGATCGTCGAGCCCAGCGGCCTCAAAGCCACCCGCGATATCGTCGTGCATCCCGGTTCGGTGGTGGTGATTCCTGCACTCGACGACGGCCGCATCGTGCTCATTCGCCAGTTCCGCTACGCCGCCGGGCAGTACCTCTGGGAATTGGTCGCTGGCCACAAAGAGCCGGGCGAAGATCCCGCCAAAGGCGCGCGCCGCGAACTGATGGAGGAAACCGGTTATCGGGCGAAGCGTATCCGCAAGCTTTTTGAGATTTTCCCTTCCCCCGGCCTGCTCAGCGAGCGCATGGATGTTTATCTGGCCGAAGGTTTAACCAAAGGCAAAGCGCAGCCGGAGGCCGACGAAAAAATCTCCCAGAAAATCGTCACTTTGGGCGAAGCTGAGCGTTGGATCCGGGAAGCCAAAATATGCGACGCGAAAACCATCGCCAGCCTCCTCTATTACGCCAGATTTGTGCCCTCCGTGCGTACCTCCTGACGCGCAATACGCTACCGTATGGAATAGCTATGTATAACCGTATGGCAGGGTTCCACTTGCTTGCCAGCCCCGGAGCTGTGTGCTAGTGTCGGTTTCTGGAGGTGTTTCGATGAGCGACAACGCGGGATCGAGAGTCAGTTACTTCCTAGTTGGATTGGGCATCGGCGCGCTGGTCGGGTTGCTCTACGCTCCGAAGTCCGGTGATGAAACCCGTGACTACCTTTCAAAGAAGGCGGACGAGGGCCGCGACTACGCGCAAAAGAAGGCCCGGGAACTACGCGAGCGGGCGGAAGATCTGATCGAGCGCAGCAAAGAAATCATGTCTCGGCAGAAGGACGCTCTCTCCTCCGCAGTCGATGCCGGGAAGGAAACCTACAAGCGAGAGTCCACTATCTCGTAGAGGTTGGGAGGACATTCAATGTCCGGCTGGGTGGAAGCATTCATCATTATCGCCGCGGTTGCGATTTTCCTGCAGATGTGCATTTTGATTGCGATGTTCGTGCAGGTACGGCTCGCCGTCACCACCTTCACGCGCATCGGCAAAGATCTGCAGGATAAGGTCAACCCCATTTTGCAGCGTACCAACCGGATCCTCGAAAATTCGGAGGATCGCATCGCCAGCATCATGGGCGATGCCGCGGAATTGACGCGGCTCGCTCGTGGGCAGGCTCAGAAGGCCGACCGCGTGGTGACCGAAGCGACGGAACGTTTGCGAGCGCAGATCATCCGCACCGACCAAATTCTCACCGGCACGCTGGAAGTGATCGAGGATGCGGGCTCTACTTTCCGTCGGAAGGTCTGGGAGCCCGTGAATCAGGCTTCCGCGATAATTAAGGGAATCAAGGCCGGACTGGATTTCCTGCGGAAATCCGGCCCCGACAAAGATCGCGATGGCGCCACCCAAGACGAAGAACTTTTCATCTGAGCTGCGCCGGCGTTTCCGCCACATTCACACCTAAAAATCTAAGACGGCTCGCACCGCGGCGCTGAAGCAATCGATCATCGCGAAATCCAGCCGCCGCCAAGAACTCGTTCTCCAGAATAGAACACCGCCGCTTGACCAGGCGTGATGGCGCGCTGCGGCTCGCGAAAGGCGATGCGAGCAGTGCGCGCGGAAGTAGCCGTGATCGTGGCATCAGCGGGTTCGTGACGATTGCGGATTCGCACGCGCGCCTGCACCGGGCCTTGGGGTTGCTCCCACGCGATCCAGTTGATGTCTCGGACTTCGCAGGTGTCGCTGTGCAATTCGGCATCCTCGCCCAGAACTAATCGGTTTCGCTCGCGGTCCAGCGCCACCACGAACACCGGCCGCCCGATTGCTATACCCAGCCCGCGGCGCTGCCCCACCGTGTAATGATGCAGTCCCTCGTGACGGCCCACCACGTCGCCGGAGGTGAGAACGATCTGGCCTGGCCCGCTGGCGAGCGAAGTTCCCTGCTCTTGCAAATAATTTTCGATGAACTGGACGTAGCTCCCCGATGGAACGAAACAGATTTCCTGACTTTCCGGCTTTTCCGCCACCGGCACGGCCAAACGGCGCGCGATTTGCCGCACTTCCTGTTTGGTCAGCTCGCCCAAGGGAAACTCGGCACGCGCGAGTTGTTCCTGCGTTAGGCCGAAAAGAAAATACGTCTGATCCTTCGATTCATCCACGGCGCGAAGCAATTCGTAGCGCCCGGTCTCGGGATTGTGGCGCACGCGTGCGTAGTGCCCGGTAGCGATGCGTGCGGCGCCAATCTGGCGAGCTGTAGTTAGAAGCTCTGCGAACTTCACATCGTTGTTACAGCGCGTGCACGGAATCGGCGTGCGCCCTGCAAGGTAATCGGCCACGAACGGACGGACCACCGTTTCTTCGAATGCGCGCTCGAAATTCACCACGTAGAACGGGATTCCGAGATGCTCGGCCACCCGCCGCGCGTCGTACACGTCGTCAATCGAGCAACAGCGGTGCGGCGCGGGACCATGGCCCTGAAGCTGCGGCAAGCGGCGCTGATTCCAGAGCTGCATAGTGAGTCCCACGATCGACTGGCCGCGCTCGCGCAGCATCGCCGCGACCGTAGAGCTGTCCACGCCGCCGGACATTGCCACGGCAATCGCGGGGGCGGTTGACGCAACAGCAGCATCGCAGGGCGCGGACGAAAACTCCGCAGCGTCGCGTGTAGTTTCGAGTTGTGTGTCGGTGGGCATTGTGAATTTTCAGCCGCTCACTGGGCGGGCGCAGTCGCAGCGGTGGAGCGCGGCGAAATGGCGCGAATTCGCTCGACCACTGCCGGAACGGTGACGATCGCGTAATCGATTTCCTCGGCGGTGGACGCGCGGCCCAGGCTGAAACGGAGGCTCGATCGCGCATCGTCGTGCGAAAGGCCCGCTGCCAGCAGCACGTGCGAAGGCTCCGTCGATCCGGAGGAACAAGCGGCGCCCGTGGAACACGCAATCCCCTGCAGATCGAGAGCGATCAGCAGCGCTTCGCCGCCTGCGCCGCGAAAAGTGATGTTCGAAGTATTCGGCACGCGGCTCCCGACATTGCCGTTCACGAACGCGTCGGAAACGCTCCTAAGCAGCGCCGATTCCAGCCGGTCGCGCAGTCCGGAAATCCGCGCGGAATCTTCCGGCAGCTTTACGCGCGCCAATTCGGCGGCTTTGCCCAGTCCGACGATTCCAGGGACGTTCTCGGTGCCCGGGCGCCGGTCGCGCTCGGCATGTCCTCCGCGAAAACGCGGAACGATGGAAGTGCCGGTGCGGACGTACAACGCCCCAACACCCTTTGGGCCGCAGAACTTATGCGCGGAAATCGACAGCAGATCAACGCCGAGCTGATTTACATCGACAGGAATTTTCCCGGCGGACTGCACCGCGTCGCAATGGAGGCAGACGCCCGCTTCGTGGGCGAGGCGGCTGATTTCCTCGATGGGCTGAATGGTGCCCATCTCGTTGTTCGCGTGCATCACGGTGATGAGCACCGTGTCCGTACGGATCGCACGGCGAATATCTTCGGGATCGACGACGCCCTGTTCGTCCGGCGTGCGGCCCACCGGGATGAACGTCACGTCAATGCCCTGCTGTTGCAAGTCCTCGCAGGTGTGCAGCACGGCGTGATGATCGATGGCGCTGACGATCACATGCTTGCGCGCGTTTGCAGACGCGGCCACCGCGCCGTAAATCGCCAAGTTGTCCGCCTCCGTGCCACCGCTGGTGAACACGATCTCGCTAGCGTTGGCCCCGATCAGCGCGGCAACGGAATCCCGCGCGGCATCCACGGCGGCCCGTGCCCGTTGTCCCGGCGTGTGCACCGAACCTGCGTTCGCAAAGTTCTCGCGCAGAAACGGCAGCATGGCATCGAGGACCTCAGGGTCCACGGGAGTAGTGGCATTGTAATCAAGATAAACGCGCATACACGGCCTCGGGTTCAACCAGAATATCGGCTGCGCGCGGGACGGTCAAGGAGTCAGATGCTTCTGGAGAAAGACTAAGCGACCGCTTCCAAGCCGTTCTTCGCGACCAAAGTAAGAAGCTTCAGCGAAGCTCCTCTCGGACGTTTTTCTCCTCGCTCCCATTGACTAATTAAGCCAGTAGTCACGTTCAAATACCGGGCAAAGACAGCCTGACTCGCTTTTTCCCGCCGCCGGAGATCGCGAATTTGTTTGGCGCTCAGAGGTCGCACGGGCGTGAGGCACATCACATCGAACCGGCGCAGCGTCTGTTTATCCATTACGCCCGCTGCGTGAAGGCCCTTGGCCGTTTGATGAACGGAGGCCAATAGGGGGCTCCTGTGCCTTTTAGCGTTTGCATTCTTGGTCTTATTCATTGCAGTTCACCTCGATCAATGGTCCCGATGCCATTGCTTGAGCGATCTCCGTCTCGTCGTAACCCAGCATTTCTGTCGCGAGTTCTTTCAGCGCGGCGAGTTCGTCCTGCGCAATATTGCCCCGTTCGCTTTTTGCAAAACCGTAGACGAAAAACGCCTTCACGCCTCGCTGGTACAAAATCACAACACGGAAGCCGCCTGACTTCCCTTGGCCACGCCGGGCGAACCGCTGCTTAATAACGCCTCCTCCAAGATCGGCGTCGATCAGCCCACGTTCAGCGTCAACGATCGCTCTGCACAGGGCCGCGTCGCTCAATCTCGTCTTTCGGGCAAACCGGGTGAATGTCTTGGTCTTGAATACCCGCAACGGCCCTCGCAAGGGAGCGCCACACGCCGCCGTTTAGATATAACACTCAGTGCTATATTTTTCAACACGGTAGATAAAAGGGTAGTGTCTCAGTTTGAATTCTCTTTCTTTTGTTGGCGTTTTGACTTTGCGTGCAGTGGATGCCGCGAAATAATTATCCCTATCCAAGTAATCAACGCGATGATTCCAGCAGTTCGTGAGTTCGGGAAAAAGATAGCCGCTATACACGCAACCAAGACCGAGCCCCAAGCCATTGCGTTGTAGGTTTGCTTCCGCATTGCTTATGCCATCACCACGATTTCCTCTAGGCTCCAAACATGATCCGCTATTCCAGCCGCCGTCGCAGGCGTAATCCTCAGCGTCTTGTGAACCCGCGCGAAATTGTAGTGCATGAAGTGAATTGCCACCATTGCCGCATGGTTCTCAACCTTTTTCGAGAACGCATTAGTGAGGCGCGTAAAACGGCGCATCCCCATCCGCATCGTAAGATTCTGACGTTCCACAAAGCTAGTCGAAATGTGCTTCGGATCAGGGTTCCCAGTTATCGCTATCGGTTTGCATTCGATTACTTCGGGTGGGCTGTAGCGGGAATCATTGGAAGAATCGGAGCCATAAATCTTAACGAGCATCGCGTAGGAAGCATCTTCGACCGCGTTCAAGTAGACACGATGGCCGTCAGTCGTTAGCTGGACACGATTCTTGAGGCGGAATGCCAAATCCTGCATAAACTCGTAAGCGATGGTCCCGTCGCGCCCGCCCACGCGATAGCTGACGCAGAGTTTGGAATCCGCGTCCAGCGCGGTCCACGTCCAAACATCGCCCCATCCCTGAGCCTCTTTCTCCGGGCGCACGTTTTTCGCTTTCGCCCCGACGAACGCCCATATTTCGTCACATTGAACGCGGCTCGCACGCACGTTTATGACGTTGTGATGATGGTATTCGGCGCACGCGGTTCCGAGATCAACGAGCAATTTCGTCACGGTGTTGATCGAAACATCGGCTAGACGACTTGTGGCGCGGAGACTATTCCCCTCGACCAACAAACCCAGAATCTGCGTTCGCTTCTCAAGTGGTAGGCGGTTCATGCAGAAAGAATAGCAGAAGCCCCTTATTTGTCACGCATAGAATTCAGTTTAACGACTGGCGTTAAGTAGGTGTTGACAACGCGCTATCAGCGAGTTAGAGTCTTTGCGGTGGTTGATGAAGGTCGAATTCGCTGAAGAAAGATTGACCCTGATCGAAACCATAGACGCGGCCAAAACCGGGCTGCCGGTAGCGGTGATCAATTCTTTTCGCGACAAATTCGTCATCATTCGAGCCGCCACAGACGAGAGGGTGCTGCGCAATTGGAAAAGTCTTCATTACGAGAACCTTGAAGGCTATCAGGACGGACGGAGGTCGATTCGACTGAACAAACAATGGCGCGTCGTATTCACGATCAACACGGAATGCAACCCAAACAAGATCAGAGTGCTCTCGGTTGAGGATTACCACTAACGGGGAAAGTGGAGGGCATATGGACAACATCACGGAAACCTGGGTGAAGCATCCGGGCTATTACATCAAAGAGGAGATGGAAGCGCGGGAATGGTCGCAGCGTGATCTCGCCTTCATCTTGGGCATATCCGAACAGGCAATCAATCCGATTCTCAACGGCAAAAGGGGAATCAGTCCAGAAATGGCAAAGGCTCTCGGTGAGGCTTTTGATGTTCCCGCGCAGTTCTTTGCGAATCTCCAGCAAGCTTACGATCTCTCTCAGGCGCGGGACCCTGACGCAAGCGTTGCTGTTCGCCGTAATTTACAGACAGCGTATCCGGTGCGAGAAATGATTAAACGCGGATGGATTGAGCAAAGCGATGCGTCCATGCTTGAAATGCAATTGACTCGATTTTTCAGCCGTGGATCAGATCAACCATACTTTTCTCACGCAGCAAAGCGCGGTCCGGGCGAGATCTCGCCCGCTCAAGAAGCGTGGCTGTATCGCGTTCGACAAATCGCGCAAAGTATCAGTGTTCCAACTTATTCTCAAAAGAAATTGCGCGAGGTAGTCACAAACGAGCTTCCATCTCTGCTTTATGCACCGGACGAAACGCGCGAAATTCCGCGAATCATGACGGAATGCGGGGTGAAGTTCATTTTTGTAGAGAAGCTCCCAAACGCAAAGATCGATGGTGTCTGCTTCTGGCTCGGCAGCACGCCGGTCATCGGAATGTCACTTCAACACGATAGGATTGACAATTTCTGGTTTGTCCTGAGGCACGAGTGCGAGCATGTGCTGAACGGCCACGGCAAAGAGAAAGAAATGGTCGATGTCGATTTGGATGCAACGGCAGTTTCCATTTCCGAAGAGGAAAGAATTGCTAACGACGCGGCCGCTGATTTCTGTGCTCCTTCAAATAGGGTGGATGATTGGCTCAAGAGAAAGAAGCCTTATTACTATGAGAAAGATGTGCTGGCTTTTTCCCGAACGTTGGAAAGGCATCCCGGCTTAGTTGTCGGCCAAATACGAAGAAAGCTGAACCGTTACGATTACTTGACGCGATATCTAGTCAAAATCCGCCATTTTGTTGTGCCGAACGCGATGGCGGACGGTTGGGGTCAGACAGTGCCTATATCGTTGTAAGGAGAACGAACATGGCCAGCATGACAGAACGATTCCAGAAAGCTTGGCATAAATATGAATCTCGGCAGGGCCACAAGCCTGTCAGCATGCGCCAAGCTTTCGAGTGGGCAGTCGCCGATGGTTTATTGGAGGTTCCAGAAGTCGATCCAATCGACGTTGGTGCAGAACGGATGGCGAATGCGGTTAGGGCAGAGACCAGAACAGATTCACTCGGTCGCAGATATCGCGTGAACCATGCCGTCCGAGTTACAAAGGCAGGAGTTCAATATACATTTTGGGGAGTGTTAGGTTTTGCGCCGATTGGCCATATGCACAAATCCCTAGGCCAGAGACGCAACATGGTTATCGATGATCTATTCCAGCTAAAAACAGATGTGGATGTTTTCAATGACACGCTAGAAGAAAAACGGCAGCAGTTCGAGCTGGAGTTAAATTTTGTGAATGACATTGCCGAACGCGAAGAGATCGAGAGAATGCGGAATCGGCGTAAGGATGTGGCCTAATCCGTCTTTTTCCAGCGGGCATGCGCGGCTACTCTGGCAATATCTTCCCGTTGCTGCGGTGTCAGAAGCTTGGCCCTTGCCTTACCACCCTTTAAACCACCCTTGCGCTTTCCTGAAGGCTTCCTCTTTGATTCGCTCACGGTATCGTCCATCTCACCCGTAGCGATATCGACGATCATTTTGGCGAGTTGATTGGGGTCGCGTGGACGTTTCGGCATGCCAACAGTATGACACAGGGAAGCGATGATAAAATGCCGGGGTCTCAATCAAACTGAGACACTACCGATAAAAGCGCCGCGGCGGGAGCCTCGGCTTCGGCAACCTTCCATAACGTTCAGCAAGTGAGATGCAGGGATTGTGCGGCTGGAGAGCCATCGCGCTCGCGGCAGCAGGCTATCGCGCGGCGCGGAAACCGTCGAGCGTCCAGCGGTCCTGGCCTTGGTCATGACGCAAAACGTAAAAGTTCCCGTCGTTCGCGCGAACCCGGAAATAGGTGGCGTCGGGAGACTGCCACTGGCCATCGAGTTCGCTGACCGAGTACTCATGTCCCCGAAGGACGAAGCGAAGAGGGCGCTCGTCCGCACGATGACCGGCGTAGCATTCGACACGCATATCGCACATCGTGCCCTCCTATGCGGACAACGGACCGCAGCGGAGCCCACTCGATTGCCGCCGGCTTCAGTTTACCAGAGTCAAGTTACCAGGGTTGAGACGGGGTAAATGAGCCACAACCGAAGCGTCGCCGAAGTGCCCCAGCGATGCCAGGCGCAGCATGTGAGAAATAATCTTTCGCCGCCGCGACGCCCGAGCGGGCGATGCTATCGCGCGACGGCTGCGGATCTCCGCCGCGTGTTCCGCCGGATTCCCTTTTCGCGCAATTCCGCGTTGTAAGCGGCTCCCAGCAGCACGATCATCGCCGTCAAGAACATCCACAGCATCATTCCGATTGCCGACGCCAACCCGCGATAAACCGCGTCGTACGGCATCTTTCGCACGTACAAGCCGAATCCGATGTCGACTGCCCACCACAGCACGGTAGCCACGGCCGTTCCCGGCAGCAGGCATCGCAATCCCGCGTGCCCAGGCCGCCCCACTCGATACAGCAGGATCAAAACTCCCGTCGCCAGCACAAACACCACCGCGGCATAAAATGCCAGCTCCAGCTCGTGCGTCAGCAGCACGGACCGCGTGCGCACCATCAGCCATTGCCGCGTTTGTTTGCCGAACACGGTCAGCACCACCACCGTCAGCATCGGCACGATCGTCACGCAAAGCAGCACCAGCGCGCGAATCTGCCGCCGCCAATATCCCGGCCGCATCAAATCCCCTTCGATCGACCGGAAGCCCTCCATATATCCGACCATCACCTGCGTGCCGGCGATCAGCGTCCCGCCCAATCCCAGCCAGATCCAGCGTTCCGGATGCACCGCGCGGCGCACGAAGTAGTCGCTCAAAACTCCCGAGCTGCCGGGAGGAAGAATCAGGTCCAGCCCGCGCGGAATCTCGCGCAACGCGTCGTGAAAAAGTGAAGTTCCGCCGAACAGTCCGAGCGCAAACAAAAGCAGCGGGAAAAACGCCAAAAACATATTGAACGCAATCGCCTGGCTCAAGGTTATACAGTCGGGGAAAAGCCGCCGAAGAGCACCCGCGAGGTTCTTCAGGAAGGCTGCCATGTTTTGCCGGGATTATACGGGAACTCCGCCCATTCGCATCCGCCGTTTAAGAGCGACCCGTCATCACGAATCTCCACGTATCACGTATGCGGCGGCCCTACTTAGAATTTGCTTCCGGCGGAACGGGAGGGATGGTATCGACCTCGGCCTTGCCGCTGCTAGTAACGGAGTTGCGATTGTTCTGCTGGCAGATGTATTCGTCGATCGTCCAATTCGGATAACGGTTCATGATTCGCGTTGTGGTATACGGCTGCGTCAAAGCCACGGGATCGATAATCGTAGTCTTGATCTGCATGGTGTTGGGATCGACAAGCCGAAAACGCTCGATGATTTTCATCTTGTTGCTGTGTGGAACGGCCACCACGTCATGGCCCGTCACAGGAGGCGTCGATATCATCAGCGTTTGCGGAGAGAAGCCCACGGTCTCGGCCACCAACGTGTCGCCTTCCCAATGGCCAACCGACGTGCCCCAAAAGGTCGGATCGGGGTCTTTGGGAAGCGGACGCCCGTCGGTGTAGATATGACGAATCATCCGTTCTTCCTCACCGATAATGGTCACCTGCCCGGGAGTCACCAGGAACTCGTAAGGATAAGGCATGGTCATGATCGTCGGCATGCCGTACGGCACGCAGTTCGCCTGAATATTGTCCTGCGCGGCGTGCGCCTCCAAATCTTTCGCTTTGGCGGCCCATGCAGGCGTCAGAGGCAGGCTTGGCTGCACCGACGAAGCAGGAAATTTAGAGTGGGCCGTCGTTTTCGCGTGACCCTGTTTAGCCTCTTCAGGCGATACAACCAGGTGAGTGGACCCCAGCGGCTCTTCCCACACGCCCGTGAAGTCTGGCAATTTGGCGATGGCAGCCCAACTCGTAGCGGTGCGTGCCGGGCGCTTGAAGTTTTGCCAAGTTTGCCCTGGAGCCACAGAAACGAACGATGCCGATGCCAGCGCGACGGCAATGAATCGCCCGAAATGCTTGCTTAATTGCGAAGCCATTCGCACCCCCATTGACCCAGAGTTTCTAGCTTCCCCCAGCGCTGTATAGCGCCGCCGCGATTGACCTGTCAACTCGCCAAAGCACTTTTGCGGTAAGTGCGTTGGCCAGGGGCCATCATGGCTTCTAACTTTAGGGTATCGGAGTGAGGCCGTGGCGTCGCATAACTTCGGCTATCGCCGCAGGATTAGGCGGTCCGCCGCTAGCAGCGGCCACGACAGCGGCAATTTCCCGGAAGTAGTCAGGGCCGAGAACGCCGGGAGTTACCACCGCAAGCATTTTTGCGTCGGACGAACTAAAGTTGTCGAAACGGTGGACCGCTCCGCGAGCGATGCAAAGCACATGACCCGGCCCCACCTCGGTTCTGCGTCCGTCCACGGTGAAAGTCAGCACGCCGCCAAGCCCGTAGATTGTCTCCTCGTAGGCGTCGTGACTGTGTGCAATCGGCATCTTCGCACCAGCAGAGACATCGAATTCGAACATCGCCACCGATCCTCTCGAAGACTTGCCTTCAAGAAGGAATCGAATCGCTAGTCCCCCGATCCTGATCTCTTCTTTTATGCCCGTCATTCTGATTTCTCCTATGATGTTTGTCTACTCCGTCTTTGACGGAAGCTTTTTTTCACGCTGCACTTGCTTCAAGGCGAAGTTCGGGAAATCCTCGAAGACCCAGTTGTTTTTCGGGCTGATTAGATGACGTTGTCGGGCGGTGGCCCAGGCCCGGGTTTTGAAGTTGTGGTGCCAAACGCTCGGGTTTTTGAGCGTGGGGCTTTTCGGCTTCCGCCGTCCCTTTGTTTCCGCGCTGCGTCACGGAATCGTGGCCTCACACTGACGCGCGTATCGCCCAGGCAAGAAGTATGAAGCCATAAGCATTAATGAGAAACGTCCGTATCCAATGGGTTCTGAGAATCTTGGTCAAATAGGGACTTGCAGGACCACGGTCGTCGTTGCCCAGCTTTGCTTGCCATCTGCCCCAGTAGATTGCCGTCAGCATATGCGCAGCGAGTTGACATCCCAAGTTCCCCCAAATTCCCCAGGCGGGTGCGTCAGCAGGGTGAAACCAGATAAGAGCGATCGATCCTGCAAGGGCCAATGCAAGCGGTGCAAAAATCCAATACGGAAGCTTGTGCCAATGCGCCGTTTGTATTCGGTGGAAGTCCTGTGTATCAAGGAGCTTCCACGACCTGAAGATATCGACTTCGTGTGCCCAAATCGCCCCGATCAGATAGAAAGAGAGGGCCAGATTAAACAGCAAGAACACTCTCGCATCCATCGAGTTCACCTCGTTGCCTTATGCAACTCTGCCAACACGTCCTCAAGCGTGTGCTTCAGCCGCGCGACAATCCGCGGTGACAACCCGGCAAGGGACGCCTCAAACCGGGCGGCACGCGCGGCGGAGATTCTGTCCAGGAGTTCACGCCCTTCGGAGGTCAATGTGACCACCTTCTCGCGGCGGTCCACTGAGCCCTCGGAGCGCCCCACAAGACCGCGATCGACAAGTTTATTGATCATCTGGCTGGTTGCGGGCCGCGATAGCCCCACGTGGAGAGCGACAGTAGACACGGTACGGGCAGCGCGAACGAACTCAAGCACCGCTAGCTGAGGCGTACTTAGCTTGGCCCCGTACATCAGTGGCAGAGTGCGCCCCGCATCGTAACGGTGCATCTCGCTTAAGAAGCGGCTGACCAATTCTGCGGCTGAGCGTTCTTGCTTTAGTTTCATATCTGAAACTATTTGAAACATAACACTATCGCCTCGTTTCACAAAGCGAGATCGTAGTCGGCGATTCGAGGGTGGGTGGCGCTATGCGAGTCGAAGCCTAAGCCGCTGCCGGCCCCAAAACACCGCCCCTACGGCTCGCTCTCAAAACGCTGCGGGTGCCGCGCCCTTCGGGGTATAAGGGTGCGTGCTTGTGACTTCAAAGAAGAGCCCACTGGAGCGCCGCTGCGGCCTCAACTCAATCGAGCAACCGGTGAATCCGAGACTCAAAACCGTAGCTTGTCAGACCCCTCCGAAAACTCTCAGAGGTGCTGAAGACGAACACCAACGATGAAAATGGAAGACGTCATTTTTCGGGCGATGGCGAGGAAGATTACCTGGTGGCAGGCGGCCGAAATACTGGGAATCTCAGACTCGGCCATGCTTCACCGATTGGCCCATTACAAGAAGTATGGTTATAAGCCTAACTGGCAACGGGGCCGCAGCAAGTTTGGACTGACACCGGTGCTCCTTGGGGTCGCGGAGAAAATTCTGACTCTCTACCAGGAGAAATACCTCGGCCTTGACCCAGGCTATTTCCATAGGATATTGACGGAGGCGCATGGCCTGCGTATAAACGGCGCGTGGTTAGAAATCGCTCTTCGAGTAGCCGGATTGTTAGATAGCGATTCGAGCAACCATCTTCTGGACGATGGACCAGTACGCGTGAAGAAGCCGCGACGTCCTCACGTCCCGCCAAGTGATGTACATTGGGATGCCAGAATCCGCCTGATCCGGAGGCTCGCAATCTGTTCTGG
Source organism: Candidatus Acidiferrales bacterium (assembly GCA_050746805.1). GTDB lineage: Bacteria > Acidobacteriota > Terriglobia > Acidiferrales > UBA7541 > Palsa-295. The sequence continues at coordinate 4,078 of JBOGMW010000007.1, read as the reverse complement.
GGGAACAATGCAGTAAAGGAGGCTCAATGACACAAATACCTAGACCGAGGTTCGCGGTGAGTCGCCGCGCTCTACTGAAAGGATCAATCGTCGGAGGAGGGGCCGCGCTCGTGGACAAGCTCTTTGCGGCCCCCTTTCAGAGCGCTGCGTTCGCAGCGGGCGCTTCGTCCGGTGTGTCGCAGCGCATCGTCGAAACCACCGCGGGTAGGGTTCGCGGTACCACGGTAAACGGCATCTGCGTCTTCAAAGGAATTCCTTATGGCGCGTCAACCACCGGAAAGAATCGCTTCATGCCACCGATGAAACCTGAACCTTGGGCTGGCGTACGCGATGCATTTCAGTACGGCCACTCCGCTCCGCAGACTATACCTGGCGCGCCAGGGATTCTGGCCGGAGCGGATTTCATGGCTTCGACCGACAATCCGCCCGGAATCGGGGAGGGTGAGGATTGTCTGGTTCTCAATGTCTGGACACCGGGCGTGAAGGACAAGCGGAAACGCCCCGTGATGTTTTGGTGTCATGGTGGCGCCTTCATATCTGGCTCGGGTTCCGCTCCTGTCTATGACGGCGCCAACCTCGCGCGTCGCGGCGATGTCGTCGTCGTGACAATCAATCACCGGCTGGGAGCCTTGGGCTATACATATCTCGGCCACGCAGGAGGAGAGGCTTTCGCGGCCTCAGGCAACGCCGGAATGTTGGACATTATTGCCGCTCTTGCTTGGGTGCGGGACAACATCGTTGAGTTCGGCGGCGATCCTGGAAACGTGCTGATTTTCGGCCAATCCGGCGGCGGCCAAAAAGTTTCGACGCTGTTGGCCATGCCTCCGGCGAAGGGGCTCTTTCACCGTGCGGTGATCGAAAGCGGCCCGGGAGTCAAGATGAACGCTCTCGATTACGCGACGATGGTCGCCGATATGCTGCTCAACGAGCTTGGGGTGACACCGGCCCGAATCACCGATATTCAGACCATTCCTCTCGAACGCATCATGGCAGCGCAGGGTGCCGTCAACCGCAAGCTGGGAGGATTCATTCCCGGCATGATTCAAGGATTTTCGCCGGTGGTGGACGGTGTTTCGCTGCTGCAGAATCCGTTCGATCCAGTGGCTCCGGAAGTTTCCGCGGACGTGCCACTGCTCATCGGCTGGTGCCGCACCGAATTAACGCTCTTTGGCGCGGGTGATCCGAGCCTTTTTTCATTGGATGAGGCGGGACTGCGGCAACGCGTGCAAAAGCTTTTGGGCGAAAACGCGGATGCGGTGTTACGCGCATTCCGTTCCGACTATCCGCGTGAGAATCCTCCAGGGCTTTACTTCCTGATTGCGAGCGCGTATCCCACGGTGGCTTTCACCGCGAAGATCGCGGAGCGCAGAGCCGCACTAGGGAAAGCGCCGACGTACGTGTACGAATTCACGTGGGAGACGCCGATTTTGGGAGGCAAGCTGAAGTCGCCACACACGATCGAGATACCCTTCGTATTCGATAACGTTGGAGACCCCATCGTTCAAAAGCTCGTGGGAAGCGATCCCGATATATTCCCGCTGGCCGAGCGCGTAAGCGGCGCGTGGGTCGCATTTGCAACGAAGGGCAATCCGGACTCGAAGGGCTTTCCGCACTGGCCGCCTTACTCGACTTCGGACCGAAACGTTATGGTTATCAATACGGAGGCCAAGGTGGAGAAGAATCCTGACGCCGATGCGCGCACGGTAATCGAAAATCTCCTGTTCCCAACGAATGCCTGAGAGCCCCCATCTTATTGCCGCTAGAAGTGCTCCATGTGCCGGATGCGACGCTAATGGCGGGTGGCAGGCCCTTTGTCGCCGTCCTGTCTTGCTGACGGTGAAGATGTCGCACAACACGTAAGCTAAGGCCTCTCGATCAACCCGCTGGGTGCCGCACGCCTTGACTTACAGGCGTGCGCTCTTCATGTTTAATCTGTCTTGGCGGTTGCTGCTCGTTTCCGGTGCTCCCCTCAGATAACAATTTCTCACAACACGCGTCGGCGACATCTCGGCCCAAACCCATCGGAGGGTGCCGCATCCTTCGCGGCTTGTGCGAAGGGTGCGGATTTTGCCGACCCCGTTCTCCTCACGCACCGACTTACAGGCGCGCGCTCTTCATGTTTAATCTGTCTTGCCGACGCGGCTTCCATCGCGAGTATTTGGCGGACACAGCGCCGGCGGGTGCCGCGCCCTTTGGGGTATAAGGGCGCGTGCCTCCGCCCTCACGCAAGAACAACCGAGATATGCCGAAACCACCGGGACAAACTGCGAGCATAGTAGTTCGTCAGACGAAACTATATCCCATAAAAAGGGTGGAAGGTCGCTAGGCTCTGGCGGTATCGTATGGGTGACTATCATCCTAAGTAATCCGAAGAGGAACCGTGGAAACCGCCGAGCATGAAGGAGAGCACTTAGCCAGCCTAGCTTCTTACCGCCGCAGCAAGGAACGCATTAGCGCCGCTTTCAAAGGAGCATAGTAAAGGCAAAAGAGGAAGTACTTGGCAAAAGCACTCAAAGAAGAGACCGGGGAGACCTACGACTAAAGACAGGCAAAAACCTGGTTGGAAGCCACGAACACCGCCTCGTCCCCAAGACTAACCTCCGGACCAGGACTAGTTCGGAAACTTCGCAAAGGATCAGGAATAAAACCATGGGAGCACACGAAAAAAGGGGTATTAAAGTACCGGATAAAGAAGCATCTCGAATTGGCAAAACTTTTTTTTATGGTATTCGGCACAAGAGGAGCTATAGGAGAGCGTTCCCTTATCTCCTGCAAGCGGCCAATGCTGGATATGTGCACAGCCAGAACCTAGTAGGCTATTGCTTCAGCGAAGGACTTGGTGTGAACAAGAATGCACAACAGGCCTTGTTCTGGTTCAGAGCGGCGGCAGATAGCAATCACAAAGAGGCCTTGTCCAACTTGGCACTTGCTTACGAAAATGGTCAAGGGACGGCGGTCAATCTGCGGAAAGCTTTTGAGTACTACAAGCGAGCTGCAAAGCTCGGAGATGCACAAGCTCAGTGCAATCTGGGAGTGGCCTACCTTGAGGGATTGGGCACAAAACGAGATATTAAAAAGGGTCTAGACTGGATGCGGAGCGCAGCGCAAAAAGGCGACGCGAAGGCCCAATATAATTTGGGAAAGGCGTATAGAGATGGGGAGGGAGTCCCGCAGAACTTCCGACACGCAGTTTCTTGGCTTAATCGTGCGGCAAAGCAGGGGCATAGACGGGCTGAAAAGGCCCTAAGGGCGAATTCGCTCGTTCGACTCAAATAAGTTACCCAATCGGAGCAGAGTGAAAACGGCAAGCTCGGCGCTGACGCGCCGGGGGTAGGGGGACACGTCACCCACAAAGTGGTTGCTGCAAAGCGCCGGGCGGCGCTTTTGGTTAACGTATTCTCGTGGCGTGAGTTAGCAAAATCGCGGCGCTGGCGGTTAACTTTCGGGCGCTCTTGGTTAACCTGTTGAAAACAAAGCCCGGCGGCTAAAAGGGAAAACTCACACAGCGTCGGCACGCCAGCGCGACAGCAATAAACAAACGATGGTGGGAGACTCAATAGGGCGGGGCAAGGAGGACCGATGACAAACCTACGGCTCAAACTGTTCGCCGCCGGGGCCTGCGCCGTGCTTATGGCGACGGCGACCTACGCGGCTCACCCGGGAAGCAATGCTAAGTTACTAAAACAGATTCAAGAAACAATCGCGAAGATACAAGCGATGAAAGGATCGCCTTCGGTGGCGAGCGTCCCTACACCGACACCTGCGCACAAAATTACAAATTCATGGGCAAAGAGCGTGACTCCGAATCCGATCTGGATAACTTCGGCGCTCGCTACTACTCCTCCCAGATGGGCCGCTTCATGACGCCCGATTGGTCCTCCGACCCAAGCGCCGTTCCCTACGCGAAGCTGACCGACCCGCAAACGCTAAACCTCTACGCCATGGTGAGCGACAACCCGGAAGCCTCCGCCGACCTCGACGGTCACGTTCCCGGCGGCATAACGGACATCTCCAGCGAAGCGCTCAGCGGTTGTGGCATTCTCACCGCGTGGTGCGGCGGAGATGCAGTGGCGGACGC
>JBOGMW010000006.1:0-9626 GCA_050746805.1 Candidatus Acidiferrales bacterium | reverse complement strand
TGCTGCCGCCCGATCGTTCCCCGGTCAGATGCAATTGCCGCCCGCTCCAGCACGTTGCGCAGTTCCCGCACATTTCCGGGCCACGGATAAGACCGGAAAAGATCCATCACGTCCGATCCCACGCTGGTCACCCGCTTTCCGTGCTGTTCCGAAATTTCCCCCAGGAGATATTCGATCAGCAGCGGCAGATCTTCTTTGTGCTCTCGCAATGGCGGCAAGTGAATGTGAAAGACGTTCAGCCGAAAATAAAGATCCTGTCGCAGATGGCCATCGGCCACCGCCTTCTCTGGATTCTTGTTCGTCGCCGCCAACACCCGCACGTCCACCGGCGTTTCTACCTTACTTCCCAGGCGCCGCACTTTGTTGTCTTCCAGAACGCGGAGCAGCTTCGCCTGCGTTTGCGGCGGCATTTCGCCGATTTCGTCCAGCATCAGCGTTCCGCCGTGCGCCAGCTCGAAACACCCGATCCGCCGCTCCGCAGCCCCCGTAAAGGCGCCTCTTTCGTGACCAAAAATCTCGCTTTCCATCAGCGATTCCGGGATTGCCGAGCAGTTAATCGCCACGAATGGATGCGACGCTCGCGGCGACAGCATATGGATTGACCGCGCCACCATTTCCTTCCCCGATCCAGTTTCGCCGGTGATCAGCACGGAGGCTGTCGATGGCGCCGCGATTTCTACCTGCCGCATGATGTCCTGCATTCCGGGCGACGTACCCACCAGCCGGCCCAGTTTGCCCGCTTCCCGAAGATTGCGCGTCAGCGCCGCCACCGTTTGCTGGTCGCGCACGCGTCCGAACGCCCGGTCCAGAATGGCCCTCAATACCGGCGGCTTCAGCGGCTTTTCGATGTACCAATACGCTCCCGCCTCGATTGCCTGTACCACGCGTTCATCGCTTCCGCGCCCTGTAATGATGATTACGGGGATCCGCTGCAACTCCTCGCCCAAATGGCGCAGCAGGTCTAGGCCGTTCATTCCGGGCAGCTCCACGTCTGCCAGAATTACATTGGGAGCAAATTCCGGAAAACGCGCCAGCGCATCCTCGCCGCTGCCGACACCCAGAATGTCGTATCCCCATTTGTGCAGTAGGGCTTCGTACCCCTTGCGCGCGTTTTCCTCATCCTCCACGATGAGGATTCGTTGCAGGTTTTGGTTGTCGTTGGGCATCTCGAATTTCAATCTACCAGCACTCTAGCCGAAATCCAAGCTACGCGCCTTCGTCAACGCTTCGCCTTGGTTGCTCTGGCAATTCCGAGTCACCGCGCTCGTGAACGCTGCCAGGCGGTGAGGGCCGAGCCCAAAATGGTCCGCTCAGTCGATTCGGGATTTCTACCTTTCCCGTAGCGGCATCTTGTTAGAAATTAGCGGTTTAACTGCTTACGTACTTTCACGATCTTGTTGCGCGTTCCATTTCGGGGCAAAGTGCCTACGCTGACGCTCATCGCCGGGACCTAAACCGCTTGTAGTCAGTAACCTCTTCGCGCTCGATTGGCGTGTCCAGTGCATTTGCAAATGGAGAAACGGGACCTGAAAGGGGAATTTGATGGCTGCCAGTGGAACCGAGGCCGCTCTTACTGTTCAGCAACCTGTGCCTGCGACGGTCCTCATCGTGGACGACGAAGACACCACCCGAAATCTTTGCCGCGATGTGGTAGCCGAAGCAGGTTTGCGCACTCGCACCGCCTCGACCACCGATCAGGCGCTCGAAATCCTCGATCAAAATCCCGTCGACATCGTGATTACCGATCTGCGCGTTCCGCAAATCGGCGGACTTGAGCTACTGAAACGTGTGCGCGAATCCTACGCGCAGACGGCGGTTATCGTCCTCACCCAGTACGGCACCATCGAAAGCGCCGTTGAAGCCACCCGCATGGGTGCAGCGGATTACGTCACCAAACCTTTTCACGTTCCTGAACTCCGCGGCAAAATAGACCGCGTTGTGCGCTCGCTCGAAATGGATCAGGAAAATCGCGTTCTCCGCGAACAACTGCGCACGCGTCCTGGCTTCGGCGGCCTACTCGGTGTATCTCCCAAAATGCAGCGAGTCTACCGCCTGATCGAAAAGGTCAGCCTGCATAACTATCCCGTCCTGATTCTGGGCGAAAGCGGCACCGGCAAGGAGTTGGTGGCTCGCTCCATTCACTTTTCGGGCCCCCGCCAAACCAGGCCGTTCGTTCCCGTCGATTGCTCCGCGCTCGTCCCCACATTGATTGAATCGGAGCTTTTTGGCTATGTGAAAGGAGCTTTCACCGGAGCGGTTCACGCTAAAACCGGCCTGATGGAAGCGGCTGGAAGTGGCACGTTGTTTCTCGACGAAATCGGCGAGATGCCCGTGGACTTGCAGGCCAAACTTCTCCGCGCCTTGCAGGAGCGCGAAATCAAGCCCGTCGGTTCCACCGAGCGGGTAACCATCTCCACGCGCGTGATCGCGGCCACCAATCGCGAACTCGAAGCTGCCGTCCGCCAAGGGCAATTCCGCCAGGATCTTTTCTTTCGTCTCAACGTCGTGCAGATCAAACTCCCGCCACTTCGCGAGCGCAAGAGCGATATTCCGCTTCTGGTGAACTCGTTCCTGGAAAAATTCAGCGAGCCGAATGGACGCGTGCGCACCATTTCCGAGGACGCCATAGCCCGGCTGATCGCCTATGACTGGCCGGGCAACGTTCGCGAACTGGAAAACGCTATCGAGCGCGCCGTTGCTCTCGGCTCAGGTCCGATCTTGCACGTGGTCGATTTGCCTTCCAATTTGCATTACGGTTCCCGCGATCATTTGTCCCAGTCTGACGAAGTTCTGCCACTTGAAGAACTCGAGCGCCGCGCGATACTGCGCGCCTTGCGCGAGGCCGGCGGCGACAAGCTTGCCGCAGCGCGATTGCTCGGCATTGGCAAGACCACCCTCTATCGCAAACTCAAGCAATACGACGCCGCAGCCAACACGCAGGCGAATTAACCTCATTTCTGCCTCGGAACTGGAAGTTAGGGTCCCTGCATGTGGCGTGCACCCGTGCGATCGTCTCCCAAGCGGAAAAGTTATGGGACAATTCAGTTAACTCCGGGGGCCTTAGCGTGTATAAGGGGGCTCATCGGGGAAGCCAAAAGGGGGAATCCGCGGACGCGTTGATCGGCTGCCGAACATTGCAAAGCTTGAGGTGCTCGACCGTTACTTCGCCTTTCGGCGCGCCGAAGAGCGATCCCGGGCGCGGCCCGCGCGCTGATCTGCGGCTGGCGCGAAAGGGAGATACATGAACTGCTCTGAGGTGCCGGTTGTTGAGAAGAGTTTTTCCTGAAGGTGCGAGTCCGCACAGACTTCGTACAACATTTTCGCACTCTGTGCGTCGCCCGAGCAGCGAGAGCACCTACTTGCATATGCCAAAAGGAAGGAAATCCATGACGTTTCTTCGAATGTTCCGCGCATTCGCACTGGCTATCAGCGCGCTCGCCTTGGTTGTGATGGCGATGGGAGCACTTCTACCGGTGAGTGCGGCATCAACTCCGCCGAAATGTGCTGCTCTGGCGACAGATCCCGCAAACGGAATCATTGGCGACCCGGCGATTAAGTCCGCCACGAGCGCCGTGATCCCGGCGTCCGGCAAGAATGTCTCGTATTGCCAAGTCCATTTGCTTTACGGCACCAATCCCGACCAGAACATCAACATCGTCGTGGGTTTGCCGCTGAGCAGTGTGGACGGCGGCTCCGGCGGCGTCCAGGGCGTCTGGAACGGCAGGACGGAAGGGTTAGGCGGCGGCGGTTGCTCGGGCAATCTGAGGGTAACTCCGGCCGTGGATGCAGGTTACGTCGGTTCCGGCAACGATCTCGGCCATCGCGGCGGAGACTGCACGCCGGGCGTCAATTCCGACGGCACTTACAATGTGCAATTCATCGAGGATTTCATTCGCAACGGCATCGAGCAGCAAGTCTTGTGGTCAAAACGTATCGCGCAGGTGTATTACGGCACGCGCCCGGAGTTCAACTATTGGAACGGGTGCTCGACCGGAGGACGGCAAGGCTATGAACTGGCGCAAGAGTTGCCGAACGCGCTTGACGGTATCCTCGCTGATGCGCCCGCAATGTACTGGACTAGGTTTCAGACGGCGCAAATGTGGGGTCAGATCGTCATGAAGCAGTTGACTGGCGGTCCGATCTCGAAAGCGAAGCTCACCCAAACGACCGCCTCCGCCGTAGCCGCCTGCGACGCTGCGGACGGCGTGGTGGACGGCATCATCGATGATCCGCGCACCTGCCATTTCAGCGCCAAGGCGAACATCTGCGGTGCGCCCGGTGCACCGGCAACCAATTGCCTAACCGCGCCTGAGGCTAAGGCCATCGACCAGATCTGGGACGGTCCACGCAATTCGAAAGGGGAGAAGATTTGGTTCGGGCTGGACCCTGGCACGGACCTTACTGGCCCTTTCCCAGGTTTCGGCCTCGACGGCTCAGCTCCATTCGGTCTTGGGGTCATCCAGTTTCAATGGGACGAGCACGATCGGAGCTTTAACTGGAAGACGGTTTCGGAAGCGGATTACGCCAAAGTTGCGCAGGATGGCTCACGCAACATCGCGGACGTGACGGACACCTTCGCACCGCTCGATGGGTTCAAGGCGCACGGCGGCAAAATGATTACCTGGATGGGTGGCAACGATCACCTGATCTTTCCCCGGGGAGTGATGAACTACTATCGGCAGATGGCGGCGCGTTATAGCCCTAATGGCAGGCCCGACTTCACAAATCTTCAGACCTTCTATCGCCTGTTCCGTGCCCCCGGTGTCGCCCATTGCGGTGGCGGCACGGGGCCGGCTCCGGTCGACGCTTTCGGTGCTCTAGTAAAATGGGTGGAACATGGAAAAGCGCCGGACATGCTGCTCGCATCGGGCGGCTCGGCGGCGCCGCCCTCCGGCCGGACACGCCCGCTGTGTCCATACCCCCAAACTGCGATCTATAAAGGAACCGGCGACATCAACGATGCCGCCAACTTCACTTGTGGCTCAAATCTCGAAACTCCTGCCACCGTATGCGCCGATGTACTTGTGAAGTACAAGCACGAGGAGAATGGCAAACTGGATTTTCGAGGCACCGGCGTCAGCGCGGCAATGTGCAGGCGCGTTGAACGTGATAGCGACGCGGGCAAATGACTCGGTGATCCTGATGGGATCTCCTCCGAGCACATCTTCGAGGTTTATGGCCAAATGTCGACCGCCCTGGAGACCGTGTGTAAATTCCGAATTCACAATTGGGATGCGATCTTGCAGCTGAGTGCTACGCGGTCTGGCTCCAAGCGGGAGCCATCACGAATTGAGCCAGCCATTCAGTTGCGAGATTAGTGGTCTTACTCGGCGTTCTTGCCGGTTTTATCGCACGAATTTCAAACGCGGATGCGCCCCAGTGCGATTCCTAGACCCGGAAGTGAAGCCTTGCCGGAGTATCGATGTGGGAAGCCAAACTGGTATGCAGCCGCCGTGAATGATCTCAACACGCTGAAATCGCGCCACTTGGAGACCCAATGCAACTTGGCGAACGGTATGCAAGTAGTTTTGCATGCTTGAGACGCGCAAGCTCGCCACACGAATTCGACCTGCAAAAATCCTTCGCTCCTGCGCCGAATATGCCGTGGCGATCACCTTGGCAGTGGCGTCAGGCTACTGGATCGTTTACGGGCGGTGGTGGTAGATGAGGGTCGAAACAGCCAACAACGGAGCGGTGCGCGAACTGCTCGCCTCGCCCCGACACGACCCGGACAGCGCTCCCCGCAATTCCTCCGCTCGTCCGCAGTCTCGTCCCCTGCGTGAAGTTGTTCAATCGAATCACGAGGCTTTCAACGCGGTCTTTGATTCCAGCGCTGAAGCGCTAATCGTGATCGACTCTGCAGGCGTGATCCAACGAGCGAATTCGCGTGCGCGAGAGCTGCTGCGCTTGCGCGATTCTGGGTATCGCCAGCACCAATTTCCCGGCTTCTTTCCCGCCAACCGCGCCGGCCAAATTTCCGAGCTTTGGACTGGGGGAACCGCGCCGTTGCCGCGCAGTATCGATGCCACGCTGGAAAGCGGCCTCTCCCTGCGGGTCACGCTTCGCTCGATCGTTCCCGGGTCGCATCACTTATTACTTTGCCTGGAGGAAGGATCGGTCGTGCAGCGCGCGGAGCTTCGTTGGCGCCAGGTCGAATCGGAGCTTCGCAGCATTCTCGAATCGGTGCAAGCGGCCATCGTGCTCTATGGCTCCGCGGGACAGATTCGTTTCGCAAACGCCCGCTTTGCCGAGCTGTTTGGTCTCGACCTGCGCCAGTTGCGAAAAATTCAAACCTGTGAAGAGCTGGTCAATCTCGTCGGTCCCCGTTTTCGCAACCCGCAGGCTTTCGCGGCGCCTGGCCAGTCCTTTGCCCACGGCAGCGGAGAGCCCGGTCACGATGAGCTCGAAATCACGAGGCCGGCCCGCCGCGTCATCGAACGATTTTTCCGCCCGGTGCTCGATCTCGAAGGTCGCTCCATTGGCTGGCTCGAGCATTACTGCGACGTGACCGGCGAACGCCAAATCCAAGCAAAAATGTTGCAGACCGAAAAGATGGCCGCGCTCGGCCAGCTCGTTTCCGGCATCGCTCACGAGTTAAATAATCCGCTAACGGCCATCATGGGCTACGCCCAGCTGCTGTTGGGTAAGGGTCTGATGCCTGCACAGCTCTCGGAAGCCGAAAAAGTTTATCAGGAAGCCGAGCGGGCCCGGCGCATCGTTAAAAACCTTTTATACTTTGCGCGCGAAACCCGGCCCGAGCGCACTCGCATAGATCTAAACGAAATTATCGAACGGACGCTGGCGCTGCGCAGCTATGAGTTGCGCGTGGAAGATATCGCGGTCGAGTGCGACCTTGCGCCGCGCTTACCCTCCACCATCGCCGATCCGTACCAGTTGCAGCAGGTCATATTGAACTTGCTCGTCAACGCCGAGCAGGCTCTGCTCGAATCGCGCGGGCACGGCCACGTTTGGATTCGCACGCGTCATGTGATCGAAGGCGTGGGAGCCACGGTGCGCGACCATATTCTGCTGGAGGTTGCCGACGATGGGCCGGGAATCCCGCCCGAAATTGCCTCGCGCATCTTCGATCCGTTTTTCACCAGCAAGCCCACGGGCGTGGGGACGGGTCTGGGCCTTTCGATCGTTTATGGCATCGTGCACCAGCATGGAGGCGAGGTCGCTTTTGAAAATCAGGCCGGCTCCGGCGCACGCTTTGTGGTGGACTTGCCGGTGATGGAGACTCCCGAGAAATCGCCGGCCGATGATTTGCCTCCCGTGGATCAGCTCTATAAGGCCGCGCCTAAGGCGCGGATTCTCGCGATTGAAGACGAGCCTACTGTCGCACAGCTGATCGTGGACGTGCTTCGCCACGAAGGCCACCAAGTGGAAGCGGTACTCGACGGCCAAGAAGGATTGCGCCGCCTTTCGCGCAATCGCTACGACCTGGTGGTGTGTGATTTGCGCATGCCGCACGTCGATGGCCAGGCGGTCTATCAGTCATTGCGGGGCTCCGGGAGTCCGCTGGTGAATCGCATTCTGTTCGTCACTGGAGACGTCCTTGCCGCGCACACGCGCGACTTTCTCGAGCCCAACCGACTGCCTTATCTCGCGAAACCGTTTCTAGTGGAAGAGTTAAAGCTTGCCGTCAATCGTCTGCTCGATCCCGAGCACCAGCAAGAGATGAATGGTGACTCCGTAGCCGCCATTGGTAAAAACAGTTCCGAACCTGGGCGGGCAGCACCGCGCAGCACCGAAAGGATCACACGCCGATGAATTCCGCGGCTGAACCAGCAATAATTCCCGAACGCGGTGCCCTGCTTGGCGTCGCGGACGCGTCGTTGGCCGAGCGTCTCGCGCGCTCGATTCCTCCGATTGGAGAGCGGTGTCATTCGGCAATCGCTTCGAGCTTGCTGCACGCGCGGCTGCTCGCGTCGCGCAACGCCCCCGAGGCGATTTTGATCGACGATTATCTGGTAGCCGGCGAAGCGCTGCCGGATGCGCTGCAGCCGTTCATCGCGATCGCGCCAGTGATTTTGCTCGCGGCGCCGGATCGACAGGCTGAAGCGGCGCGGCTGGTCGCCGACGGAGACGTGGAATTCGTCGCGCGGACCGGTGATTTCGTGCCCCTGGCGGCCAGCCTGCTCGCGCGACGAATACGCTGGGCGCGTATGTCCGAGTCGATGCTCGGGCCGCCGTGGGCCGCGGTGAATGGCGACCTCGGCGCGATCTTTCGCCACGAGTTCAACAATCCGCTCACTGGAATTCTAGGAAACGCCGAACTCGTTCTGGGCCACGGCGAACGGCTGGCGACGATCGATAAGCAACGCCTGCGAACGGTGGTCGACCTTGCGGTGCGGCTGCGCGAAACGATACGCCGGCTGAGCAATGCCTGGGAAAGGCGACCCAGTTCGCTCACGCCGGCGTAAAAAGCTGCAATCAAATTATGTTCGCTTCATAGCAGCAGCTCGAATAGCGCGTGCTGCATTGAGGCAACTATTTGCTAGGCAGCGCAAATGTATAAATCGCGCTAGCCCCGCGAACTAACGGCACGCCCGATTGGAACGACAGCACCCCCTCCGCGAGGTTGTCACCGGTGATGATCGCGACGTATTGCTTTCCGTCCACCGCGTAGGTGATGGTGCTCACCGAAATTGGCCCGCCAACGATCGAGTGCCACAGTTCCTTCCCCGTGGCCGCATCGTAGGCGCTGAAGCGGCGATTGATGTCGCCGTGGAAAATCAATCCACTCGCCGTGGCCAGCAAGCCGCCCGTCCCCGGAGCCATCCCGGTGGCAAAACGCAACATTTTACCGGTGGATAGATTCACCTTGGCGATTCCGGCGATTGAATCCGCGGGATGTCCTTCACGCAGCACGCCGTGGCGGATGCCGCTGGTATTGTTAGCGGTCATGTCCAGGCAGTTATCGACGTAGCCGGTGTAGAGCGAATTCGTGACCGGATCGTAAGCGGTGGGCCAGTAGCTGCGGCCGTTCCAATAGCAGACCACGTGATGATCGCCGGGATGCTTCATCACCACGTTCCAATCGATCTCCGTCTTACCGGTTACTGGATCGATATTGGAGATGGCCAGATTGGGAGCGTCGTAAGGAATTGGCTCGGCCCACAGGAATTTGCCGTTGCTGCGATCAATCACGAACATAATGCCGCTCTCGCCGACGATGGCAGCTACATCGTGCGTGGAGCCCATCGGGACTGTAGTGTTGTACCACTTCACGGCCTTGGGATCGGGGTCGTACTTCGTGGTGACTAGCGTGCGTTCGTGGGTATGGTCGGTGTCCCAATCGTCCGCAGGCAGATACTGGTAATACCAATGCAGTTTCCCGGTATGCGGGTCGAGGGCCAGCGTGCAGTTGCTATAGAGATCAGCCGGAGCGATGCGTCCAGTGCCGTCCGGATTGCCATTGTGTCGCGCGAGTCGCTCGTAGGGCGCTGGATTGGCGGTGCCCCAGTAGAGAACGTCGCGCCCGGGGTCGAACGTGCCGGGCAATCCCCAGGTGGAAATTGTGTCGTTGGTGGTATCCGCGCCGTGCCAGGAATCGTATCCGGGATCGCCGGGCGCCGGAACGTTATAGAAGCGCCAAACTTCCTTGCCGGTTTCGGCGTTAT
>JBOGMW010000005.1:0-16631 GCA_050746805.1 Candidatus Acidiferrales bacterium | reverse complement strand
CACCCCCGCTATAAAAGCGACTCGAAAGCGCGCCGCCGATGCGCCTCCCATGACAGCCCTCCACTCCTGCTCAATTTCTGCCGCCGATTGTTACCATTGGCCGATGTTGCCGGTCAAGCATTCGCGTCCCCAGTATTCGCGTACCGCCCGGCCGGATCTTTTGTTAGCCAGCGCGCGCGTTGATAGTGCTCAGGGAAGCCCGACCTCCCGCCGTTGCAACTACGCGTGCGCTAGTTCGTTCCGCGAATCGTCCTCCTCGTCTTCATCGTGTGCGCGAATTAGCCCCGACGCATATCTCAGCGTGCTGAAAGCATCCTCCCGCCGCAGCTTGCGGCACAATCGGCTCAGCGACTGGCGTTCCCGTCCTTCAAGTTTCCGCATCAACGAGTTCACCACTTTTCCATGGTTCGGTAGAGCCTTGCTAATCAGCTTTTCTCCCGCCGGCGTTAGACTGACGACACCCACCCGCGGCCCGTGCCTGTGTCCACCATGCCTGTCCGTTGCCAACCCCCGCTCGCTCGCTTCGGTTTGCGAATACTTGGATACCTGCCACTTAACCCAGCCGAACTCTTCCGCCTGCCGGATCGTAAAATAGGTATTCTTTCGGTCCCGCTGCCGCTTGGCCATAGCCTGGCTCACTGTCAGCGGCCCGTCGTGATGGAGCATCGCCAGCAGGTGGAACTCTTCCGTGGATAGCCCCAGCGTATCGAGAAACGTCCGCACTCGGCCGTGCACCCAATCCGCCGCCTGCACCAGGTCGACGTACGCTTCCCACGCTCGCCGCTTCTTTTCATGTCGAGTTGCTCGTTTGATAGGCACGATCGCTCCCTGAGTGTCAATTCGCGGCACATTTCGCACCCTGAAAAGCTGCTTTTGTCGCCATGCACCATGGCCACTTTATGGCGGTATTTCTTTCGTATTGTCTTCGCTCCACAAGGCGCCCTTTTCTACCGGCCCGCACATATTCCCCTTGCTGAGTCGCGCCCGGCAAACTTCCGCTGCGCTGCTCATGTAACGAAGCGCGGCGCTGGCGCGTCTGCTATTTACAGCAGGACGTCTATTTACAGCCGGACGTCAAATCGAGGAGATGACGCTGTGAATAAAAAATCGCAGAGATATTCCATATTGATCGCAGCAGCCTGTTTTCTGGTTCTGTCGCTCGCGTGTGTTGCGCGCGCGCAGGACGCCAACGTCGCCGGCGCATGGCAGCTCAGCATGCCGGGTCGCGATGGCAATATGATGACGGAGAATCTCACCTTTCAGCAGGACGGGCAGAAGCTCACCGGCACGATCAAAGGTCGGCGCGGCGATGAGCCGGTCACTGGCACGATCAACGGCAACAACATCGCCTTCTCTGTCTCCATTCAAGGGCAACAGGGAGCTTTCAAGCTGGACTACACCGGGACCGTGGATGGCGACTCGATGAAAGGCACGATGAGCGTGATGGGCAACACCGTCAACTGGACCGCGAAGAAGGGCAGCGGCGGCGGTTCGGGGAATTAGTCGTAGGTCAACTGACTACAAACAAAAAGGGCGTCCCGGTGCAACTGGGACGCCCTTCGTATTTTCGAAATCGCGCGTACCGATCCGCGATTTAGTACATCCCGCCCATTCCGCCACCGCCGGGCATTCCGCCACCGCCGCCCGCAGCACCCTTCTTTTCGTCTTCCTTGATGTCCGCCACCAATGCTTCGGTGGTGAGCATCAGGCCGGCGATAGACGCGGCGTTCTGCAGTGCGAGGCGAGTGACCTTGGCCGGATCAATGACGCCAGCCTTGACGAGATCACCGAATTCGCCGGAGTCAGCGTTGTACCCGAAGTTGTCTTCCTTCGATTCGCGCACGCGGCCGACGATCACAGCGCCTTCTTCTCCGGCGTTGTGAGCGATCTGGCGCATGGGCTCTTCGAGGGCGCGCTTCACGATGTTGACGCCGATGGCCTCGTCAGCATCGAGCTTCAGCTTTTCGAGAGCGGCGATGCAGCGGACCAGCGCTACTCCGCCGCCGGGAACGATGCCTTCTTCGACGGCTGCGCGAGTGGCGTGCATGGCGTCCTCAACGCGAGCCTTCTTTTCCTTTAGCTCGGTTTCGGTGGCCGCGCCGACTTTGATCACGGCTACGCCGCCGACGAGCTTCGCAAGGCGCTCCTGCAGCTTCTCGCGGTCGTAGTCGGAGGTGGTGTCCTCGACCTGAGCGCGAATCTGCTTTACGCGGCCTTCGATCTCGGCGGCCTTTCCGCCGCCTTCCACGATCGTGGTGTTGTCCTTATCGATGGTGATTTTCTTGGCGCGGCCGAGGTCTTCCACCTTCACGTTTTCGAGCTTGATGCCGAGATCCTCGGTGATGGCCTTGCCGCCGGTGAGGGTGGCAATGTCCTCTAGCATGGCCTTGCGGCGATCGCCAAAGCCGGGGGCCTTGACGGCGGCGCACTGCAGCGTGCCACGGAGTTTGTTCACCACCAGCGTTGCGAGTGCTTCACCTTCCACGTCCTCGGCGATGATGATTAGCGGCTTGCCCATCTTGGCGATCTGCTCGAGCAGGGGAAGCAGGTCCTTCATCGAGCTGATTTTCTTTTCGTGAATCAGGATGCGAACGTCTTCCAGGGCGCATTCCATACGCTCCGGATCGGTGACGAAGTAAGGCGAAAGGTAGCCGCGGTCGAACTGCATACCTTCGACCACTTCCAGCGTGGTCTCCATCGTCTTCGATTCCTCGACGGTGATCACGCCATCCTTGCCGACCTTCTTCATCGCCTCGGCGATGATGCTGCCGATCTGTCTATCGTTATTGGCGCTGATGGTGCCGACCTGGGCGATCATGTCGCCCTTTACGTCCTTGTGCAGCTTCTTCACTTCCTCGACTGCCACTGCCACGGCGCGCTCAATGCCGCGCTTGAGAGCGGTGGGGCTCGCACCGGCGGCCACGGTCTTCACGCCTTCGCGGAAGATCGCTTGTGCCAACACGGTGGCGGTGGTGGTGCCGTCGCCGGCTACGTCGGACGTCTTCGAGGCGACTTCACGAACCATCTGCGCGCCCATGTTTTCGAGCGAATCCGGCAGCTCGATTTCCTTCGCCACGGTCACGCCGTCCTTGGTGATGATCGGCGCGCCGAATTTCTTCTCGATTACCGCATTGCGGCCCTTGGGGCCGAGCGTGATCTTCACGGCGTCGGCCAGTATGTTGACGCCGCGCAGAATTGACTGGCGCGAATTCTCGCCAGTCACGATTTGCTTTGCCATTTCCATTTCCTCCAGAATTTTGTTTCGAGATCAGGTGCCGGGCATTCGCGCCGCGGCGGAAAGTTGTGGATGGTTACTTTTTGCCGCCCGCTGCTTTCGCGTGGGCGCCGAGTTTGGCGAGAATTTCGTCTTCCTTGAGAATCAGGAATTCCTCGTCGTCGATTTTTATATCGTTCCCGCTATACTTGCCGAAGAGGATGCGATCTCCAACTTTCACATCCAGCTGGATGCGGTCGCCCTTTTCGTTGAGCTTGCCGGCGCCGACTGCGACGACTTCGCCCTCTTGCGGTTTTTCTTTGGCCGAGTCAGGGATGATGATGCCTCCCTTCACGGATTCCTTCTCTTCGAGCCGCCGGACCAAAACGCGGTCATGGAGCGGCGTGACGTTGACTGCCATCTGTGCCATTCCTCCAATGCTGTGGTGAGTGTAGTTCGGCAAGGAGTCGCTGTTAGCACTCCTCGCGAGCGAGTGCTAATATAGCAGGACTGCAGGGCCTGTCAAGGGGGAAACTCGCGGAACTGAGCCTCGGGAGGAGCGGGCAATCTATATGTAAGTCATTTATATGCATATAGATATATGATGGCGAGAGGGTGTTGAGCCGACTCGCCAAACAGCTAAGTTTGTCGAAATGCATTACCGAATTTGTGACTCAGGCCTCACGGGGCGTGGCGCGATAATTGTCGAGCATGACTCAAAATCGCAAAATCGCTGGATTCATCTTGGCTGGCGGAGCGAGCACGCGCATGGGGCGCAACAAAGCGGCACTCGAGATAGGTGGCGTGCCGATGCTGTTGCGAACCGCGCGTTTGGTCGAGTCCCTCACTGGTGCGCCCGCGATCATTGGTAATTTGGGTGACGCCGATTCGTGTGGCCTGGCCACTATTGCGGACGACTGGCCGGGCGCGGGCCCACTTGGCGCTATTGCGACCGCGCTGCGAACGACAAAGGCACCGTGGAATTTAATTGTCGCATGTGATTTGCCGTATCTAACTGAGACATGGCTGGATTTTCTAGTGACGCGCGCGCTTGCTTCGCAGGCCGACGCGGTGGTGCCGACCAACGCACGCGGAGCCGAGCCGCTTTGCGCCGTGTACCACAAACGATGCGAAGCGGCGATTCGTACGGCGCTGGAGAACGGCGTCCGCAAGGTCACGGACGGATTGAAGGAGCTGCTGGTGGAGCTGATCGACCCCTTCGAATGGAAAGCGTTTGATTCGGAGGGGCTGCTGTTCAAAAATATGAACTCACCCGAGGATTACGAGGAAGCGCGCGCTAGGCTAGGCCAGGCAGGGAAGTGCGAGGCGAAATGAGCGGACACTATTTCGAATTCCAGCACGTCTGGAAATCATTCGACGAAAACTCGGTGCTGAAGGATGTGAATTTTTTCGTCGATCGGGGCGAGACGGCGGTGATCATGGGGCGCAGCGGCGTGGGCAAATCGGTCTCGCTGAAGCTGCTGCTGGGATTTTTGGAGCCGGATGAAGGCCGCATCATCATGGGCGCCCAAGACGTGACCGGCTGGACCGAGGAGCAGTTCTCGGAGATTCGACACCGGGTGACCATGGTTTTTCAGTCCGGCGCGCTTTTCGATTCGCTAACTGTGGCTCAGAACGTGGCGTTTCCATTGGAAAGCCGCGGCGGGCGTCAGGACCGCAATCAGATCGACGCGAAAGTGCAAGAATTGCTGGAAATGCTGGAGGTGGCCGAACTTGCCGACCGGTATCCGGCGGAATTGAGCACTGGCACGAAAAGGGCGGTGGCCATCGCTCGGGCGCTTGCGGAAGATCCGGAAGCGATTCTCTACGACGAGCCCACTACGATGGTCGATCCGCTGATGGCGGCGCATGTGAGCGACTTGATCGTGAAGCTGAAGCAAACGCTGCATAAGACTTCGATCGTGGTGACGCACGACACGCATCTCGCGAAGAAGCTGGCCGACCGCGTGATTTTTCTGGTCGAGGGCCGCGTGGCTTTTTTCGGCCGATGGGCCGAACTGGAGAACACCCAGGATCCCTTTCTTCGCAATTTCCTCGCGCAAGACGAAATGGTGCCAGCTCTGGACGCTAGAGCGTAAATACGGTTAATTCGGCTGAGAAGCCCGACAAACAAATCGAGTTGCCGCCGGAGCGTCCCTCGTGGCATAGCTTGTAGGTTCTCTGAACCACGCTGCGTTACGGCTCGCGGATTAAGCTGATTAGGTGGAAGGGCAGCTTGACTTCGCCGAGGAGTTCGCCGGTGTGATCGTTGAGGCGGTAGATTTTGCCGCTCTTGCCAAAGAACCACATGCCGTGGCCGTCGGGGGCGGGAACGAATGCGCCGTCTCCACCGTCATCGCCGCCAGCCGATTCTGGAAGGGTCCATCGGCGCACCATCTGAAGCGTGGATGTGTCAAGGAGAATCGCCTGTTTATAGCTGGGTATCAGGATCGCGAAGAGGCGTGTTCTGTCCTTTGAGAGAGTCAGCTCGGCAAGATCGATCCCGCGGTCGGGTTGCGGCTGATCCCACGTTCGAACGACTTCTCCGTTCGAGTTGGAGACAAACAGACGACGCGGCAGCCCGCGGGGCTCAAGCAGCAGATTCCCGTTCGGCAGCTGAAGGACGTAAGGAAAAATAAGATCAATTGCCGCCATTCCTTTCGCATCCCAGTATGGCCGCAGGTTCTGGATTCGCAGGTCCCCACTCGCGAATAGCTTGGCCAGCGTATGGCGAGTGCTGTCCGAAGTTGGGCCGGAAACGGCACGAGCGTAGGCGCTCGGTGAGATGTCCGCTACGACCTTCTGCCTGAGGGTGTCCACGACAATAACTCGCCCGGGACCCCACTGGCATGCAAAGTAGGCCAAACCCGTCTTCGCATTGACGGCGAGCGGCCGGTCGACGCAGTTAACACCTAGGGCTGACGGGACCGTCATCTCCGACACGACTTTTAGATCCGCAGTCGAGACACGCAAAACACGGTGCCCGCCTCCCAAAATGATCACGTCCGCATTCGGAGTCAGAATCGCGGACCGCATCGGACCGACAGCGAGCGAGCGGAGGACTCGCAGCGAGAGCTTGTCCAGCTCGTATAATTGGTTGGTTTCCGTTTCTTGTCCTGGGGAGCCTAGCGCATAAAAGTGTGGGCCATCGCCTTGTCCGCGCGCACATTGCGGGAAAGGCAGGGCGAGGAGCGCCAGGCCGAGTAGGAGCAGCGGCGTCAGGTAACCGATCACGATGCGTAAGCTGTTGCTGGGTGACGGTGTCATAACTTATTGGCACCCGAGATTTTTAGCGTATTTGACCCACGGCTGTACTCCTCCGAGCAGAACAATATAGTTGGGGTTCGGCCTTCCGTCCGGCAACAGAGGATTGGGGAAGGGATCGTTGACGTGTGCGGGATCATAATAGTACATGACCGTAAGGGCGTTGTTTAACGCGGCGCTTGCCGCGGATGGGTTGACAACCGGGGTGCCACCTCCTATCGGCTGGGTAAACAGGGGAGGGCTGTTGGATCCGTGGTTGTACATATAATACGCCTGAAGAATAAGCAGGTCGTTGTCAGCTTGTTGCTGGCTCTCGCCAAGGGAACCGTTGCCGACATTCTCCAAGACCGTTTGGGCGTTTTGCAGTGCCCCAGAGGTGTTCAATTTGGTCCCAGTCCTGTCGCAATTTCGAATTCAAAATGATCTCGCCAGCCTCGACGTTGTAGGGCCAGTTGTTTTCAGCCTGGAAGTCGCCGATGACGAGCGGGCTGCCGTCCGGCCAGTTGACGCCCGGGGTGGATTTGTTGTCCCACTCGTCTTCACTGATCTGCATAATTCCAACGTCGTTGCCCGGATCCCAGAGCGGGGCGCCATCATCGGCAGGCGGCGGGTCGTCGAATTGCCGCCAAACGCTTTCGCGGTAGGCGACCGCGCGGTCGAAGTCGCTATCGTATTTGCCCGAATATTGGTCGAAATAACTGTTCAGGTCCGAGCAAGTGGGAATTGGTTTTTGCTAAGCTCATGAGCCAGTTGGGTGGTGGTGCCGCCAAAGAGCGGCGGACTTGTGCTGGATCCGTTGATACCGCCCGCAATGTAGTACGCGCACTGGCCGGTGGACGCGTCTTGCGCAATCCAGACGCTGCCGGACCATTCGTTCATGGTGAGGGTGTTCGCCGGGATGGTTACGGTATAGCCCAAGTCGTCCACCTCGTAATAGATCTCACTTATCACGTCGGTGCTGACGTTCATAATGATGGTAATCGCGTCGATGTTGGACTGGTCAACGACATCAATAGGCACGCTGGTGGAATTGGCTAGCTGAAAACCAGTGACTGTGGAAATCGCGGGGATACCGGTAACCTGGTCCCAAAGGCGTGCCTCGCGGATGGACGCATCCAGGCCATCCATGGTGAGAAGTGCGGGCGTGCCGGAATGATGCAACCGGGAAAATCGTGTAGGATGGTGCGAAAAACATGGCAAATAGTCCGACAAGTGAATTTTGCGGAATTTGCCCGGACCAACTCGCGTGAGTGGCGACACGGCAGTCGACGCGAAAAAGCAGCTCCTGCGGGTGATGGGGTTCTGGGATGTGCTGCTATTCAACATTGCGACGGTGCTCGGGCCGCGATGGATCGCGGCGGCGGCGCATAACGGAACTTCCTCGATCAGCTTGTGGGTTCTGGCGGCCTCGCTCTTTTTTCTTCCCACCACTTTGATTATCGCGGAACTTTCCACGCGCTATCCGCGCGAAGGCGGACTGTACGTGTGGTCGAAGGAGGCGTTCGGCGAATTTCATGGGTTCGTGGCCGGCTGGACGTACTGGATTTACACGTTTTTCTACTTTCCAGGGCTGTTGATGGCCAGCGCGGCGATGGCCGCGTATCTGGGCGGGAGCCATGGAGCGTATCTCGCGAATAACCGCAGCTTTCTTTTGGTGCTTTCATTCGCGCTGCTGATTGCGGCGGTGGTTCTGAACATCGTGGGGCTGAATATCGGGAAATGGCTGCAAAACGCGGGCGGCGTGGGAACCTACCTGCCGCTGCTGATGCTGCTGGGGTTGGGGGCGTGGTTCTGGCACAAGCACGGTTCGGTGACGCACTTCACGTGGGCCAACATGCTGCCGACGTGGAACTGGGGGACGCTGAATTTCTGGCCGCAGATCGCGTTTGCGTTTTCGGGCCTGGAGCTTTGCTCGGCGATGAGCGAGGAGGTGCGCGACCCGCACCGGACGTTTCCGCGCGCGATTTTCGGCTCGGGAGCGTTGATTGCGCTGGCGTACATTGCCGGGACCTTTGGAGTGCTGGCAATTTTGCCGGCACAGACGGTGGATCCGAAGGCCGGGATGTTTCAGGCACTGACGGAGGGCTCGACGGTTTTTGGAATCGCGTTCTTCGGAATCTTGGCGGCGTTTCTGGTGCAGTTCGGAAACGCGGGCGGAGTGGGTTCGACGGTGGCCGGAATTTCGCGCGTGCCGTTTATCGTGGGAATCGACCGATATCTTCCGGCGGCGTTCGGCAAGATTCATCCGAAGTGGCGCACGCCGTGGGTCTCGATCCTGGTGCAGGCCGGAATTTCGGGCGTGATCCTGCTCCTTATTCAAGTGAATGAAACGGCCAACAACGCATATCAAATTTTTGTGGATGCCGGGACGATTCTCTATTTCATCCCGTTTCTATACATGTACGCCGCGGTGATCAAGCTGGCCTACCGGGGAGACCGGCAAGCAAATCGCGGCGCGGCGCTAATCCCAGGAGGCAAGGTCGGCGTCTGGATCACCGGCGCTCTGGGATTCGCGGTGGTGATGTTTGGATTGGCGCTTTCGTTTATTCCGCCCGCTGAAGAAACGCACAAATGGCTCTTCGAAGCCAAGCTGATCTTCGGCACCGTCGGAGGTGTGCTGCTGGGGTTGATCCTCTATTACCGCGGAGCCAGGGCTAAATCGCGGGAGGCGGCGCTTTCGTAGTCCGTGCAAGTCCAATCCGCTATTGCGATCGTGCGATCGGTGGCGGGGAGAAGGATGAGAGCCGTTTGGATTAATGGCTAGCGCCAAATCGCAACAGGCGGCCGATCGATTATTCTAACTAAAGAACTAAACTGGCCTGGTCGAGATCGCCCGACAATGTATTCGCCAATGTGCGATCCTGAAGCCGATGATTCCGCATTCGCTTCTGCATGGTACATTTCGCGTTGGAATCGCCATTAAGGCCATCGACGGTATTTTGGAAACGATTGGCGGGACGCTTCTATGGTTCGTCATGCCCGCCGCCATGAACCGCGCGCTGCGTTTTATTTTCCAGCACGAACTCTCGCGAGATACGCACGATTTTTTCGCCACGCATTTACCGCATTTTTCCGCGAGCGTGGCGCACGGGAGCATCGTTTTTGCATCACTTTATTTGCTATCGCACGGTGTGGTGAAGATCGTGCTGGCCGCCGCTCTTTGGATGAACGAGCTTTGGGCGTATCCGCTGGCGATTTTCGTGTTCGGCGCGTTCACGGTGTACCAAATCTATCGCTACGCCCACACGCACTCCCTGGCGCTTTTGATACTGACGGTATTCGACGCGGCGGTCGTTTGGCTGACGTGGGAAGAATACGGAGCCCAGATGTCCGCGCGGAAATCCAAAGCGGGGATTTGAATCGCGAGCGTAGGGGGCTAGAAACCTTCTTCGACAAGTTTGCCAACGGTTAGGCGTGAAGCGGCCGGAGCCTTCCGCGCGTTCAACATACTTTCCACGTATTTCGCGAGGATGTCGCATTCGATGTTCGCAGAATCGCCGGGCACAAGCGAATTCAGGTTGGTGTGTTCGTAGGTGAAGGGGATCACGGCGAAATCGGCGACGCCATCCTGCCAGCGCGCTACGGTGAGGCTGATGCCGTCGATTGCGATGGAGCCTTTTTCAGCGACGTAACGGCGCAGATCGTCTGGCACGCTGACGGAAAGCCACCAATTATCACCCTCGCGCTCTAGGCGCCTGACGCGGCCGACGCCGTCGACGTGACCTTGGACGAAATGGCCGCCCAATCGCGCGCCGGCCGCGAGCGGACGTTCCAAATTCACGGGATCGCCGGGCTTTTTCTCGCCGAGCGAAGTGCGCCGCAGTGTCTCTCCAGAAAGATCGGCGGCAAAGCGCTCTTCGCTCAAATCGGCGACGGTGAGGCAGCAGCCGTTGACGGCTATGCTGTCGCCAAGTTTAGTTTCGAGCGCGAGCTCCGCCGCGCCCGCGAAATTCACCCAGAGCGAGCCGCCACTTTCGGTGCGATCGAGCGCTTCAACCGTTGCGACGTGCTCGATGATACCCGTAAACATTGAAATAGCCTTCTACGACGAAGTCCGCGCCGCAGGAATACACCCGCAGGTCTTGCAGCGCGGGCGATTTGGGGAACCAGCTTGACGAAATGCCTGCCATCGGTACGCCGCCGGTCCCCATAATCTTGGGAGCATAGAAGAGAATCATCTTGTCCACAATGCCGGCTTCGAGCGCCGCGCCGTTGAGTGCCGCGCCTGCTTCGAGGATTACGTTCAAGAATTGCCGATTGCCCAGGTCGCGCAGCACTGATTCCAGATCCACGCGGCCTCTGCGGGCGGGCACGCGGACTACGTCGATTCCCGCGCGCTCAAGCGCACGCGCTTTGATTGAATCGTGCGATTGCGTTGTGAACACAATTACATCGCCCTGCGCGGATTTCACCAGCTCCGATTTCAGCGGCATGCGCAGGTGCGAATCGACGATTGCTCGTAGCAGCGGCCGGCGGCGCGGCTTGCCGGTGCGGTCGCTCATGCGCGGGTTATCGACCAGCACGGTGCCGATGCCGGTTAGCAGCGCGTCCGATTCGTGGCGCAGCCGCTGCACCGCTTCGCGCGACGCTTCGCTGGTGACCCAGGTGGTGCTGCCCTTGTGCGAGGCGATTTGCCCATCGAGAGTAAGCGCGGTTTTTAGCGTGACGAACGGGAAGCCTGTGCGAATCCATTTGGCGAAGCCTTCGTTGAGGCGTCTAGCTTCACTTTCGCCGACGCCGCTGCGCACTTCAATTCCGGCGCGGCGAATTTTGGCCAGGCCCCGACCGGCAACGGCAGGATTTGGATCTTGCATTGCTGCAACGACGCGCTTCACGCCTGCGTCGATCACCGCATCGGTGCACGGAGCGGTGCGTCCGGTGGTGCAGCATGGCTCAAGCGTCACATAGAGAGTTGCGCCGGGCGCGTTCGCGCCAGCGTTCTTGAGCGCGACGATTTCGGCGTGATCGAGGCGGTTGTATTGATGGAAACCTTCGCCGATGGCGCGTCCATTTTTCACCAGCACCGCGCCCACAGTGGGATTCGGATGCGCCAGTGCCGCGCCGCGCGAGGCTAGCGCCAGGGCGCGGGCCATCCACTGCTCGTCCACGCCGGGGGCGACGGCGGATTGGTGGTCGCCGGCGTTGCTACTCGAAGAGCGAGTTGACATAGGTTTGGGCGTCGAATGGGACGAGATCGTCGATCTGCTCGCCGGTGCCGACGAAGCGGATCGGGAGATTCAGCTCGCGCGCAATGGCCACGACGATGCCGCCTTTGGCGGTGCCATCGAGCTTGGTGAGCACGATGCCGGTCACTCCGGCTTGGCTCCAAAATTCGCGCGCCTGATTCAAACCGTTCTGGCCAGTGGTTGCATCGAGCACTAAGAGCACGTCATGGGGCGCGCCAGGAATAACTTTTGAAGCGGTGCGCTTCATTTTGTCCAGCTCAGCCATTAGGTTTGATTTCGTATGCAGGCGGCCGGCGGTATCGACCACCACGATATCCATGGACCGAGAGCGAGCAGCGGAAAGCGCGTCAAAAACAACGGCGGCCGGATCGGCGCCCGATTTTTGCTTGATGACTTCCACTCCAGCGCGGCGTCCCCAGACTTCCAGTTGCTCGACGGCGGCCGCGCGGAACGTGTCCGCGGCGCAGAGCAGTACGCTGGCACCTTCTTTTTTTAGGCGGTTGGCGAGCTTGCCGATGGTGGTTGTTTTGCCGGTGCCGTTGACGCCCACGACGAAGAGCACGCGTGGCGCCGCTGCCGACGTCTCGGGTTTGTGTCCATTGCCGCTCGCGGGAGAAGCGACGATATTTACCAGCTCTCGCTTCAGCGCCTGCTTCAGCGCGCCCGATTCGGTGAGTTTGTGCTCGTTTACTTGCTGGCGCAGCGCGGCGAGCACTTGCTTCGTGGTCGTCACGCCGATGTCGGCGCTCAACAGAGCGGTTTCCAGTTGTTTCAGAAGTTCAGGATCGACGGGCCGATCGCCGGTCAGGATTTGCTCGACGCGTGCGGAGAGTTCGGTGCGCGTCTTGGTGACGGACGTTTTCAGCCGTTCGAGCAGCGTGGGTTCGGGTTTTCCGAATAGCGAGATCATGGCGGCGTGGTGAGCGTCGAATGAATCATCATTCTAGCAGAGGCGCGCGATTGCCGGACAACGGCTGGCCGGGCGATCCAGTCTTTCGGTGGTAAAATTCCGGCGCTCCGTCGAACGAGGTGAAATGTGGGAAAGATACTACTGTTTTTTCTGCTGATGTTGCCCGGACTGGCGCTGGCGCAACAGCCTCAGGATTTCTCGAAGGTGCAGGTAAAAATCGCTAAAGTTGCCGGCAACGTGTACCTGCTGCAAGGGTCGGGCGGCAACATCGCCGCTTCGGTGGGCGGCGACGGGATTTTGCTGGTTGACACCGAGTACGCACCGCTGGGCGAGAAGATTCTCGCCGCGCTGAATTCCGTGGCGCCGGGCAAGCAGGTGCGGTACGTAATCGACACGCACTACCACCCCGATCACACGAGCGGAAACGTGTTTTGGGGTTCGCGCGGCGCGGTGATCGTCGCGCAAGAAAACGTGCGCAAGCGGCTCGCGGATGGCGCCGCCGGGGGTGACGGAGGCAGCATGAAATTCCAGGTTCCCCCGCAGCCCGCCGCGGCATTGCCGGCGATCACGTATAGGAATCAGATGTCGCTCTATTTCAATGGCGAAGAAATTCGCGTCACGCACTTTCCCGCGGCGCATACGGACGGCGATTCCGTGGTGTACTTCACGAAAAGCAACGTAGTGCACATGGGCGATATCTTCGTGCGCTACGGCCTGCCATTCAGCGACATTCGCGCCGGAGGCAGCATTCAGGGCATGATCGCCGGGTGCGAGAAGGTCGTGGACACGCTTCCCGCTGGCGTGAAAGTGATTCCCGGGCACGGGGAGCTTGCCAACATGAATGATGTACGCGCCTACACGAAGATGCTGAAGGACACCATGGCGGTCGCGCAGAAAGCGCTCGCCGAACACAAAACGCTCGAACAAATGAAGCAGGAGAATATCCTGGCGCCGTGGCAGAACGAAGCGCAGGGTTTCGTCAAGGCCGATACTTTTATCGACGAGCTCTACTATTCGCTGACTGGTCCGAATGCGAAAGCCGCAAAAATGTGAGAGCTTCGGTCAGAAGGGCACGCCGTTGACGGACCGCAACACCCCCACCGGCCCTGAGTGCAACTGCGACGTGCTCTAGACTTCGACTAGGGTGGCGGTGAGGCGGATGCGGCCGGTCTGTATGGCCGAATCGAGCGCGGCCACGACACTCGCGTCAAACTTGGAAACGGCTAGCGAGCGGATGCGGTCGAGCGCATATTCCAGATCCATCGCCGATTGATACGGGCGATTGGTGGTCATCGCGTCGAAGGTGTCGGCGACGGCGATGATGCGGGCCATCATCGGGATTTGATCGCCCTGGAGGCCATAAGGATATCCGCAGCCATCCATTCTTTCGTGGTGCAGCTCGATACCAGGCAGCATGTCGCGAAGCTGCGCCACAGGCCGCATGATATTGGCGCCTTTAACGGGGTGCTGCTTCATCAAGTCGAACTCTTCGTCGGTCAGCTTGCCGGGCTTCTTCAGCACGCGGTCGTCCACGCCGATTTTACCTACGTCGTGCAATAGCGCCGAAATGCGCAGCCGGTCGAGTTCTTCGGCGCTCAGTCCCAGGCCGTCGCCGATGATCGTGGAATATTTCGCCACGCGGCCGGAATGGCCGCGGGTGTACGGATCCTTTTCGTCGATGGCGGCCGCGAGCATGCGGATGGAACCCAAGAACAGTTCGCGGTTTTCGGCGGCGGCCTGTTTCAGGCGGTCGACGTACTCCTCCATATCGCTGGCCATGCTGTTGAACGTTTGCGCCAGTTCGCTGATTTCAGCGGCTCCGCGGACCTCCGCGCGCTCGTGAAATTCGGCGCGACTGATGGCGCGCGTCGATTGGACCAGGCCTTGAATTGGGCGCGTGATGCCGAGCGCAAACAGATATCCGAAGATCAGCGCGACGGACATAGCGCCGAGCACGAATCGAAACGCTTCGGCGGTCAGTTCGTCCACTCCGGCATCGATGCGGGCATCGTCCAGGCTGCGTTCGGCGATCACCGCCCAGCGCAGCTCGGGAATGGTGCTGTAGGTCCCGATCATTTCCACGCCATGGTGTTTGCCGGCTTGCGGGATCGAAAAGTTTGTGGTCTGCGTGGCGCGCAAATCCTGCGGCAGTTCCGTCACCTGTTTTACCAGGGGAGAGTTGGCCGCGACGTTGCTACCGGGAACCAAGTCGCGATTGGGGTAGGCCACAACGTGGCCGCGAATATCGACTACATATACGGTGCGGTCGCGGACGCTGGCATCGCGCAAACGCGCCTGAAGCCGGTCGAGCGACACCACCGCCGCGAGCATTCCCGCAAAATGGCCGTCCGAAAGCAGCGGCACGGACATCACCAGGGCCGCGTGATTGCTGGGGCCGAGCGCCAAAGGATCGCTAACGGAATCGAAGCCCTGAATGCTGGAAGTGAACGCCCGCCTTAGATCGGCGTCCACGAACGGGTCACGGTCAGCGGTGAAGCTGCCGGCGGACTGGCCCTTCGCATCTTTGTTGACGGCCGTGGCGTATAGAATGTTGGGATTGTTTTCGACGAAGTCCTGCAGCAGACGCGAGATTTGCGGCCCGTGCGTCGGGTCATCCACATCCTGCATCCAGCCCGCGAGGGCCAAAACCTGCCGCTGGCCGAGCAATTGTTCTTGCAGGCTCTGCTCGAACTGCAAGGTTTCGCTGGCGAGAGAACGCGTGATCTCACTTTGCTGCACGCGCTCGGTGTCCTGCAATTTTTCTTCGCTCAGGCGCAGAACTTGCCGGTGATAAAGCCACAGCGGAGCCACGCTGACGATCAGCAGTGCGCCGAGGACGATCCAGATGATTCGCAGGCGCCGCGTCGCCGGCGGATGGGAGGCTGGGGTGGGCATAAATTGCCGCCTAAAAGCGTAGCGAACAGGCCCACGTAGGGCAACGGGACTTAGGTACTAGAGTTGTCCGATAGGGCACCCGAGGATCATGCTCGACGGTGATTGTGAAGCAGGGGGATAGGACCGCGAACGGCCTATTTATTGGCGGAAAGTAAGGCGGTTTTCGGTGCCAGCTACCAGTCGCCGGAGGTTCTCACTGTGTTTCAGGAGCACCAGAAGCGATACGAGAATCGTCCCGTACATTACGTATCCTGGCGGAGCGTAGTGGGGCGCGTAGAAAAGATAAACGAGGATGGGAAGCGCTGCCACCGCTGCCATCGACCCCAGCGATGAATAGCGCCAGAATCCGACCACCAGGATCCAAATAAGCGCTGCCGAAGCGACGGCGAAGGCGCAGATCGGAATAAACGCGCCAAGTATGGTCGCCACGCCCTTTCCGCCCTTGAAGCGCAGCCAAACTGAAAAGATGTGCCCGACGACGGCTGCCGCAGCGGCGGAGATCATCCAGCGCGCGCCGGCGCCCCCGTGAATCCAATGCGCGGCGATCCACACGGCAAGGTAGCCCTTGCCCGCGTCGCAGAGCAGGGTAAGCACACCGGCCACAGGTCCGGCGGTGCGCGCGACATTGGCCGCGCCGATATTGCCGCTGCCCGCCGAGCGCACGTCCGGACCACCGAGAGCTTTCGCGATCAAAACGCCGAAGGGAATCGACCCCAAGAGATAGGCGATGATGGGAATCGACCAGTGGTAGCTCACGCGGCGGCCTTCACGAAGGCGTACGCTCCGATTTTCGTGTATTCCGCGCCGGAGGGCTTTAGCTTGCTTTCGAAGAGATAAAACTGATTCTCGCGCGCCGATCCGAAGTCGGTGGATTGCAATTCCGCCGCGGCGCGTGCCAGCGCCTCCACTGGGCGCGGCGGGTCAATGCGCGCCAGCGTCAAATGCGGGACAAATTCGCGCTTTTCACGCGGGATGCCGCGCGCAGCGAGCGCCTGGTCGATTTCCGCGGCGACCTGCACGAGATTTGGCGAGGACTCAATTCCGCACCAGACTACGCGCGGGCGGCGCTCGTTGGGGAAAAATCCGACGCCGCGGAAATGCAGTTCGATCGGCTCGTTCGAGCGTACGGTGGCCAATGCCGCGCGCAATTCGCCGAGCTTAT
>JBOGMW010000004.1:0-29176 GCA_050746805.1 Candidatus Acidiferrales bacterium | reverse complement strand
GGTGCCGTGGCCGGAGGCGTATTCGTCGTAGGCTTTGATGATGCGTTGCACGAGGTTGTGGCGGACCACGTCGTGTTCGTCAAAATAGACGAGGGCGATGCCGTCAATTTTGCCGACCACGTCGATGGCCTCAATCAGGCCCGAGCGGCGCGTGTCGGGAAGATCGATCTGAGTGATATCGCCTGTAATGACGGCTTTGGAATCGAATCCCAGACGAGTGAGAAACATTTTCATTTGCTCGCTGGTGGTGTTCTGAGCTTCGTCCAAAATGACGAAGGAATCATTCAAGGTGCGACCGCGCATGAAGGCGAGCGGGGCAACTTCGATAATGTCTTTCTCCAGGAAGCGCTCGAGTTTGTCAGCTTCGAGCAGGTCGTGAAGCGCGTCGTAAAGCGGGCGCATGTAAGGATCGACTTTTTCTTGAAGCGTGCCGGGAAGAAAGCCGAGACGCTCACCAGCTTCGACGGCGGGGCGGGCGAGAATAATGCGGTTGACCTGCTTCGAGAGCAGCGCGGCGACGGCCATGGCGACGGCGATGTAGGTCTTTCCCGTGCCGCCGGGCCCGATGGCGAAAACCATGTCGTAATTTTCCAGGGCTTCGATGTAGCGCTTCTGGTTGGCGCTCTTGGGTGAGACGGTACGCTTGCCGAAGGAACGCGAACGAGTGGGCGAAAACGCGCCGTGAAGAGAAGAGGTCGGCTCGTCGGCCGCGGTCTGCAAAAGCGCCTTCACTTCCTGGCTATCGGGGATGTTTCCTTCGCGGATGCGGTCGTTGTAGGCGCCAACGATGCGCGCGGCGCGTTCGACTTGCGCGGGCTCGCCCTCGATTTCCAGATCGCGGTCGCTCAGGTGCGTGGTGACGCGCAGAGTGGACTCGAAAAGCCTGAGGTTTTCATCGAGTGTGCCGAAGAACTCGTTGATGCCTCCGGCGATTCGGACGGTTTGTTTCATCAAGTATCTAAAGGAAGAATAGCGCGGGCCGAGAGGTAGGGTCAAGGCGAGGGAAAATGTGATGGTGCCGCAGTTTGAAAGCACCACAGAGGTGGGACGCCCCGTGGTGGCGCGGGTCAGCGGAGCTGTGCAAAGCGGCGCGTAGCGTCGTAGGCAGCGAGCGTGATGAACTCAACGTAGGAGTGAAGAGCAGCTTCGAAGTCGATTTGACGCGGTTTGCGCTTTCCTTCCCGGAAATCGAGGACGGCTTCAAATCCAGAGGGGTCGGCGCCGGTCCACGCGGCCATGGCGGCGACGGATTCGCGCTTGGTTTGCGGCGGCGGCTCTCCGGCAGCCATGACAGCATGGCGAAAGAGGGTACAGAAGCGGCTGGCGAACGACAGCATAATATCGAAGTGCGCCTTGGGTTTTACGGGCGACGCGAGAATCGCCTGGCGAAGATTCAGGCGTTCGCGATGCAACTGGCGTTCGACCTGCAGACGGTGAAGCTGTAACGGCGGCCGGAAATCTTCCAGCCAATCGGGGCCGAAGAGAATGCGGTGATTCGATTTGAGATCGAACATTTCGATGGCGGAAAGATGCGCCGAGCGCGTGAGTTCCTCATAGGTGAAAACGAGCGGCGCGGGATTTCCTTCGGCTAGCCACCAGGCGATCGCGGGATGGAGCTGCGCGAGTTGGACTGAACTGGTGCGATCGAGTAGACAGAGGATGTTCAAGTCGGAGTGCTCGGCGTAAAACTCGCCGGCGACGGCCGATCCGAATAGCACTACGGAGCGTAGATTTTCTCCGGCGGCTGTCTGGAGGCGACTCACGAGTTCAGCGAGTTTAGATTCCATTTTCGAATGCAGCGCGAGTGCTATAGCAACAATATCAAAGGCTGGAACCGCTTAGAAAAATGATCCCGGAAGAGTCGCCCAATTGCTTACCAGTTCCCTGGAACCCGGCAGTTCGGAAACTCGACGCGCAGACCGAGCCGCAGCGCAGGATCGAGAACAAGAGCGAAGATGGGCCGGAAGCAAGCAGCCGTCGTAGAATGTGAACAGATGAGGCGAAAGATCATTTGCTCCGCCGTGATTTCGAGCGCCCTGGCGCTTTTGACTTTGCCAGTGGCCGCGCGGGCCCAAACGGCAAGCACGCAAAGCGCAGAGGCGCGCGCAGGCGTGGAAGACCTGATTCGGCAAAGCGGCGCGCGAGCGGCGGTGGCCTTCCGGTCGCTGGACGGAAGCCAAGAGCTTTTCATGGACGCAAACAAAGAGTTTCCGTCCACCAGCCAATGGCTGGAGATTCCGGTGATGGTGGAGTTGCAGGCGGAAGTTCAGGCACGCGAGCTAAAACTCGACGACACGCTGGTGGTGGAAAATCAGTTTCGCAGTGTAGCCGACGGAAGCGAGTACCGGCTCGATCCGGGCCTCGATTCAGACGCAGATCTTTATAGGCGGATCGGGCAGCGGATCACTTTGCGCGAGCTGGAGGCACGGATGATGAAGGCAGATAGCCAGCTAGCGACGAATTTATTG
The DNA here is from genome assembly GCA_050746805.1 of Candidatus Acidiferrales bacterium. Lineage (GTDB taxonomy): Bacteria > Acidobacteriota > Terriglobia > Acidiferrales > UBA7541 > Palsa-295. The sequence continues at coordinate 26,708 of JBOGMW010000004.1, read as the reverse complement.
CTTCAACGGTTGGGCATTGCGCGCGTTGATGCGCGCCTAGCCGATTTACACGCGAAAGGCATCCAATTGCGCCACGGCTTTCAGGATTTGAAGGCTGATAAGGCCGGTGAGCGGAACACTGCGTCGGCGAGGGGAATGATGCAAGTGTTGTGGTCACTGGCGACGAATGAGGCGCTGAGCGCGGATGCCAGCAAAGAGATGGTCGGGTTAATCGCGAATTCGAGAACAGCGACGAGCGGGCCATTTGCGGCCGGGCAAACGGCTGGAGCGAACGACCCCGGCGCGGAGGAATCAATAATCGTGTATGGCGCGCATTCATTCGCCCTGGCCGTGGTTGTGCGGGGACTGAAGTCGCCGGGCGCGAGCACGGCGCTAATAGCCAACATTTCGCACGAGCTTGCAATTGCCAATTAGCCTAGCCGCCCGTCCGCTTAGCTGATGCGCAGTTTTTTCCGAATGACCTTAGCCGCCGTGAGATTTTCGTTCAGAAGCGATCGGTGCGCGCAGACCGGATTCGAGACCGCGACATGCGCTACATGCGGCGCATGTCGCTGGAAGTTCCACCCGCGGCGGGCAGGTAACAGCGCTGGGTATAGTCCATCACCATGCGGTCGGCGTTGAAGCGCCAGCCGAGAGTGCGAATGGCGCGCTTCATGCGTTTGATCCAGCCGCGAGGCAAGCCATCGCGATCCCGCTGATAGAAGAGCGGAATCACTTCGCTGTGGAGAACGTGATAGAGATTTTCGGCGTCGCGGGCGTCGTGAACGCGCATATCGGAGTGCGTGCGGCCGTTGCCGATGGCGAAACCGTTCAAACCGTCGTAAGCCTCCGCCCACCAACCATCCAAAATCGAAAGGTTTAGTCCACCGTTCAGTACGACTTTTTGGCCGCTGGTTCCGGAAGCTTCGAGGGGGCGGCGCGGATTGTTGAGCCATACGTCCACGCCCTGCACGAAGTGGCGGCCCACATTGATGTCGTAATCCTCAAGGAAAATAAGTTTGTCGGTGAACTGAGAATCGTGCATGAAGCCCATAATGTCCTGCAACATGCGCTTGCCGGGCTCGTCGCCGGGATGCGACTTGCCAGCGAACACGAACTGCACCGGCCGCTTCGGATCGTTGACCAGTGAAACCAGGTTCTGCAGATCGGAAAGAATTAAATTGGCGCGCTTGTAAGTGGCGAAGCGGCGCGCGAATCCTATTGTGAGGGCATCGGGGCTGAGCGCGCGAGAGAGCAGCTGGCGAAAATCCTCCGACTCGCCGCGGCGCGTCGCTTGTTCGATGGCGGTATGACGCACGTATTCCAGAAGGCGCGAACGCAAATTGAGGTGCGCTTCCCAAAGCTCGCCATCGTCCACCGCCTCGATGCGTTCCCAGATACGCGCCTCGCTGCTGCGTTCATGCCAGCCTACGCCGAGATGGCGGTCGTACAGACGTGACATTTGTGGCGCGAGCCATGAAAGCACGTGCACGCCATTGGTGATGTGGCCGATCGGAACGGCATCTTCGGACCTGCCCGGATAGAGGTCCGCCCACATGGCCCGCGAAACTTCGCCGTGCAGGGCGGAAACCGCGTTGGCGCGTCGCGACAGCTTCAGACAAAGCACCGTCATGCAAAATTCTTCCTGAGCGTTGGCGATGTCCTCGCGTCCCAAGCCCATTAAGGTTTCATGCGAGATACCAAGCTGCTCGCGCAGCGGGCCGAGGTGCTCTTCGATGAGCTCGGAACTGAAACGGTCGTGGCCCGCGGGAACGGGAGTGTGAGTGGTGAAAACCACTTCGCGAAACACGCGGGGCACCGCTTCACCGAAGGAAAGACCTTCGTCCTGCATGCGTTCGCGGACCGCTTCCAGGGCGACGAAAGCGCTATGGCCCTCATTGAGATGAATCACGCCGGGAGTGATGCCCATGGCGGTCAGGGCGCGAAAACCGCCCACTCCAAGAATCAGCTCCTGCCGGATTCGCAAGCGGCGGTCGCCTCCATACAAACGCGAGGTGAGCTCGCGATCTTCCGGAGTATTGCCTTCGACATCGGAATCGAGGAGCAAAAGGTCGCAGCGCCCCACATTGACGCGCCAAACACGCGCATGCAGAGAGCCTCGGCGAGTTTCGATCTGCACGATCACCGGCTGGCCGGATTTGCCAATTGCGGGCTGCATCGGAAGCGAACTCACATCCGATGGGATGTACTCTTCCTGCTGCCAGCCGTTCAGGTCGATGCGCTGACGAAAGTAGCCCTGCCCGTAGAAGAGGCCTACGCCGACGAGCGGAATGCCCAAATCGGACGCGCTCTTGATGTGGTCGCCCGCGAGGACTCCGAGACCGCCGGAATAGATGGGAATCGATTCGTGCAGCCCGAATTCGGCAGAAAAGTATGCGACCGGCCTCGGCCGCAGGACGCCCGCATGCCTGGCTCCCCAGGTATGGTCGGCATCCACATATTCGCGGAGACGCCGGTACGCGTAGTTGACGCGGCTGTGGAGAGAAAGTTCGCGGGCACGCCGCTCGAGCTGCTCGAGCGGAATTTCAGCAAGCAGCAGAATCGGATTGTGACGAAGCTCGGCCCATCGGACTGGGTTTAAGTCCCTAAAAATCGCAGCGCAATCTTGATCCCAGGTCCACCAGAGATTACGAGCGAGCGTCCAGAGACGCTCCTGCAAGGGAGCAATGAACCGGCCAAGAGTACGCGCCTCACTGACGATGGGCGCGACCTGCGCCGCCGCTTCGGACAGCATGCGGATTTCAGCGTCACTAAACGCGCGCTGCTCGACGGTTTGCACGTCCAAGACGCCGAGCAGCACGCCACGATCGATCAGCGGCACGCCGAGAAAAGAGTGATAGCCTTCTTCTCCTACCTCCGGAAAATATTTAAAGCGCGGATGGCTGGTCACTTCCTCAACGGCAATGGGGCGGACCAATTCGGCCACCGAGCCGACGAGGCCTTCAGAAACAGCGAGGCGAAGATTGCCGATGCTTTGGGGACGCAGACCGACGGTGGCGGCGAGAACGAGATGGCTGCGGTCCGGCTCCAGGAGGTATACGGAGCAGACGTCCGTCTGCGAGCGGCGCGCGATCAGCGCGACAACTTTCGACAGCGTTTCCGCAGGCTTGCCGCTCTCTTTGGCTAATTCGCGAATCTCTTCGATGGTGAGGACGTGGCTGGCGTGGCTGACAGACGGCGACGCGGCAGCATTAAGAGCCTCTTGCTCAGCGGATTTGACTGAAAAATCCTGAACGCTCATTTCGAGTCGCCTTCGTTCGCCGATGTTTGGCGCGAATGTTTTACGCCGGCCGTGCCGCTGCCGTCGGCTGCTCGCGCCGAATCGCACATGGCTATTGAGCCGACCTGTTCCCAGTGTGCCTCAGTCACGCGCCGTTTGCGAGTGAGCCTGTAAGTCGAACAGAAAAACTTGAACCGCGTTGTTGCCGAGAACTTCGACAGTCCCCGCACCGCTGACGTAAAACTGTAAGCGGCTGGCATTCGCGAAGTCCAATCAATCTTCATGACCGGCATTCACTCCGCCTTCCGAGTATAAGCGAGCGCGGGTGAGGGCGAAGCGAGCGGTGGCAGCATGGCGCGAAAGCGGCATCGCGAGAACTCCATGGGACCCTGCCACTGCCGTATAATAAATCCTTGAAGGCAAATGAACGCGGGCATGCGAGGTTCGCAAATGGGCTCCTTAATCATCCGAAACTTCATGAAACAACAGGGCTTCAGCGAAGAGCCCGACAGCGTCTGCAACATGCATTTTTCGGGTCTCTACTTTCAGCCGAGAATCGTGGGATCCCTGGTTGTGGTGGGCATCGTTCTGCAATTCTTTGCACCGCTGGCGGCAGCGGCGCTCTATTTCGCGCTTTCTGCGATCCTTTGGTGGAACGTCGCCGCACCGAGATCAAATCCGTTCGAGGTTTTCTATAACCGCCAAATTGCCGCGCCGAAAGGCAACGCATTGTTGCAGCCAGCTCCTGGCCCTCGGCGATTCGCGCAGGCAATGGCCGCTGCGTTTACGCTGATCGTGGGGCTTGCGCTGCTGCAGGACTGGATGGTGACCGCGTGGGTATTCGAGGCCTTGCTAGTTGTGGCTTTCTCTGCTCTGCTGTTCGGGAAATTCTGCATGGGTGCTTACATCTACCACCTCATGCGCGGCAAAGTAGCATTCGCCAACAGCACACTGCCATGGGCGGGAGCGCCGGGCCAAGCTCATAGCTTGCCCAAGCAGCAGATTTAGGTCAGGCCCGGAGAGTCCACAACTCCCGGCTAGCGGTTACCACTTGCCGATCGATATTCGCATCACCAGCGCCATGCCGCCGATCAAAGTGATCAGCGAACCCAAGAGCGCAAGGTTTACGATCGTTTCGCGTTTCCAGTCAATCTTCAATCCGACCTCCCGTTAGTGTGGCAGACGGGTTAGTTTAATATAAGCGCCTGAATTCTTCGCTAGGAATTTCGAGCTTCGCGACCGCAAATGAACTTTTTCGGAAGTGAAGTATAGTCGCCTCTCACGCCTCGTGGCTTGCAATGGACCGCAGATCGCAAGCATTCGGCCCACGACAATTTCATTTTTGAGCCCCGGCGCATGTTGCCGCCCGTGAATGCCGGTGCGATAATGAGCCCGTTGGTGTGGAGCGTCCTGCTGCAAATAGCGACTGGGGGTTCTTATGGCTCTGCGAGATGAGTGGATCGAGAAACGTTCGTCAACGATGAACGGCCACGGGCGAAATTTTTCGCAAATGCATTTCGCGCGCCAAGGCGTAGTAACGGAGGAGATGACGTACGTGGCCCTCCGCGAAAAAATCACGCCCGAACTGGTGCGCGACGAAGTGGCGCGCGGACGGGCCATTATTCCCGCCAATATCCATCATCGCAATCTGGAGCCGATGGGCATAGGAGTCGCGTTCAACTGCAAGATCAACGCGAATATCGGGAATTCCGCGACCGCTTCGGATACGGGACAGGAGCTTGAAAAGCTTCACCGCGCGGTGCACTACGGCGCGGACACAGTGATGGATCTTTCCACCGGCGGCGACATCCCCTCGATTCGCAAGGCGATCATAGATGCATCGCCAGTGCCGATCGGCACGGTGCCGATTTACGAGGCGATTTCACGGGTGCGGCGGGCGGAGGATTTGAATATCCAGGTGATGCTCGAAGTGATCGAGGAACAAGCCGAGCAGGGCGTGGACTACATGACTATCCACGCGGGCGTGCTGCGCGAATTTCTGCCGCTGGTGCGGAACCGTATCACAGGCATCGTCAGCCGCGGAGGCGCGCTGCTGGCGCAGTGGATGAGCTTCCACAAACAGCAGAATTTCCTGTACGAGAACTTCGAGGCAATCTGCAGGATTTTCAAGAAGCACGATGTGAGCTTCTCGCTCGGAGACGGTTTGCGTCCCGGTTGCCTGGCCGATGCGAGCGACGAGGCGCAGTTTGCCGAATTGAAAGTGCTGGGCGAGCTGACGAAAATCGCGTGGGAACACGACGTGCAAGTGATGATCGAGGGGCCGGGCCACATTCCGCTCGATCAGATCGAACTGCAGGTGAAAAAAGAGAACGAGCTCTGCTACGAGGCGCCGTTCTACACGCTCGGGCCGCTGGTGACGGACATTGCCCCCGGGTACGACCACATTACCAGCGCGATTGGAGCGGCGATGATCGGCTGGCACGGCGCGTCGATGCTTTGCTACGTCACGCCCAAGGAGCATCTGGGCCTGCCCAATGCGGATGACGTCCGGCAAGGCGTAATCGCCTATAAGATTGCCGCGCACGCGGCCGATGTGGCTCGCCACCGGCCAGGCGCGCGCGACCGCGACGACGCCCTGAGTTACGCGCGTTTTCTCTTCGACTGGAAAAAGCAGTTCGCGCTCTCGCTCGACCCGGAAACCGCGCAGGCCATGCACGACGAAACTTTGCCGGATGACTTTTACAAAGAAGCGAAGTTTTGCTCGATGTGTGGACCGAAATTCTGTTCGATGAACGCGACGCAGATTGCGGAGATTTATCAAGGGCTCGACCAAAAAGACCGCGAAGCAAGGTTCGCGGAACTTTTGGCCAAAGTGGACGTGGCGCCAAACGCAAAGAGCACGGCTGCGGGATCGTAATCGCCAGCTTGCAGACAACAAAAACAGATGAGAGGGAGATGGTAGATGGCCTTTGTGCGCGCAGCGAAAGTTGCATCGGTGGCCCCTGGCGCCGTTGCCGAGTTTGAAGTAGCCGGGAAAACCGTGGCGGTCGCGAATGTTGCAGGTAAGCTATTCGCGATCAACGGGATATGCATGCACGAAGGTGGTCCGTTGGGCGAGGGCGCGCTGAGCGGAAACGTGCTCATCTGTCCGTGGCACGCATGGGAGTACGACGTTACTACCGGAAAGGTCGTTGGCAGCCCGGCCGATGCGGAAGGCGCTTCCTGCTATCCGGTAGAAATCCGCGGAGACGACATTTACGTGGACGTGGGATGATTTAAACCAGCCACCCGCGCTCACGAAGTGAAAAAAATCACAAATCTACATGGAAGGCGTTCCCTTCGGCACAGCTTCCGTGTATAGTTCGCGCGATACTTTCGACGGATGACGCTGACTCCCTCAAAACCCAGGCGATGGCTGCTGGCAGTGGACCCACGCGTGTACCATTGGGACACCCTTTTCGTGAAAGGAAAGGAGATGTGGCGGCAGGCCGGCGACAAGCCCGACGCGCTGCGACAGCTAAAGCAGGTGCACAAGGGCGACCGCGCGTTGTGCTATCACGGCAAACCCGAACATTCGCTGTACGCACTGGCGGAGATGACGCGCGACCCGTATCCTGATCCCCACGACCGTGACGGCAAGAAGCTGGTAACAGACTTGCGCGCCATCGAGCGGCTTCCCCGGCAGGTGACATTGGCGGAGATGCGCGAGGACAAGCTTTTGCGCAAGATCAAGTTTTTGAAGAACACGCGCCTGACAATTTGCCCCCTTACCGAGGAAGAATACGCGGAAATCCTTCGGCTCGCCGGCATCGTTGCATCTCCCGGAATCCCTCTTCCTTAGCGACCAGGTTCTCCCTGCGCTGTTCTTAAAATCGCTCGGGAATAGCTACAATCAGGAATAGATTTGCGCGATCGGCGCGGTCCCAAAGATGCCCGAACTCCCTGAAGTTGAAACCGTTGCGCGCGGGCTGCAATCCGTGCTGCCGGGGCGGCGCATCCTGAGCGTGCGGCTAGGCAAAACAGATTTCATCGAGGATCCTTCCGCGCTCGAGCGCGACCTGCCCGGTAGCCGGATCGCGTGCGTCCGCCGGCACGGAAAGTTCATGCTCATCGAACTGCAGCCGCGCGATGCGCACGAGCAAAAGCTTTCTCTGCAAGTGCATCTGGGCATGACCGGGCGAATGGTGGTGTCTGCCCCTGAGGAGCCCGTTCCTCCGCATACGCACGTTTTCATGGCGCTCGACGATGGACGCGAAGTGCGATACACGGATCCGCGCCGGTTCGGCCTGATGAGGATGTTAGAGCACGACGCGCGCGAGGCAGTTCTTGCAAAGGTTGGGCTCGATCCGCTCAATGCCAGCGAACCTGAATTCGGAGCGAAGATCGGAACGCGGCGGGCGCGTATCAAGGCGCTGCTGCTCGATCAGCACGTGCTGGGAGGAATGGGGAACATCTACACGGACGAAAGCCTGTGGCGCGCCCGCATCAACCCGAAGCGATTGGGCGCGAACCTCAGCGGCGCGGAAATTCATCGCCTGTACGGCGCTATGCGCCAAGTTCTCACGGAAGCGATCGGATTGCGCGGCTCATCCATATCGGACTTCGTCGATTCGTACGGGCTGCCGGGAGATTTTCAGCGGCGGCACCGCGTATACGACCGCGAGGGACTGAAATGCTTCCGCTGTAGAAACCCCATACGCCGGGAAATCGTGGCAGGCCGCAGCAGCTACTTCTGTCCGCGCTGCCAGCCGGAACCACGCGCGCGAAGTAAGAGAAATCGCAGATAATACTCAGGATGCGGACCGCCGGGCGGGCGAGGGCATGTAGGGACCGGACTGAGCAGGCAATCCCGCGCGCTCGAATTGAATCGTGGTATGCGTGATCTGGAAATCCCGCTCTAACAGAGTGCGGATTTCAAACAACAACCTTTCGCTCTCCTCCATATGCATGTCCGGGATGCGTACGTGACAGGACAGCGCGTTCAGTCCCGTGCCGAGCGTCCAGATGTGTACGTCGTGTACTTCCTGAACGGGCGGTATTTTCAGGATTGCGGCCGCCACCTCCTGCAGCTCCATGTTCCGCGGCAGACCCTCCAGCAGAATGTGCCCGCTTTCGCGGAGAATTCCGGCGCTCGACCAAAGCACCATCAGCCCGATTACGATGCCGAGGGCGGAATCCACCCAAATGGCGCCCGTGTAACGGATGGCTAGGGCGCCTGCGAAAATCGCGACGTCGAAGAGCGCATCGCCCAGATTGTGCACCCATACCGTGCGGACATTCAGGTCCCGGCGGCCTCGTTGCACGGCCAGGGTAATCCCGCCGTTGATTATCAACGCGATCACGGCCACCCACATCATCACGCCGGTTTTGACCGGCTCGGGATGGCGCAGATGCAACGCTGATTCGGCGATCAACGCCAGCGCCGCGAGCCCCAGTACCATGGCATTGGCGAACGCCGCCACAATACCCGCGCGATGGTATCCGAAAGTTTTTTCGTCGGTCGGCGGACGCATAGCCCAGCGCGCTGCCAGCCAGGAAATCGCCATGCCCGGAATGTCCGTAAGATTGTGGATGCCGTCGCTCACCAGAGCCATCGAGTTGCTGGCGTATCCCGCCAGAAACTCGACGACTACTAGAACGACGGTGGCGGCAACCGCAGCGCCCAGGATGCTGGACACAGCCGGCCCTAATCCATGTGCATGATCAGAATGGTCGTGGCCGTGGGAGCGCATATCGCGATTTTACCTCGGTGGCCGATGGTGACGTGGTCGGTTTCGCATGGCAGTCGCGAATAAGGCCACTTTGCCGTCGGCGGGCGCTCGCCGGATAGCCGTGTGAAGCTTCACAAAGGCCCCTGCCGAACGCAAAGCGCGGCGCCGCACTTTGGCATGGGAGCGCCTCGTGCGATCACACCTAAGCCATCGTACCCCGCGCTGAATAATCTAGAGCATCTCCATATCGACGTCTCATCTCGCGATATGAAAGGTTTCGCGCGGAAGCGTTGCCGCGGGGTCCGCTCCCACACAATAGGGCGAGTGCGATCCCGGCAAACTCCTGCGCGAACGCAATTGACTTGCCCGCTCGCAGGCACCTACCATTGCAATCAGACGCGTTGGGGTATTTTCGGGGAGAGGCGTTAGGCGCGCATCCGCCAACGCCATGATGCAAAAGAACGCCAAGCTGGTTTTCTGGGGAGTTCGCGGATCGACTCCCACAATCGAGCGCGATTCTTGCCGCTATGGCGGGAATACGCCCTGCCTCGAGCTAACGGCGCCCGACGGGGTCCGATTCGTTCTCGATTGTGGGACCGGGCTGCGGATGCTCGGCAACCGTCTTCGCGCCGCGAACAACCGCTGGGGCGAAGGGCAGTCCGAAGCCGGCATTGATGCGCACATCCTGGTGACGCATTACCATTGGGACCACATCCAAGGCATTCCCTTTTTTCAGCCTTTCTTCGAGTCTCAGAATCGATTTCATTTCTATAGTTTTCAGTCGAAATTCCTGGGCCGAAATAGCCTTCGACAGGTGATCGAGGCGCAACTCGCCAGTCCTTACTTTCCAGTAGACGTGAGCAGCATGCGCGCCTCGCGTTCGTTTCGGGAGGTCGCGGGCGGCGATAAATGGACCGTAGAAAACACGCATGTGACTGCGGCATGGTTGAACCATCCGCAAAATTGCCTGGCATACCGGCTCGACACCTCCGCGGGTTCGGTGGTTTACGCCACAGACACAGAGCCGGGCGTGCCGGAACTCGACCAAGGCCTTCGGGAGCTGGCGCACGGCGCCGACGTGCTCATCTACGATGGGCAGTATTCTCCGGAGCAGCTTGCCTCGACTCGCAAAGGGTGGGGGCACTCAAGCTGGCTGGAGGGCGTCAAAATTGCACGGGAGTCAAAGGTGAGAAATCTGGTGCTCTTTCACCACGATCCCGATTCCACGAGCCGAATCATCGATGGGTTTCTCTCCGCGGCGCGGCAGGAATTCCCGGCCACCTGGGCGGCAATGGAGGGCATGACCATGACCTTCAGCGAGCGCGGAGTGAGCGTGAGCCTGCCCAAATCACGCCTCGGGCAGCGGCGCCGATTGCGATTTACGGCGGTGGTGAAGGGAGAAACCGAAGATGGGCGCGCATTCGAAGAACGCGCCACTGTGCGTGACCTGAGCCTGCAGGGCGCCTATCTGTGCTTGAACAGCCGCCCGCGGCTGCAGTCCGAACTGAGCGTCGCGATCGATGCGGCTAGCGATAACGACCGATCGAGCTTACTTTCGCTGCGCGCAGCGGTAGTCCATTGCGAGCCGGGACGCGAGCCAAATCAAAACGGCGTTGGAATTGTGTTTATCGAGGACGTCGATGCAGAGATGCCTCGCGATTGATTTGCACCCGAGCCGGCCAAATATTAATGTTTCGCGTGGAAACGAAACAAGGCTCTATCGTCCCGTGCCTGGAACTGGCACCGATGGGCGGACCTAGTTGTTGCTCTCGTCCAATGCGGAAAGCTGCGCGTTCAGGTCTGCCAGCGCCCGATTCAGTTGTTCGGTATGGCGTTGGTGCTGACTTCGCTCTAAATCGCGCTGCACCCGAGTCCGGGCCAGCAACAACACTTGCTTACGCCGCCGAGCTTCGATCTCGGCTGGCGTCAACTGCAACGGGGACTTCCCTGGGATTTTCGTTTTCGATTCCTCAATCTGGGCTTCGACCGCCTTGCTTTCCCACCCTTTCGCCATACCGAAATTTTACGCTAGCGGCGGCGATTTGAAACAAGATTTTGAAAAGTTTTTCCCTGCTGCAACGCTCACATTCATGGCAGGTTGAACGCCACGTATGCGTTACCCGCGGTGACGAACACGTATTGCTTTCCATTCACCTCATACGTCACTGGGTTCGATCGCAATCCGTGGCCCATGTAAAGCTGCCAGAGAGGTTGGCCAGTGGTCGCATCGAGAGCAAAGAAATTACCTTCGTCGCTCCCGGAAAAAACGAGATTGCCCGCAGTCGCCAGCGTACCTACCCAAGCTGTCGAAAACAGTTTGTACTGCCAGCGAAGCTTGCCTGTCGTCGCTTCGAGAGCACGAATCGCGCCGTATGATTGTTCGCCAGCCAGGGCGCGAACGCCGCCTCCGCCAACGATTCCCTTCGGAGAGCCTGGCTCTATCTTCCCGGTTCCTTTGATGTAATAGGCGCCGGTTTCATGCGCGCTCACATAAAAGAGCCCCGTGTCCGGGCTGTACGAAGGGCTTGGCCAATCCACCGCGCCGGTTATGCTGGGGTAGACGAGCGTCCCGGCGCCGAGCGTGGGCTGCTGGTTCGGATTAAGAATGGGACGACCCTTAGCGTCTAAGCCTTTAGCCCAGGTTTCTTTGGCAAACGGTACGCCGGCGATGAATTGCCCAGTATCGCGATCGAGGACGTAGTAAAAGGCATTTCGATTCGCCAGCGCGACGAGCCGTCGCATTCTGCCGTTAATTTTCGCATCGAACAAAATCGGCGGCTCGGCGGAATCCCAGTCGTGGTTCTCGTGCGGCGAAAACTGAAAATACCATTTGAGCTTGCCGGTGTCGGCGTCCAACGCGATCAAAGAGCAGGTATAAAGGTTGTCGCCAGGCCGGTCGTCGTCGTTGAAATCTGGCGCGGGATTACCGGTGCCCCAATAAACCGTGTTCGTCTCAGGATCGTAAGATCCGTTATTCCAAGCGGTACCGCCGGCGCTTTGCGCAGCGCCTGCGCCCCACGTATCAGCCCCGGGCTCGCCACCTCGAGGAACCGTCCAAAAACGCCATAAGCGCTTGCCGGTTTTTGCATCGTAGCAATCGAGAAGGCCGCGAACCGCCGCTTCGCTTCCGCCCGTTCCAACGATCACCTTTCCATTGATCGCGAGAGGAGGCCCGGACATGGAATAGCCGAACCGGTTGTCCGCGACATGGACATCCCACTTCACTCCGCCGGTCTTGGCATCGAGCGCCACCAGGTGCGCGTCGGCTGTGCCCACGTATACCGTCTTATCAAGAATTGCCACGCCACGACTATTGCCGTACAGGCCGATCAGCACGAGATGTTGCGCCATTTTCGGCGACCAGCTCCAAATTCGGAGGCCTGTGCGCGCATCGATGGCCGTAACTGTGCTGGGCGGCTCGGTGACATACATGATGCCGTCGACCACGATGGGTGAGGTCTCGACGTTGTTTACTGCACGGCTTGGCTGGTAGATCCACGCGACTTTTAGCTGCGATACGTTTTTCGCGTTGATTTGCGCGAGCCTGGAAAACCGTTGTGATTGATAATTTCCGCCGTAGGTGAGCCAGTTCTGCGGCTCGCGATCGGAATGCAAAATGCGCTGGTACGGCACGTCCTGCGCGAACGTACGGATCGAGCCGCCAACTAGCAGTGCGAGCAGAACCAGTGCACATTTCGCGAGCTTCATTGTGCCTCCTTCAAACTCGCGAGGTACGCCACTAGGTCGTTCGCCTGCGCGTCGGAAAGCTTGCCCTTGTAGCTGGGCATCAGGCTCTTGCCGGGTTCCTCCTTTAATTCGCGGAGATCGGACTTATCGAACGAATGGAAGTTGCCTTTGGCGTCCTCGATCACGATGCGAAACGAATCTTCCGCGACGCGCGTTCCGTCGAGCGGGTGGCCCTCGTTCGTGACTAAGTGAACGAAAAGATCGTCGAGCTTGCCTCCGGTTTCGAGAAAAAGATGTTGTTGCGGCAAATCGCTTCCGGGATAGAACACGGTGGTATGCAGATAACCGGGATCGCGGAGCGAGCCAACGTTCGATAGATCGGGGGCCGAGTCTCCGCCTTGCCCGTCAATCATGTGGCAACTCGCGCAACCGCTCGACGCGTACACCTCTTTGCCCCTTTCTGCATCGCCCGTCACCTTGAAAGCGTCCTGATGCTTCAGCGTGAGCAAGTACTGCACCACCTGCCGAATTTGCGTAGCGCTCAACTGGCCGCCGAACGCGGGCATCCCGCCGCTCATTCCGTTATTGATGACGTTGGTCGTCGCTTCCATTCCCAAGCTGAACGGAATGCCTTGAATGTTCGGCCCCATGCCACCGGCGCCATCCAGGCCATGACACGCGGAACAGGCGCGCTCGAAAGTGGCTCTGCCTTGCTGTAAATCTTGCGGAGTGGGATTCACAACGGCTGCTTCCTGCCGAGGGCGGGGAGATGCAGATACAGACACCGCACATAAGGCTGCCGCGATTCCCACCCCAGTCACACAAAACAAGCGAATCGCATTCATATTGATTTATCCCCCGCATTCGCTGGCTTTGCCGCCGCAAACGCGTGCGATTATTCATTCAAAAGCGGAATATCTTTCTCCTTCGGCGGCTCGGGCAACGATTTCAGGTAAGCATAAATATCTGCCAAATTCTTATCCGACACAGTCTTTTCAGTGTAAGGCGGCATGGAGGCGGTCGGATGCCGCACATATTTTTTGATAAATGCTAGCGGAAGCGGGTCAGGGCCAAGCCTCGGTCCAATTCCACCCTGCGCCGCGCGTCCGTGGCATTCGTAGCAGCCGTAGCTGACAAAGAGCTTCCTGCCGCGCGCAGCGGTTGTCGATTCCGTCGCTTCGGGCTGGCTTGCGGGCGCAGTAGCTTGCGCTGCGCCACTCGGGCGAGCAAAAATTGTCAGCGCCAAGCCTATGGCTATTACCGCCGCAAGCGCGATGATCGCCGCAATGGCAAAAGCATAGGCGCGCAGCGGATTTGGCGGCGGCGTACGACCAAGAAATCCATTTAGTTGCGCGTTGGCCGGTTTGCTCATTGCTCTTCCCTCCTTAGCGCGGCTGCGTCAACACGTTCACCAGCGCCGGCTCGCCACTCTTCACCACGACGATGGCTTCGCGGAGCGCGGGCGCAAGATCTTTGGGATCGCTGATAGGCGCCGATCCATGCATCCCCATGCTCTGTGCCAGTTTTCCGTAGTCAATCGGCGGATCAACGAGAGTAGTTCCGATTCCAGCGCGCGTGATCCCCCGTTCATGGACGTCCGCCATGCGTTGCACTTCCATTACCTCCTGGTGATAGGCGCGGTTGTTGTGCATTACGATCAGTATTGGAATCCGATGATGCGCGGCAGTCCAAAGCACGCCGGGCCCGAACATCAAATCGCCGTCGTTCTGAATGCTGACGGTTAAGCGCCCGTGCTTGCGATTGGCCAGCGCGGCGCCGACGGACGCTGGTGCGCCGTAACCGACTCCGTAACCCCCTTCGCCGCCAATGTAGTGGTAATACTTGTTGAAATCCCACAGACGCAGCGGCCAGCGGCTAACAAACTGGCAATTCGATACGAACGACCAATCCTCACTCCGAATCTGGTTCCAAATTTCGGCGGACAGGCGAGCGGTGCTGATGGGGGTCGCGTCCCAGCCATTCGCGGCCAGATCGCGATTTGCCGATAGCGCGCGCTGATGAGCCTCGGCCAGCTTCGCGCCGCGACCCTGGTACATCCGCCTTTGATCGGCAGTAATCAATTTCTTTACTGCTTCAATTAACGACGGCAGAGTGGCCTCGGCATCGGCGGCCATGGCCAGGTCCTCCGCCTGGTAGCGCTGGAAATCCTGATAATTACTTTTCAAATAGAGATCGTTGGAATTGATGCTGATGAGCTTCACACCCGGCTTGGTCAACGACCGCGTGCGTGGATAAACGTCTCCGTAATATGAGTTGACGATTCCATAGAAGTCCGTGAGCTCCAGGCCCAGAATCACATCGGCGTTGCCGACTACCGCCCCGCCGCGCTCCGTCTGATTGAGCGGATGGCGCGTCGGAAAATTCATCCGGTCATTGCGATCGATCACGGCGGCTTGCAGCGTCTCCGCTAGCTCGATCATCAGCGCGAGCCCCGCCGGAGTGCGCGCGGCGCGATCGGCCACGATCACCGGATTCTGCGCGGCCACCAGCCACTTCGCTAATTCCTGCACCGATCCGGAATCGCCTTGCGGCGGCGCATCGATCGTTAGCGGTGGGACACGCAGCGTGGGATCATTGGGAATCGGAAATTCCTGCAAATCCGTATCGCAGACGAGTGCTACAGGCATATACGGAGGCGTCATGGCCACTCTGTAGGCGCGCATCACGGATTCGGCAAAGCCCTGCAGCGTGACTGGCTGATCGTCCCATTTCACGAAGTCGCGAATCAGTGCGGCGGGATCCTGCGCGCTATGCGTCCAATTCACAAAGCTCGCGCGCGTCTGCGCGTCGCCAAAATTCCCCAGCACCACGACGAGGGGCACGCGATCGCAAAACGCGTCGTAAATGGCCATCGACGCGTGCTGCACGCCCACCGTGCCGTGCACGCAGACCATCAGCGGCCTGCCTTCGATCTTGAAATATCCATGCGCCATGCCAACGGCGGATTCTTCATGGCAGCAGGTGATGAACTCGGGATTTTTGTTCCCGCCGTAGTTGATGAAAGACTCGTGCAAACTGCGAAAGGAATTGCCGGGGTTCGAGCACAGGTACTCGAAGCCGGCCGCTTTAAAGGCGTCGACCATAAAGTCCGAACCAGGATGATCGACGGTAATTGGCTCGACGCTCGGATCGGGCGTAGCGGGTATCGTACCCAGTTGCGCTTCAGCCCGCCGCGGCAGCGGCGGCAAAGGCGCTGCGGCATTGCGTGGCGCGGGGTTTGGCCCCAGTGCTGCTCCTGCATCCGTCGCAACAGCAGGCGTAGCGATCAAGGCTGCCGCTCCAACCGTGGCTTTCTTCAAAAAGCTGCGACGATCGACCGACCTGTACTTTGATTTAGCCATGGCCATCCCACCTCAGGCACTTTTCGCGCAATTGATACCACAGAAACCAACGATTGGCACGCGCTGAAAGCGCACCGCCGCAGATTCTCCCGAGCGGAGCCAATCCGGTAGCAGAGCCTTTCTTCATTCAGCCGCGGTCTTGTAGTATGGTCGGAACGCGGGGGCCCGTAGCTCAACGGTTAGAGCAGCGGACTCATAATCCGTTGGTTCAAGGTTCAAATCCTTGCGGGCCCACCAGCGCGCGTCACATGCTGTAATGATATACATTGACGTAACCGGAATGCTCTTTCGAGAGTCCCACCACCGGAACAGAAGTAGTGCCGCACATGGAGGTGCATCAAGCATGAGATTTCAAGAGATGAAGCGAGTCGGTATGCTGGTCGCCGCCGCCATGGCGTTTCTGTTCGTTGCGACTATAGTTCGCGCGCAGGGAGGAGTTTCGGTCCCATCGACTGGTCTGAACAACTCGTCGACGCAAACGCAGGCCACCCGCAATATCGAAGAGTTACAGCAGAAGCAGCTTGGCGACCCCAGGGCGGCAAAGGCCTACGATTCGTTTATGAAACAAAAAAATCCGGACAAGCGAATCAAGCAGGGCAAAGACTTCATCAACCGCTACCCCTCCGACTTTCGCGCTCAGGCAGTGTATGAACAACTCGCGCAGTTGTACTACTCGAAGAACGACTTGACGGATTTTTATTCCTGCACCGACAGAGGAATCGCCCTCTATCCCGACGATGCCACGCTTCTTTCTTTGGCTGGCTGGGTGATCCCGCACGAGTACAAACCTACCGATCCGGACGGAGCCAAAAACCTGGAAAAGGCCGAGATGTACGAAAAGCGCGCGCTGAACGCTATCTCGATAATGAAACCGCCGACGAGTATGTCAAACGAACAATTCGCTGCCTACAAGAAGCAGGTCTTGGCGCTTGCGCATGGCGCGCTCGGATTGATTTACTTTCGCCAGTCGAAATTCCAGGATTCGATGACGGAAATGCAAGCCGCCACCAAAGCAACAGCCAGTCCGGAGGCGACCGATTACCTCGTTCTCGGCGCCGACTATGAGAATCTCAGACGGTACAAGGACGCCGCCGACGCATTCAACCATTGCGCTCAAATTGGCGGCCCACTGCAATCCAGCTGCAAGCAATACGCCAGTCAAGATTCGAAACAAGCTGGCCAAACAAAATAAAAGTGCATGCCAGGCGGGCACGTGATTGCTTCTCGGGAGCGCCCCTGAGCAGCTGCGGACAGCCACACCGGACGGCGAACTCCGCTAGGGTATCGTCACCCAAATATTACAGCTACCCGTCTTCGATTCCACCCCGTTCGGCATCCGGGCAACGACGGCAATCAAATGCTTGCCGGACTCGAAATCGAGCCGCGGAGTGGTGGCGGTAATGCCTTTGACGAATCCCGTAGCGCCGCGGGGCACGGGAATCTCCATCAGCTTGGCGCGCTTCGACACGCCAGCAGAGATGTCATAGAGCACAAATTCTTGCACGCATGCGCCCTTTGTTTTCGGAGAACAAGCAGGAGTTAATCTAAAGTCGTAGTTAAAACTGACCTTAATCGTGTGCTTTCGCTTTTCGGCACCAGACGAAATCGACGCAACCACCAAAACCAACACAAGCGGCGCCGCCAGATGTATCCACGGCCTTCGGTTCACACGCGAGCCTCGAAGTTTCATTTTCCGTCCGCCAATCACAGAATAGACGTCCTCGAAAGCTTCGCCAATTTCGGCGGCAAACTCCTTTCTTTCGTTCGCCGTCCCTTTATTAGATGACGGCATTCCTTCGGCGACTGACTAGCCAGGTTCGTTCTGACCGACTAGACTCGTTTTGCACGCGCAGCTTCGGGGAGCCGCGCCTTAAAGTGGGTCTGCCAACTTGATCGAGATTCTCAAAGAACTTTTTCAGCAACGCTTTCATGCGCTGGTCGAGCGCGTACAACCGCTGCAGGGACAATTGGGCGGCTCAGGGCGCAAGATTTTGCGCCTTACGAGCGTCGATCGCACCGCGATCGGCGTTCTCTATGACGTGCGTGAGGAAAACATAGCGTTTTTGGAATTTTCACGTCATTTTCGTAAGCACCGATTGCCCGTGCCGGAAATATACGGCGAAGCCCTGGACAGCGGCGCGTACCTCGAAGAAGATCTCGGTGATACCACCCTGTTCGACTTCCTGTCGAGGAATCGCGCCGGCGAGCAACTCAATCCGGAGGTCGTTGACGTATATCGTAAGGTCGTAGACACCCTTCCGCGCTTCCAGATTGAGGCGGGTCGCGACTTGAATTACGAAGTTTGCTATCCGCGCGCCGTTTTCGACGCGCAGTCCATCGCCTGGGACCTGAACTACTTCAAATATTATTTCTTGAAGCTTGCGGGAATCCCGTTCAACGAGCAGGCGCTCGAAGACGATTTCGCCCGCCTCACAAAATTCCTGCTCAGCGCGAAGCTGGATTTTTTTCTTTATCGCGACTTCCAATCGCGCAATATCCTGCTGCGCCGCGGCGAGCCTTGGTTCGTCGATTACCAGGGCGGCCGCAAGGGCGCGCTGCAATACGACATCGCTTCCCTGCTCTACGACGCGAAGGCCGATCTGCCTCCCGCGCTACGCCAGCAACTGCTCGATCGTTATATCAGCAGGCTTGCCGGCTTCAGCGACATCGGGCGCGACGAATTCATGCGCCACTACTACGGCTACGTGTTCGTGCGCATCATGCAGGCGCTCGGCGCGTACGGCTTTCGTGGATTTTACGAACGCAAATCGCATTTTCTGCAGAGCGTCCCGTTCGCGATGAACAATGCGCGCTGGCTGCTGCAGAATATCGAACTGCCGGTTGAGCTGCCCGCGCTGATGGATGCGTTTCGCGGCATGGTCGCCTCGGATAAATTGCAAAGCCTGGCCATCAAGGAAGGATTGCTCGTCGTCCGAGTTTTTAGCTTTTCATACAAAGGCGGCATACCCCGCGACGAAACAGGCCATGGCGGTGGATTCGTGTTCGATGCGCGCGGAATTCCGAATCCCGGGCGCATCGAAAGATTCAAGCTGCTCACTGGCAAAGACGCGCCTGTTATCGAGTTTCTGGACCAGCAACCAACCGCACATGCGTTCCTCGCAAACGCGATCTCGCTCGTCAAGGCAAGCATCGACGCGTACCGCGATCGGGGGTTTACCAGCTTGACCGCGTCGTTTGGTTGTACGGGCGGCCAGCACCGGTCCGTCTATTTTGCCGAACAACTCGCAAAGCGTTTGCGCGGCACACGCGGCATTGAGGTGGTGCTGCGCCATCTCGAGCTGGAGAACATGAACAAATGAAGGCGATGGTTTTAGCCGCCGGCATGGGAACGCGTTTGCGGCCGCTCACGGACACCCGCCCAAAAGCGCTGGTTGAAGTCGCGGGCCGGACAATGCTTGAAATCACGCTGGAACGACTACGCGCCTTCGATATTCGCGATGTAATCATCAACGCGCATCATTTTGCTGGTCAAATTCTCGACTATTTGAAAGCCAACCAGAATTTCGGCATGAAGATTGAGGTGTCGTGCGAAGACGTCTTGCTGGACACTGGCGGCGGCCTAAAAGAAGCAGCGGATTTCTTTCTCAACGACGCAGGCAGCGCGAGCGAACCGTTCATTCTGCACAACGTAGATGTGATCAGCACGATCGACCTCAACCGCATGATTCGAACTCATCGCGACGGCGCGGCGCTGGCGACCCTGGCGGTGCAGCATCGTGAGACGTCCCGCCCTCTGTTGTTCGATCAGGAGACGCGCCTTTGCGGCCGCGGGTCCGCCCGCGACGGCAAAGATTCCCTCGTCCGCGGATCGGAAGCTACCCAGTCGCTGGCCTTTTGCGGAATCCACGTCATCTCGCCGCGTATTTTTTCGTTGATGACCGAAGAAGGCGCCTTTTCGATCATCGACACCTATCTACGGCTTACAACAGGCGGCGAAAAAATCATCGCGTTTCGTGCGGATCATTATTATTGGCGTGATTTAGGCAAACAGGAGCAGGTCAAGCAAGCCTCGAAGGACATCAGAAGCGGGACGCTTCGCTAGACGTACGCGCCGGCGCGGTGCCATGGAAGCCCCATTGCCAGGCTTCGCCACTCAGAATCAGTTCAGGCCCCAGCTACTGCCGGCGCGATTTGATTAAGAATTAGCCAGTAGAGCCCCAACTGCTTCACAGCCTCAATAAATTCTCCGAATTCGACAGGTTTGCGAACGTAGCTATTGGCTCCCAAGCCGTATCCATTGATGCGGTCCTTTTCCTCATTCGACGAAGTCAGGATCACGACTGGCAGAAGTTTGGTGCGGTCGTCGCCGCGCATCGCCCGCAGGACTTCAAATCCATCCACCTTTGGCAGTTTCAGATCGAGCAGGATGACCTGGGGAGCCACCTGTGTGTCCCGGCCCGCGTACATTCCCTCTCCAAATAGGTAGTCCAGCGCCTCACGCCCATCGCGCGCCACGACGACTTGGTTCTTGATGTTATTTTTCTTCAACGCCCGCAACGTAAGAGCCTCATCATCGGGGTTATCCTCCACTAGCAAAATCACCGCATTCTGCATCCTGGCCTCCTCTAAAAGGCTACAAAGTGAAATAGAACGACGCGCCCTGATCCACGGCGCTTTCCGCCCAGACTGCGCCTCCATGGCGGCTGATGATGCGCTGTACCGTGGCCAACCCGACGCCCGTGCCGGGAAAATCGTTCATCGCGTGCAGCCGCTGAAACGCTCCGAAAAGCCGGTCGGCATATTTCGGGTCAAAACCGGCGCCGTTGTCGCGCACGAAGTAAGAAGACTTACCATTGTCGCGGATATAGCCAAATTCTATCGAGGCGCGGTCGCGCTTGGACGTAAATTTCCACGCGTTGTTAAGCAGATTTTCGAGAACGATTCGCAGCAGTCCTGGATCGGCCCACACCTCCACGCCTTCCTCAATACGAATTTCAACGTCGCGCCCGAGCTGGGTCCTACGCAGGTCGTTGACAATGGAGGCGGCCAGGGCGGTCAGATCCACCTTCTGTTTTTGAATCTTGGCTCGCGAAACGCGAGCCAGGTTGAGCAGATCGTCGATCAACAGGCCCATGCGCTGCGCGGAACCGCGGATGCGCCGCAGGTAGTCCTTTCCCGCTTCGTCAAGCTGGGGTTCGCAATCCTCAAGCAACGCCTGGCTGAATCCGTCGATACTGCGTAGCGGTGCGCGCAGGTCGTGGGACACCGAATAGGAAAACGATTCAAGCTCCTTATTGGCGTGCGTCAGCTGGGCGGTGCGCTCCTCCACGCGGCGCTCGAGTTCGTCGTGGGCGTCCTGCAGGGCCACGTCACGCTTCTGAATCTGCTCGAGCATCTCGTTCAGCGCATCGATCAACGAAGCCACTTCATCACGCCTACGGGTGGGCTGGGCGCGTGCAGAATAATTTCCATTTTGCGTCACTTCGCGAGCCAGGGCGGCCAATCTTACGATGGGGTCGGCGACCGCTTTGCGGAATATCGAGGAAACAATGAGCGCCGCACCAAGCGAAGCCACCAGGATCGCCAGAGCGATCCCCGCATACTCCTTCAGGCGAAGGTCGGTCTCCTTTAGGTCCGAATCCAGATAGACGGTGCCCAGTAACTTCTTGTGAAAAATAATTGAACGAGCCAGCACCACATCACCACCGCCAAAATGGTAGGACTCGGTAGCTCCCTCTCGAATCGTGGGCAAAGAAGGCATCGTCGTGGTGCCAGCGCGCTGGTAGGAGGCGAACCTGCGTCCCCCGGACGAGTAAATGCCTGCCGACACAACGTGAGGAGCGGCATCGAGGGCGGAGAGGGTGGTTTTGGCGGAGGACGGATCATTGAACAGCAGGGCTGAGATACTATTCGATCCTATAATTTGCGCTTGAATAGAAAGTTCGCTCAACATGCTTTTGCGGAATGCAATCTGATCGTAACCAACGAAAGCGCTGCAGGCGATCAGCAGCGCTGCGCTGCTGACCAGCAGATTCAGCAATGTAAGGTCCGTTGAGATCCGGCTGTTCCGCAAACCTAATTTCATATTCATAATCCTGAAGGCGCGTTCCGCCTCACGGCAGTCGCCACCTTGAGGAGGTCTGAACTAAGCGTCAGGCCCGCTGCGTTGGTCGCGGTAAGGTTGACTTCGAAGCGTACGTTGTCGCCGTCCCAAACGAACTGGATCATTCCGCCGCGCTCGGAGAAATCAGAAATATCGCTTACGGTCAGAATCGCAGCATCTCCAAGGGCAGCGAGTATGGCATTCAGTTTCTTGGCTTCGGATCGGCTGATAAACAAGATGCCGCACGAATGTGTGTCGCGCGCGTCCGCGAACCTTCGAACAGCGATCGCACGGCCGTTAAGCATTTCACCCGCGAACGTCGAGTCCAGGATTGGCCCGAAAGGATCCTTTCCGAGGACGCATACTCCGAACGGCTCTGGTGAAGACTTCCCCGCGGCCGGCCACGTTACGAATAGGCCAAAATTATAGAGATAGGCTGCCTTCACCTGGTATTCCGTCCTCTTAGCTTGCTGAGCGCACAGATTTGGCGCAAATATGAGCGCAACGAGCAGTGCGAACGAACTCCACGCGGCGGCGCGACATAGGTGCGCACGAAAAGCAGTGATGGCGCCGGCTAATCCGGCGGCATGAGAACCGCACATTCGATGCATTCTCGTCAGCGTTTCCACGTAATGCTTGCGTACACGGAGCGCTTTATCCCGACGTTCGGAGCGCCCGGGACTCCCAGTCCAAATTCGAAGTGTTCCGGGCTGAACAAGTCTTCCCCTGTTACCGATATGGAGAACTGATTCCCGTAACTCCACCCCACGTGTAGGTCCATCGTCGAATAACTGCGCACGGACTGAGCCGGCAGGGCGCTCACGTACCGATAGGTTGGGTCGAACTCAAAGCGCATGGGCAAATTGAAAAGTGACTGCACGACCACATCGTGATGTGGGCTCGATCCCACGTCTGTCGCCGCCGAAGAGCTGTCCGTGATCCCAGCCTTATCTCTCAAGTGCATTTCCAAATAGGAGTAGGAGCCCTTCAGTTGCCACCAGCTTGTTGGCTTCCAATCCGGGCTGATCTCGATACCGTCGGTGTTGCCGATCAGGCCGTTGGCCCAGGGAAAGGTCAGCACGATATTGATCGGATCGGCTGGCGGCGGTTCGGTTTGCAGGCTGATCGACGGAGTGCCCAAACTTTCGACATCGTTGTAGTTGTTAAAGAATGCGTCGAGATCCAAGTAGAAACGAGGCGTAATAAGCGTGCGATATCCCGCCTCATAGCCAAACAGACGCTCCGCGGCAAAATTCGGATCGCCGGCGATCTTAAGGTAGATCGGAAAGGGCGGCGCTGCCGAGACCAACCCAGTGAGCTGCAAATCCTGGTCGAGCCGCGAAGGAGTGCGGACCGCCCGCGATACCGCGGCCCAGAATGTCTGGTGCCCATTCGGAGTCCACAACAGCCGGATGCTCGGTTGGTACTCGAAACCGCTGAAGTTGTTATGTCCCAGCTTCGATCCCAGCGTCACGGAGAGCCGATTGCGTACGATAGGGATCTCGTCCTGTACGAAACCGGTGTAAACGCTGTCAGTCTGCCGGTGAGGCAGAAAATTGACCGTAACCTGCGTCTGTATGAAATAACTGGGGCTCTGCCGAACTTCGAGCCCCCAGATGAAATCCTGGCTTCCGGGCAGCTTGAAATGATCGACGAAATCGACATCGAACGTGTCGCGCGTCTCTCCGAGCTGAAGGCCCTGACGGTTCGTGCGGTCGAAATAAGCCTCCACGTGAAAATCCGAATCGCGTCGAAGCTGCCGGTGCCACGTCCAGACGAGGTTCCCACCGGAAACAAACGCCTCATTGTCGATGTTGAGTTGCGACGGAGGCCCGTAGAAGGCGATGTTGTTCAATCCGCCGCTTTGTCCGCGATAGACTTCGCCTTCCACCATGAATGAATCGCGTCGGCCGCGAGTCCAATCCGCGCGGAATCCAAGTTGGCCCATCCTCGAGCCGTCGAATTCATTGCCGTCCGGGTGAAACTCCGGCCCGCGAGTGAACCCCATCCCATATACGCGATAGTTGAAATTCTGGCGCACGGATCCGCCATAACGGAACACGCCCGTGCCCTGATCCACATTCCCGCCTCCGGCCGAAGCGAGCGACCCATGTGTATCTTTCGAATTCTTCGTGATGATGTTGATCACGCCGTTGACGGCGTTCGCGCCCCACACCGTTCCGCCTGGACCTCGGATTACTTCGATGCGCTCGATATCCTGCAACGGCAGGTTCTGCACGTCCCAATAGATTCCTTCGAAAAGTGGTGTGTAGACGCTGCGTCCGTCTATTAGCACCAAAACCGATTTCGAGAAGATGCTTCCGAACCCTCGAATACCGACGGACCATCCATTGGAATTAACTCTCGCTACCTCCACGCCCGGAACTAGCCGTAGGACCTCCGGAATCGTGGTGGCCCCGGAGCGCTCGATGTCTTCCTGGGTGACCACGTAAATCGCCGCGGGTGTGTTCCACACCTCTTCCGGTTCTTTCGTAACGCTGGTGATTTCGACGCTTCCCAACTCTTCTAGACTCAAATGCTTCAGCGGAACCTGTGCATCTGTGGGTGCCTGCGAAGAATCTGCAAGTACCATCGATGTCGCGGCCAAACACAGCAGGCCAATCCATAAAATCGGGAGTGCGAAACGGAACCAGGAATCGTCGGAACAATGGCAACCAGCGGGACTCACGCTGATGGGGAATCTTGCGTTCTGATTCGTTTCCCACGAGTGAAATGAAAAGGACTTCGTACCCGGACGCTTTTCCCTCTTCACTAAATCCCCCTATGCGCTCTCGGCACACAACTTCACCGCGGGCACTCTGCACGCGCGACAATGACAAATCCGCGTCACGCAGATGCAACCACACGATAAGTTTTGGAAGGGGTACCCACATTCTACGAAAGACAAATATGGTGTCAATTTACTTTTGGCTGGACGTTTCTAGGCTCGACAACATTTTATGCGCCAAGCAAAAGTCTGCGGACGATGGAGAAGTTCCAAAAAGAAACGAACTCTCTGGAGCCAAGTCTTCGGGGATTGAGGGGCTATCGAACGAATTCGCTTAGGCGTAACGGAAAAGAGCTTTGAAACCGTAATCCATGTGCTGCTGAATGTGGCAGTGAAATAGTGTGAGTCCCGGGTGATTGGCGACCAAATCCACCGTCGCGCGGCCATAATAAGGGACGATCACTGTGTCCTTCATTATCCCAGACGTCTTCTTTCCGTTCATTTCGACCAGTTCAAACGTGTGCCGATGGAAATGCAGCGGATGCGCATCGTCGGTGCGATTGTGAAAGACGATGCGATAGCGGGCGCCCTCTTGCAGCACGAATTCCCGGTCGTGCGGATACTGTTTGCCGTTGACCAGCCACGCATTGAACTGCCCCACCCCGCTGGGAATCTTCTCGAACACCATGTCGATAGTGTGATCCGGCGCGGGCTGCGTTCCGCCTGGACGGCCAAATACCGTGTAGTCCCATTGCGGTAGCGGCGGGGGCACCCATTGCGGTTCGCGGTGCTCGTTCGCGTATTCGATCACTACGCCGAGGCCAGAGTTGCGAATCATGTCCACCGTGCCGCCCAGAATCCACACGCCCGGCTGATTCATTTCGATAATGGCATCGACGCGCTCGCCAGGGCCAAGCATAAGCGTCTCCACAGACGCAGGCGTTGGTACCGGGTTCCCATCCAGCGCCAGCACATGAAATTTGTGGCCGGGCAAAGCGATAGTTCGATTTTCGATCGCGCTCGCATTCAGAATATGCGCCAGCACTCGCTGCCCTACGCGAACGCGAATTGGTTCGCCCGCGCCAAGCACTTTGTCGTTGATTGAAAAAACCAGCGAATCCACTTCCAAGCCGTTTGGACGCGTATCGAGCACTGCGGGACGCTCCGGTTGCGGACCGCTTTGTCCCTGCTCATCGGTGTCCATCGGCTGATTGGTGAAAAAGGGCTCCCAGTCACGCAGCGCCAGAAAAATTTCCTGATCGTAATGTCCCGGATCCTTGCCAGAATCGATCAGCAAAAACCCGAACTGCCCGGTGTAGGTGCTGCGATGCAGGTCGGCCATCGCCATCGTGTGCGAGTGATACCAGCGCGTCCCAGCAGGGCGGGGAGTGAACTGATAACGTCGGCTCCCGTGCGCGGGCACGGCCGGAGTTCCCTCTTCTTCCGCGCCGTCCACGCTCGCGGGAATATGCAGCCCGTGCCAGTGAACGTACTCTGGCGTATCGGTTTCGTTAAACACGTCTACAGTCACCGGCACGCCCTCGCGCATGCGCAGAATCGGACCAGGCGACGTGCCGTTGTATCCGATCGTACTGATAATGTGATTCGGCGTGAGCGGAACGGTGACTGGCGCAATTCGCAGCGTGATGTCCGCTTTCGAACCACCGGGAGCCTCGGCGTTCACTGAGTTCGGCATCGCGCCCGGCGCATCGTTCTGCGCGCGTGCGGGCAGCACTCCCGCCACCGCGGACTCCACGGCAACAGCGCCTGCCAGCTTCATCAGGTCTCTTCTTTTCACACCGCCCTCATTGTCTTTGGTCTGCGAAGAGTGAGGCCAGCACAACGGAGCGGCAATTTTGCGGCGAAGTTCCCGATTGGAGATGAGTGCGACAATCTGTTACGCTCTCCGGCGTAGTAGAGTATCTCATGAAGCCCGTGCTCCGCATTGCGGTGCTGATCTCCCTGGTGATGGTTG
>JBOGMW010000003.1:0-2867 GCA_050746805.1 Candidatus Acidiferrales bacterium | reverse complement strand
CGATAAGCTCGGCCTCAAAGGCGCCGTCACTGGTATTGTCCCGCTCACCTGCGCGCGCCGCATCGCCGGAAAAGTTCTCACCATCCGCCTCGGCGTCGGCGAGCCGCCGCCCGGCGTCCCGCGTCACATCGGCACCACTGCAATCGAAACGGCGCAGCGCGGCGACATTATCGTCGTCGAGCAGCTCAGTGGACTGAACGCGGCAGCATGGGGCGGCATTCTCTCGCGTGGAGCGAAGCTTCGAGGAGTTTCGGGCACAATCGCAGAGGGACCTGTCCGCGATGTGGACGAAGCACGCGAAGTGGATTACCCGGTCTACGGCCGTGGCGCCACGGCGTCCACTGCGCGCGGCCGCATCGTAGAGCTTGCAAACAATCAGCCCATATTAGTCGGTGGCCTGACAGTGAAACCTGGCGATTACGCCGTCGCCGATTCCAGCGGCGTTGTTTTCGTTTCTGCCGAGGAGATCGAGCGCGTTTTGCCTGCCGCGGAAGACATCGCCGCCCGCGAAGCAGCGATGGCCAAGGCCTTGCTCGATGGCGAACCAATCACTAAAGTGATGGGCGCGAATTACGAAAACATGCTGCGCCGCTAAGCGCCAGCACGAAAGAGCGTCAAGAGCGAAGGAACGGCTTTCTTGCCCCATACCGATACCGCCGTCGAACGCGCCAGCAAGCTTGACACCACCAATATCAGCGATGCCCTCGATCGCCTGGGCATCGCCGGACAGTGCCTGGGCATCAAGCCGCGCGATCCGCGCTTTCGACTTACCGGGCGCGCTTTCACGCTACTCTACGGCCCGGTCGGCAAGCCGGCGGGCACGGTCGGCGACTTCATCGACGACGTCCCGCCCGGCTATGCAGTTGTCATCGATAACGGCGGCCGCGAAAATGCCACCGTCTGGGGTGACATTCTCACCGAAATCGCCCATCGCCGCGGAATCGCTGGGACGGTGATCGATGGCGCTTGCCGCGATACCGCGCTGTGTCTCGAGCTTGGTTATCCCGTCTTCAGCCGCAGTTATTCCATGCGCACTGGCAAAGACCGCGTGCAGCTCGAAGGCACAGACGTAGTCGTCAATATCGGCGATGCGCGCGTCGCGCCCGGAGACATTCTGCGCGGCGATGCCGATGGGGTCGTAGCTATCCCACGCCAGCACGAAATCGAAGTGCTCGCGGCGGCCCAGGATATCTTCGCCAAAGAGGAAGCAATCCGCGCACGCATCCGCACCGGAAAGCGCCTCGATGAAGCTCGCAAGGAACTCGGCTATCATCATCTTCAGACGAAACGGTCGTAATGCCGCGACTGTCCGTGAGCGATGGACCTGAGATGACCTCACAGTCTCACTCGCAACTCACAAAGTCTCACCGCGTGCTCGTTGGCCCCGCTGGCTGGTCCTATCCCGATTGGAACGGAATCTTATATCCCACGCACCGCCCGCGCGGTTTTCACGAAGCCGGTTATCTCGCTCAGTTTTTCGACACGATTGAAATCAACACTTCCTTTTACAACCCGCTGCGCCCGGATTTCGCGGCGCAATGGATCGACCGCGTGGCCGCCAATCCTCGATTCGTGTTTGCCGCGAAGATCTGGCAGCGATTCACTCATGAAACCGGGGCAACGCCGCGGGATGTGGCATCCGTCCGCGCCGGATTTGACGTTCTGCACCATGCCCAACGCCTCGGCGCCGTGCTCTTGCAGTATCCATTTTCATTCCACCGTACGCCCGAAAACCTCGAACGCCTCACGCATACGCTCGATAATTTCAGCGATTATCCTCTAGTGGTCGAAGTGCGCCACTCCTCCTGGGTCGTGCCGGAGTTTTTTCACTTTCTCCATGAGCGCCGCGTGGGCTTCTGTAATATCGACCAGCCGCTGATCGGCCGCTCGGTGAAACCGGGCGACCGCGTCACTTCCGCGCTCGGCTACGTTCGTCTGCACGGCCGCCGCTACGACACCTGGTTCAGCGACGAGCCTGGTCTGCCGAGCCACGAGCGTTACAACTATTTGTATTCGGAAGAAGAACTGCAACCCTGGGTAAAGCGAATTCACCATGTCTCCGCAGGTACGGAAACCACATTCGTCGTTACCAACAACCACTTCGAGGCCAAAGGTGTCGTCAACGCGCTGCAGTTGATCAGCATGCTCAGCGGCGAAAAAGTCAAAGTTCCCGAAACGCTTCGCCATCGCTATCCGCAGCTTGAAGCGATCGCCAGCGAACCTTCCGCGGAGCCAACGCTCTTCCCTCTGCCGCCGCCTTGAGTTGCCAAGAGTATGCCTGTCCCACGTGCGGACGCGGTGAGGGGGTTACGGACCGGAGGGTGCGCCGCCTGGATTGGCCGTGTGAAGCTTCACAAGTCACTGAGGCTCATCGGAAGCCATAGCCAGCATCTCGATGCCAGCGCCGGTTTCGAACGCGCCTGAGGCGTCTTAATTGAATTAGATCGACGCCATATTGGGCGAGAAAACAGCGAACACGCACACTTCCGCGGCGTTCCGGTGCCATCCTCGGTTTCGTTGTCTCGGATTAGCTACTTCTTGAAGAGATTCTCGAAGGCTTGTCGCGCATCGGTGGGCCTGGATGAGGAAACCGTCACCGCTACAGGCGTCTTCGCGGCCGCGTACGTTACCGGCGACGTATCTTTCTCAACTGTCATGCGCAGTTCGAAAAACGTGCATTCGTTTTTCGCGTCCTTCCTCGTGATCCGCTCCGTGATAGGCTGCGTGCACTCGAACTGCTTGCCCGTATCGAAGTGCACGCACTGCTTGCAGCAGTGAATCTCCGACTGGCACCGCGGGCACTTTCCGGTGGGATCGAATCCCGGCGCTAGGACGGCGCCACAATTCGAGCAACGCGCCCTCATCAC
>JBOGMW010000002.1:0-3490 GCA_050746805.1 Candidatus Acidiferrales bacterium | reverse complement strand
CAATTCGGATGGTTGCGGGGGTTGGATTTGAACCAACGACCTCCGGGTTATGAGCCCGACGAGCTACCAGGCTGCTCCACCCCGCGCCTCAGATACTACGCGACTTGTCGTCCTTCTGCAACCGCAGTCCCTCTTTCTCCCGCTTTTTCGCAGTTCGCAATGGTACCATTTCACGGCCCACCGGCCTTTCCACGCATCTGTGTTAAGTGCATAAGCACGCTAATTTCAGATTGTCGAGCGGATTTTTCCAGCGAG
Source organism: Candidatus Acidiferrales bacterium (assembly GCA_050746805.1). GTDB lineage: Bacteria > Acidobacteriota > Terriglobia > Acidiferrales > UBA7541 > Palsa-295. The sequence continues at coordinate 3,235 of JBOGMW010000002.1, read as the reverse complement.
GTTTGACATCGGTCGATGCATTGCAAATGTATCGCGTTGACTGCAAAAGCTCTTTTGGAGTATAGCGTCTGTACATTCGGGCGATGTCAAGTTGAATTGTAACCCGGGGGGGGCATGCGGCTTTTGCTCGTCGAGGACGAGAAGAAGGTGGCAAGTTTTGTCGCGCGTTCGCTACGCGAAAACCAAATTGAAGTGGACTTGACGGAAACCGGCGAAAAAGCGCTGGAGCTCGTCTTCGGCACAACTTACGACCTAATTCTGCTGGACATTCGGTTGCCAAACTTGAGCGGCATGGAAGTGTGTCGTCAGATCCGCGATGCGGGAATCGGAACGCCCGTGCTAATGCTCACTGCTCGCAGCTTGGTTGAACAGCGAGTGGAGGGCTTGGACGCCGGGGCGGACGATTATCTGACCAAGCCGTTTGCGCTGGCCGAATTGCACGCCCGCATCCGAGCCCTAACGCGACGAGGATTCCGCGGCGGAGCGACATTGCACGTGGCAGACTTGGAATTGGACCGCCCCAAGCGGATGGTCCGGCGCGGTGGTTACCTGCTTCCTCTTACTTTGAAAGAATTCGCCTTGCTCGAGCTGCTCATGTTGCGCTCGCCCGACGCCGCGCATCGGACGGAGATCATCGACCACGTCTGGTCGCATAGTTTCGACATGGAGACCAATATCGTCGAGGTGTACATCAATCGCTTGCGCCGCAAGGTCGACCAGGCGCATCCCGTGAAGCTAATTCACACCGTTCGCGGGACAGGATATCGGCTCGCCGAACCCAACGGGGCGGGATGAAGCAGAGGTCATTGCGGTTCCGGATGATGGTGCTTTTCTGCGCCGTCGTTGGCTTATTCCTCGTCTGCACCTACGCAATTATTTACTCCATCTTTTCGAGCGAACTGCGGGCGCAATTCGATAAGCGACTCAACGAGGCGGGCGTGCCGATGGTGGAGGACCTCGCCGACAATCCGCCGGACGAGGATGTGTTCCGCCTTCCGTTACGCGACGAATATCTGGCTTTGTTAGACAGGTCCGGCAATCCTCTGAACATGTCGCGGATTTGGCGGGAGCATCCGATCGACGTCAGTCGGATGGATTTCAAGGGCGACGATCCAATGTACCGGACGGTTGGAGGCGCGAATGGCGCGTTGCGAATGGAATTGATTCCATTCGTGCTGGTCGGGCGTCCCGTCGTCCTGGCGATCGCCGTTCCGACGCGGGATATCGATACTGTGCTGAGGAATTTTCGCGGTATGTTAATCGTGCTGCTGCCGACGAGTTTGCTTTTCATAAGCGCAATCTCGGCGTGGTATGTGCGCCGCAGTCTGTCCCCTATATCCGAACTCACGCAGCAGGCCGCGCGTTTCGCTGAGATCGTTTCCGACTCGCGCCACGCCAACGCCCGTCCTCCGCGTCTTGTTGCCAATTCCCAGGATGAGCTGGGCCAGCTGGCGGCCACATTCAACGAGCTTTTCGCGCGAGTGCTTTCAGTCGTGCAGCAGCTGCGGCAATTCGTGTCCGATGCTTCTCACGAGCTGCGCACGCCGCTCTCGGTGCTGCAGGGCGAGGCGGAGCTTCTTCTATCGGAACGCAGATCCCCCGAGGAGTGTCAGAAGAATCTTCAAGTGATCCTCTCCGAACTGCGGCACCTGAGCGGAATCGTCGAGGGGTTGTTTACATTGGCGATGGCCGATGCGGGTCAACTGCGAATCGCCAGCGAGCCAGTCTTCATTAATGAAGTGCTCGAAGAAGCCTGCGAAATGGCATCCCCACTGGCGCGGACGAAGGCCATTCGCATTCAGCAGAACGTGGACGAAGAAATTTCATTTGTCGGCGATGAACCATTCCTTCGCGACCTCTTTTTGATTTTTCTGGAGAATGCCGTCAAGTATTCGCCGACAGACACGACGATTAGCGTCAACCTCAGTCGCAACGATCGAATGGTGTTGGTTAAATTTGCCGATCAAGGCGCCGGAATCTCTGCCGAACATCTTCCTTACATTTTCGACCGCTTTTACCGCGCTTCGGCGCTTCAGAACGCGGAGACACGGAGCGGCGGTCTGGGTCTTGCGATTGCCCGCGCCATCGTTTTCGCTCACGGCGGTAAAATTGACGTGGAAACCGAGTTGGGCCATGGATCTACGTTTACTGTAGTCCTGCCAGTTTCTGGCGCAACCGCCGCCACACCCGGAATCTCTTCCACCGAGCGTTTACCTGCCACGTAGCTCGGCAACTTTCCACTGGTCATCTTAACTTCACTCTTCAGGAATTTTATTTTTCGCGGGCGACCGTCTTGCCCCACAGCTCGAATGATGAAACCGCGATCCAGCCTCCAGGGGGAGGGGGCGGCATCTTCTCCACCGGCATACCCTCGACACGGGGGCCGCTGCCAGGGATTACATCGAAGTAGCCGACTTCGTCCACTTTGCTCAGGTCCGGATTTTCCACCCAGGTGTCGCCGAGCGTAACTCCCAACTTCGGATCGAGCTTCAGCCAGCGAACCTCGCGGAAAGAAATCTCGTATGGATGCCAGTCCGCCGTCGAGCCTTCGGCCTGATCGCCGATCAGAAGTGTGCCGTCTGCCAATCTGATTAACGGGCGCACACGATGAAAACCGGAAACCAACGCCGTGAATTTCATATTCGCATTTCCGCGCAGATCGAAGTAATTGTTCTTGTCGCGCAGGGTAAGCCCGCAGGGCCTGTCGCACAGTCCGTTGAACGTATGAGGGCTATATCGACCTTTGCCGGAGGCGACGATGATGTCCTTTCCGTCTCCGTAAAGCTGAAGGCCCACGTTTGGCGTCGTGACGGTGTTCTGATTTAGAGGCAATCGAGTCTCGTTTTCAAGAGTCATGTTGAAGATCAGTTGTGGTGGCGACGGACGCCCCACTGCGGCTCCCGCGGGAGCCGCCGGCTTTTGCGCGTAAGCGCGAACAGCCGCGAGCGACAATGCCAAGATTGCAATCTCTCCGATAGCGGCGGTTTTTCTCTTCATAATTTGCGTTCCTCCCGTCCATCGATACTCACTTTAAGCCTAGGCGGACTGTTCTCGCATGGGTACCGCGCAGCGGAGTATATGTGATTTGTCAAGTTTGCGGCGGTCGGTTGTCTTAGCTCCATAATTCTGTCACCCCGTAACGGCAACGTGAAAATGTCACCCCATGAGACAGGAGACATTCACGTTGAGTCGGAAGGAACTGCAGCGAGTGACGGTGATTGCGCAATGTGTGCAA
>JBOGMW010000001.1:0-18021 GCA_050746805.1 Candidatus Acidiferrales bacterium | reverse complement strand
CTCGGCATGATCGTCGATGTCTCGCATGTTTCCGATAAAACTCTTCTCGACGTTCTGGACGTCAGCGAAGCGCCCATCTTCGCGTCCCATTCGTCCTGCCGCGCCTTATGCGACACGCCTCGCAATCTGACCGATGATTTGATCCGCGCGATCGCGGCTAAAGACGGCCTCGTTCACGTTAATTTCCACGTCGGTTTCCTCAGCCAGGAGTTCGCGGATTTCGAAGCCGCTCACCCCGAAATCGAAAAGGAAATCGAAGTGGAGTCAAAAAAACGAAGCGGCGAAAATGGCGCGCGCGAACTCGTCGAATGGGATAGAATCGTCCGCGAATTCGCGGAGAATGGAAAGCTGCCGCGCGTCGAGTGGACCCGCATCATCGACCACCTCCGGCACGCGGTGCGAATCGCGGGAATCGACCACGTAGGGCTCGGTTCGGATTTCGACGGCGCCTGCATGCCATTAGGCATGGAGGACGCCTCGAAATTTCCGCGCCTCACCGAAGCTCTGCTGCGCGAAAACTATACCGGGCCCGACATCCAAAGTATCCTGGGCGGAAACTTGCTGCGCCTCATGCAGCGCGTGGAGGCTGCGGCTCATCGAACGAAAGGTTCTGCATGATGAAACGCATTGCTGTATGGTTCAGTTTGTGTGTACTCGCCGCTGTGGGCGGATCCGCGCTTTGGGCGCAATCCCACACGGCGCATCCCACCCATCGAAGGACGGAACACATGGCTATCGATCCCGCACTTCTGCATCCTGATACTCTTCAAGCGAAAGCGCCCGACGTCTACGACGTGAAATTCGATACCACGCGCGGCGATTTTGTCGTGCAGGTCACTCGCGCTTGGGCGCCCATCGGCGCGGACCGCTTCTACAATCTCGTCAAGCACGGCTACTTCACCGGCGCCGCTTTTTTCCGCGTCGTGCCCGGCTTTATCGTGCAGTTTGGGCTCAGCGCCGACCCGGCCGTGAACCGCGTTTGGCGCAGCGCCAATATCAAGGACGATCCCGTCACTCAAAGCAACAAGCGCGGCACTCTCACCTTTGCCACCGCAGGTCCTAACACCCGCACCACGCAGCTCTTTATTAACTTTGCGGACAATGCCGGCCTCGATCGCCAGGGATTTGCTCCCTTTGGCTTGGTAACCTCTGGCATGGATGTGGTCGACAAACTCTACAGCGGCTACGGCGAACGGCCAGATCAAGGCGCCATCACCACGCAGGGCGCGGCCTATCTCGAAAAGAACTTCCCGAAGCTCGACACCATTAAGTCGGCCACAATTGTTCCAGCGGCTCCAGCCGCGAAGTAGCCCAGTCGAAGGCTGTGCGAACACGATGACCCCGTTCTGCGTTGTAGCGGCTCGTAGGCTATCGGAAGGACTTCGAAAAGCGACTGACGGGAAGCGGATCTGCGGCGCGCCCGTCCCGGCGCGTTGAGTTCATGAGCAAAATGCAAGTAGTCCTGGAGGAAAGGCCCCTCACTTTTCTTCCGGTCGAAGATGCAGTCATCAGCCGGGGTCCCTGGCGCGGTCTTCCGCATTGGGGTGGGAGCGCAACGGCGTTGCTCTTGGGGCTGGCGCTGGTGAAGGTGCTTCTTCAGTTCGCGGGCATTCGCCACTACGGATTCTTTCGCGACGAGCTCTATTACATGTCCTGCGGCCGTCACTTGGCCTGGGGTTACATCGACCAGCCTCCGCTCATTGCCGCGTTCGCCTGGTTCGAAGCCCACGTCTTCGGTACTTCCATAGTCGCGCTCCGGCTGTTACCCGTTCTCTCCGGTGGAGCGGTGGTATTTCTTACCGGCATTCTCGCGCGTGAGCTGGGCGGCGACGTTTACGCGCAGTGTCTTGCAGCGGTTTCGGCGCTATTCGCTCCCGCGTTTCTGGCGTTCGACAGTTTTTTCTCCATGAACGCATTCGAGCCGCTGTTCTGGGTGGCCTGCACGATCATTGCCTTGCGCATCGTCGGCGGAGCGTCGCCTCGCTGGTGGCTGGCCTTTGGCGTGCTGGCGGGCATCGCCCTCGAAAACAAGCACACCATGCTGGTGTTCGGCTTCGCGCTCGTGGTCGGGCTGCTGCTCTCCGGCGAGGCTCGCGTGTTCCGCTCCAAATGGATCTGGATTGGCGGATTGGTCGCCCTCGCCATCTTTTTGCCCAACGTGATCTGGGAAGCCCGTCACGGCTGGCCGCAAATCGAAGTGGTGCGCAACGCCCAGCGCTACAAAAACATTCCCATCTCGGCTCTCGATTTCCTGGGCGACCAGGTCGCGTTCCTGAATCCTCTCGCGTTGCCGGTGTGGCTCGGTGGATTAGCGTGGTTGTTGTTCACGCGCGAAGGCCGGCCGTTTCGCTTCCTGGGTTGGTGCTATCTCACGGTGCTCGCCGTGTTTCTGTTCCTCAATGGCAAGTCCTACTACGTCCTGCCCGCCTATCCCCTGATTCTCGCCGCCGGAGGCGTGGCCATCGAACGCTTCGCCGAATCTCCTGCTCGCAAATGGGTGCGAGTCTCGCTGCCTGCCGCGATCGTCGTCGGTGGCCTGGTGATGGCGCCCTTCGGCGTGCCCTTCTTGCCGATCGGCACGTTTCTACGCTACGACCGTATCGTGCCCGCCGGAAAAATCGCCAAAACCGAACGCGACGCCAAATCCGTCCAGCTCCCCCAGCTCTATGCGGACATGTTCGGCTGGCACAACATTGCCACTACGGTTTCGCAGGTTTACGATTCGCTTCCTCCGGACGAACGAAGCAGTTGCGGCATTCTGGCAGGGAATTACGGCGAAGCCGGGGCCATCGACTACTACGGCCCGAGCCTCGGATTGCCTGCGGCGCTCAGCGGGCACAACAGCTACTACGATTGGGGGCCGCGCAGCTACTCTGGCGCGTGCATGATCGTGTTCGGCGAGCGCTCTAGCGAATACATCAAGCTCTGGGGCAATGTGCGCGTCGCCGCCGTCATTCACTCTGCGCATGCCATGCCCAACGAGCGCTCCATCCCGATCTACATCTGCCACAAGCCAATCGCGCCGTTGAAGGATTTGTGGCCGCACTTCAAAATGATCATCTAAGAGATTCCGCGAGTGGCTGTTGCTCGGGAACCATGATTTGCATTGGGCTGCGCCGGGTATCGACGCGGGACGCCAGCGAGTGTAAGATGCGCCCAATTTCCGGTGTGCGCCTTGAGGCGCGAAAGGCAGGGGTGAATGAGTCCAACGGTAATCGCTGTTCTGTTGCTGATCGGGCGAATTCTGTACGGCGGCCTGTTTCTAATCAGCGGTATCAATCACTTCACGAAAATGAACTCGTACAAACCGTACGTCGCGTCGAAGGGTATTCCTGCTGCCTCGCTGGTGGTCGCGGGAAGCGGGTTGCTGCTTGTGCTCGGCAGCCTGAGCGTACTGTTCGGCTTTTGGCCATCCATTGGCCTGTTGCTAATCGTCATCTTCCTTCTCGGTGCAACGCCGGCGATGCACGCTTATTGGAGCGTGAGCGATCCGATGGCCAAGATGAACGAGCAGATCAATTTCATGAAGAATGTGGGGCTGCTGGGCGCGGCGCTGGCGATGGCGGCAATTCCCCAGCCTTGGCCGTTCAGCCTGGGGCGCTGATCGGTTCCGCGAAGCGGAAAGCAATTGGCATTTGAGCCGGTGGAGAACCGCGCGCGGATGTAGGTGTGGCCGGGCATTGTGACCAATGTCCCGCCAGACTGCTCGCGGTTCACTTCCTTTGTTTTAGGAAGGGCCGGCCAGAAATCGCACGTCGCGTTCGGCTGCTCCCTGCAAGAGCTTCACGGCGGCTTGATAGGCAGAGCTCTCGTACGCCGCGATCGCGGCTTCCACGCTATCAAATTCGATCACCACGGTCCGCTGGTTTAGGCCCGCTTCGAAGGTCTTCGCGGGCGTGCCGCGCACCAGGAAGCGTCCTCCAGCAGCTTGAATTGCGGGGCCGGCTAATTTCGCGTATTCGGCGAGCGCAGCGGGGTTTGAGACGGAGCGGTAAAGTACGATCCAGTATCCTTTGGCCATTCCTGCCTTCCTTGTAAAGAGGGTTCGCAGAGGCGATCCAGGTGCGGAAATTACTCCGCTCCCGCGTACATGTCAAAGCCTGAAAATGTGGGCAAACACTCGGTCGACAGAACGAGTGAAGGATTTCTGCAAGGGCCAGCTATGCTTCCTGGAATTCCACGGAACATTTCGAGGACGCACCTCGTATTACCTGACAGGAAGGCCGGAGGAGGTGCACACAAGATGAAAGCGACTACGGGACGGCGAACGCAAATCGCAACGGTGCTCTGTTTGCTGGCGGCAGGAATGATGGCGGTCCCCACGATGGCAGCGCCTGCGGAGAGGTATCTGCACGTGAATGTCGAGGGTCCGACGAAGGGCGAGAGCGTGAATGTGAACGTGACGCTGGCGATGGCCGAGGAGATTTTGCCGGCCATTCACAATGAAGACCTGCATAACGGCATGGTCTCAATTCATAACGCGAAGATGAACGGAGTGGACCTTCGGGCGATACTCGATGCGGTGCGGACCGCGCCGGACAACGAGTTTGTCACAGTGAAGCGCAAAGACGCGGATGTTCGCGTGGCCAAGTCGAACGGAAATATCATCGTTCGCGTAACGGATAACACGGACCGGCAGCAAAAGGTGGACGTGACGGTTCCCCTGAAGATCATCGACGCGCTTCTGGCCACCGCGAACAATGGCCAATTGAACGTTGCGGCCGCATTACGGGCTTTGAATGACGCAGGCGACGTGACGTTAGTTACGGTGCGGAAGCCGGACCAAAAAGTCCGCGTGTGGGTGGATTCGCGAAGCACGCAGGACTGAGCGCGCTACGGAAACCAGAACGAGTGCTAGGAATCACAGCCCAGAGTGCGGAGCGAAGCGATGCTACTACTTGGAAAGATTGTGCTGGGAGTGGCTGGGGTGGCGGTGGCAGGCGCGGGCGCGCTGTGCAGCGAGGGTATGGTGCGGGTGGACGTGAACGGAAAGACGCCGCAGGGCCATCACATCTACGTGATCGCCCCCGCGATGCTGGCTCCTATTGCCGTGCACTTGGCGCCGCGATACGCCCTGGCACAGACGGCCCAGCAAATCGGCCCCCACATGCCGGTTATTCGCGCGGTGCTAGCCGGTTTGCGCGATGCCGACGATGGCGTGATTGTCGAAGTGAAAGAACCCGACGAACACGTGGAGGTTTCGAAAGTGGGCGGCTCGATCGTGGTAGACGTGGATGATCCCGGCGAGACGGTGCACGTGTCCGCGCCGATTGGCGCGATTTCGAGCACCGTGGAACAGGTCGCGGCCACCTCAAGCTCAAACTGATAGCGGCCTAAGCCAGCGGGCCGCGGCGGGGGAATAGCGCATCCTGCTCCAGCTTTCCCGTGTCGATGCCGCTGGCGGCCAGGCTGCGGCTGATTTCCGTTCCATAGCTGCGCGCGATGCACAGCAGCACTATTTCACTGGTCAAGATGGGTAGCTTGCGGTCGCCGACGCGGTCGTGGTGCGGAGCGATCTGCTCGGCCTGCCGGAGTACGTCTTCGAGCGCGGCGGATTTCTGCGGAGGATCGTCTATTTTGGACGGCCGGACTGCCTCGCGCTTTTTCCCGCGCCACGGCTTTTCGCCCTTGCCGTCGCGAAACTCGCGGTCATATAGCTCGATCCACGAATTCCAGCGTTGCGGGCTGATGGCGCAAAATTTCCGCAGCCATTCCTCCACGTGATCCTGATCTTCCTCCGCCCAGTATTGCGAAAGGTGCTCCCAATCGGAGATGTACATGCCAGCCAGCAGGTCGGACACTTCCATCACCACGGACGCGCGACTCCGCGCCATCATCGCCGCGAAGCGTCCCGCGCGGCTCAGGCTCAGCGTGATGCGCCGCGCATCGCCGGCCAGGTTCGCTTCATCGTGGACTGAATTGTGGAGCGAGTCGGCGTTTGAGCCCCTGCCCGCGGGCGCACTCGCACTCGATTTGCGATGGAAAAAGCGCATGGATTATGACCCGAGGAAATTTTAGCAGAAGCGCGAAAAAGTGAAACGAGCCGTTATGCCCTAGGGTTCTATGCGAATAAGCACGAGGAGTTAAACGAGTCGCGGATCACCCTGGCGGAAACTTCGGCGTCCTACGCAATGGTGATATATTACGTGGGCTTTTGGCCGCACTCGAAAATAGGCCTGAATCGCGGGCGTTTTAAACAGGCTAGCCAAGTTTGATGATGGTTCGCGAATGATTGTCTTTCGTATCGGCTAGATCACACTTCACTGGGGAGCTACAGCCGGAATGCGATGCGGGCGCACCGCTTGGATAAGTCTGATCTTGCTGGTTGCTATGTCACATGCATGCTGGGCTCAGCCATCCCAGACCGATCAAACGAACGAGCCGCTCAAACAACTGACCCTGGAACAATTGGGCAACGTTGAAGTCACCACTGCCTCGAAGGAACCGAAAGAAGTGTGGAACACTCCGGCTGCCATCTACGTTCTGACGAGCGAAGACATTCGCCGCTCCGGCGCGACGAACATTCCGGACCTGCTTCGTTTGGTGCCCGGAGTGGAAGTCGCGGAGATCGATTCAGACCACTGGGCTGTGGGAATACGCGGGTTTGGCAGCGAATTCTCGAAATCGGTGCTAGTGCTAATCGATGGGCGAAGTGTCTACAGCCCGCTTTTTTCGGGCGTGTACTGGAACGTGCAGAACGTGATGCTGGAGGACATCGATCGCATCGAGGTGATTCGCGGACCTGGCGGCACAATCTGGGGAGCGAACGCGGTGAACGGCGTGATCAACATTATTACGAAAAGCGCCAAGGACACGCAGGGAGCGCTGGTCTCGATGTCCGGCGGAGACGTCGATCAGGGTACGGGTTCGTTTCGCTATGGCGGAGGAAACGGAAGTAATTTCAATTTCAGAGTTTATGGCATGGGATTTGGCCGCGCGGCCGAGTACCACCCGGATCACAGTTCGTTTGACGAATGGCAAATGGGCCAAGGCGGCTTCCGCACCGATACGACGCTTAATCCGCGCGACAGCCTAACGCTGCAAGGCGATATGTATAAAGGATATGACGGTGAACGGGTTTCGATGTCGTCCTATTCGCCGCCATCGGCACAAATTTTCGACGATCCGCATAATGTGGCTGGCGGGAATCTGCTGGGCCGCTGGCACCGCCAAATCGACCAGAACTCTGACTTTCAACTGCAAGCGTATTACGATCGAACTTCACGACTGAGTCCCCAGCTCGACGAGATTCGCAATACGTACGATGTCGATTTCCTTTACCACCGCAACCTGAATGGGCGGCAGGATATTTTGCTGGGCGCTGGCGGCAGATGGAGCCCAGACAATATCACCCAGAAATTCGCTACGCTGAACTTCACGCCCAACCAGGAAACAGACAGCATCTACAGCTGGTTTTTGCAGGATGAAGTGTCGATTATGCCGGCGCGACTCTCGCTGACATTCGGTTCAAAGTTCGAACACAACAACTACAGCGGTTTTGAAGTACAGCCGAACGCCCGATTGCTCTGGACACCCACGGATCATCAATCCTTTTGGGCCGCGATTACGCGCGCGGTACGCACACCATCGCGGCTGGACCAGGATTTGCAACTTACGGATTTTGTGAGCGCTAACCCGCCGATCTTTTTTCGTGTCCTCGGAAGCCCGACGTTCCAGTCGGAGCAGTTGCTCGGGACGGAGGCGGGCTATCGTCAGCTATTGCGAAATACCCTGTACGTGGATGTGGAGTTTTTCTACAACGATTACAACGACCTCTACGGCTACGGTACGACCAGCCTACTTTCGGAAGCAAACCCGGCCCCGGCCCACATCGTCGTCCGAATACCGCTCGCAAATGCGACGGCCGGCGATGCAACTGGTTTCGAGATCTCGCCGGATTGGAAGCCGAGGAGCTGGTGGGAGTTGAGAGGCTCTTATTCTTACCTGTACCTGTATGTGCACGATAGAGCCGGCGTAGCTGGGTCGTTTAATGGCTTGGTCACTTCGTCGGACAACGGATCGAGTCCGCATCACGAACTCGAAGCGCAGTCTCTCCTCAATCTGCCGAAGCGGTTGGAGTTTGACACCACATTGCGGTACGTTTCCGCGCTGCCCGCACAGACCTCCGTACCCGCGGGTCCAACCGTGGGCGCTTATTCGACGGCCGACGCGCGCCTCGGCTGGCACGTGAGTGATACCCTCGAACTGTCTTTTGTTGGGCAGAACCTGCTGCAAGCTCATCACCCCGAATTTGGCGGCGATGATGGGCCTTTGGTCGGCATTCGGCGGAGCTTCTACGGAAAGATTACCTGGCATCGCAAATAAAGATTCGCGTCTTTGAATGACGGATTTCAATCACGCGTCCAGGGAGCCCGGCGCCGAAATCGCAGGCCAAGCACGTCTGGTTATCTGGCGCATTCGATATTTCGATTGGACCGCGGCCGCCGCAAAAGGTAGGCTTGTGGCGGGGAAATAGCGGTATTTGAAGTTTTAATCATCCGCGTGGGCAGGCGTTTACATCAAAATTGAAAGAGAAGGAGATTAAGGAAATTCATGTCGAACGAACTGCGCAATTTCTTGGAATTGCCGTATGCGGAGCTTGAAGAGCTGAACCTGAAAGCGAAGGAGCAGCGCCATGGCCGCGTTCCGATCGATAAAATTCGCGAAGAGCGGCTCAAGTATCTGACTGACGAAAAGCGCATCAAGGCCGTCACGGTGCTATTCAGCGACCTCGAGGGCCGCTTGCAGATGCTCGACTACGACAAAAAATTTCTTTTGAAGAGCTGGGACAACCTCACGTTCGACGGCTCTTCCATCCGAGGCTTCACCGCGCAACGGGAAAGCGATCTTCGCCTGGGCATCGATTGGAGCGCTTTCTACTGGGCGCCTGCCGATGTCTTCGGCTCCGGGAAAATCCTGGTGTTCGGCGAAGTGATCGATAAGCAGGGCGGACCATACGCCGGCGACATGCGCGCGGTACTGAAAACCTTTGCCGATGGCCTGTACAAGAGCGATGGCTACACGCTCAACGCCGCCAACGAGATCGAAGGCTTCCTGTTCGCGGGCATCGATGCCGAAAAGCGCTTTCCGGAGACCGGCAAATTCGATTACGTGAACACGGGCGGCTATTACCATTCGCTGCCCAGCGATCCGCTGCGCACGTTCATCGACACGGTCGCTGAAGTGCAGCGCGCCATGGGCTTTCAGAACGAGAAAGATCACCCGGAAGTGGCCCCTTCGCAATTTGAAATCAACTACGGTTATGGAGAAGTGGTTGCTGCCGCCGATCAGATTCAGCTCTATAAATTGATCTGCAGGCAGGTAGCCACCAAGTCCGGCATGACCGCCAGCTTCCTGCCCAAGCCCGTTGTGGGCGTCAATGGCAGCGGGATGCACACCAATGTTTCCGTCAGCAAAAATGGCACGAATCTTTTCTGGGATCCCAACGGGGAGGAAAAACTAGCCCAGGTCGGCTGGGAATTTATCGACCGCATCCTGACGCACGGGCTGGACATCTGCCTGGCGCTCAATCCCAGCGTCAACGCATATCGCCGCCTCGATCCGCACTTCGAGGCGCCCAACCAACTGAAGGCCTCGGCCGTCGATCGCGGCTCGATGATCCGCGTGCCCATCGGCAATTCGAAGAGCATGCGCGTCGAGGTCCGTTCCGTGGCGCCCGACGCCAATCCGTACCTCGTGATGTTGAGCGTGTTCAAGACCGGCATTTGCGGCGACACGGCGAATATCGCCAATCTCCGCCAAGCCGAACGTTACCTGCCGGACAACATCTACACCGCGATGGAGGACTTCCGCAACGCGGAGTGGACCACCAAACTACTCGGCGCGGACGTGAAAGGCCGCTACGCCGATTTGAAGCAGGCCTCCGCGGACCGTTGTCCGCGCTTGCTCGGCACGTTCGTTAAAGGCTGCGAGGTGCAGTATCACCACGAGGTCTACAATCAATTCCTCTGGAACCAGTTTTAGTAGCCGTTTTCGGCGCGGTTCCGCAAAACCCATCAAAATGAAAACGCCCCGGGCGGACATTAATCCCGAGGCGTTTCTTTATCTGAGCGGTTCGACGACGCCTTACAAGTATCTTCCTGGCATCCGCACGATGTCATCGATTTGCAGCACTTCGCGCATCACGAACCCTTCCGCGTACTTCACTCCGATCATTCGTCCATAGTGCCGCGCCTGCAGGCTCATGCGCTCTTCCAGTTCGTCGAGCGGCAGCGCCACGCGTGATTTGCGTTCATGCTTCGGCGGACGAAACTGCGATCCGTACGCCAAGATCGCGCGCCGTCGGCTTTCGTACTGCGCCGTGATATCCACGGCGAAGGTCGGGCGCACATCCGCGTACGCCGCCGCGTACAAAATCCGCGAAGGACGAAACGGCTGACCCCCCAGCGAATAGTTCTTCAATCCCGCCACGAAACACGCTTCGTAACAAAGCCGCCCCGCCGTGTAGTGGTCCGGATGGCGGCCTTCCCAGTAGGGGACGATCACCGTGCGCGGTTCGAATTCGCGGATCGCTTCGGCGACCGCCGCCTTGTATTCATCGTTCACCGCCAGATGCGCGTCCGGCAGGCCCAGATTGCGCCGCACTTGCGCGCCCATGATTTTTCCCGCGCGTGCCGCTTCCTTCAGACGCGCCTCGGGCGTTCCGCGCGTGCCCGTCTCTCCGCGCGTCAGATCCAGAATGCCGGTCTTGTACCCGGCTTGCGCCATACGGATCATCGTTCCGCCGGAGGTAAGTTCCACGTCGTCGGGATGCGGTGCAATTGCAAGCAAATCAAGTTTCATCTGGCCTCCACGGAGCCGCGAATCGCCCGTCGATTCTAACCGTTCCGCACGCTTTGCCGAAGAGTCAGAACGCTGGCTCGGCTCCGACACAGTGGTCAACGTACGTTTGGCGTTCGCGCCGAGTACAATGCCTCGTATCTAGCGGGCGGCGGCTGTTTAATAATCGCGAACGGCCGCCGCTCGACGCTATACCAATTGGGCAAAACCGATGGTAGCGTTGGGCTGTTGCAATAGGCGGAACCTGACAAGGCATGGCATTTTCCAAGAAAAAGTCCTCAGGGTATTCGCAGCGGCGCGCGGCGAAGCGATGCGCCATGGTGGCGGCTGCTGAGGTGACTGACATTGAATCGAACACGCGGCTTGTTGCGCGCGTGTCTGAGATCGGCGTCGGCGGCTGCTACGTGGATGCGATGAACGCGTTTCCGGTCGGGACGATGGTGAATGTGCGGATATCGCGCGACCAGGGCGCCTTCGAGGCCCAAGCAAAGATCGTCTACTGCGACCCGACCATGGGGATGGGAGTGGCATTTACAGAAGTGGCGCCGGCGCAGCGCTTGACGCTGGAAGATTGGCTGGCGGAGATAGTGAAGCCGGCGACATAGTTCTGGAGCAATCGTTCAGCGCGCTGGAGTTTCCCTCGCAGTTGCAAAATCGAAAACTAGCGATTGACCCGACCCTGGAAGAGCCCTGCCTACGACGCGCGATTGCGCCGAGCGGCGGCCTTGGGCTAGAGTGGCGGCACAATGGCTGACTATCCTTCGGTGCCGAAGTGTTTCCTGGATGCTGTAGATCGCTACGCGAACCCGCGCGCGCAGGCCCACCGCGACGCAGATGGCTGGCAGGCAGTTCCGGCGAAAGAAATGCTGCGGCGCATCGCTGGACTGGCGAAGGCGCTGGCAGAATTGGGAATCCGCCCGGGCGATCGGGTGGGGATTTTCGCCCCGAACTGTCCGGAGTGGCACGTGGCGGATTTTGCGATTCAGGGATTGGGAGCTGTCACCGTGCCGGTGTATTTCCACGAATCGCCGGATCGGCTGACGTACATCCTGAGGGATTCCGGCGCGCGGGTCGCGGTGACGGCGGGCGCCGCGCAAGCGGAGGATCTGGCAAGGTGCCGCAAGGATTTGCCCCAGCTTGAACGGGTGATTGGCGCGAAGGTGCCAGCGGCGATGCAGCCCGAAACTCCTCCGTATGAGACGCTCGTCGCCGGAGCTAGCGACGACGAGGTGGCGGCGTACCGGCGGCGCGTCGCGGAAGTCACGTCGGATCAACTGGCAACAATCATCTACACGTCTGGGACGACGGGCGAGCCTAAAGGCGTGATGCTCTCGCACGCGAATCTGACGTCCAATGCGACGGACTTCAGCGAGGACTTCAATTTGTCGCCGGCGGATGTGGCGTTGTCGCTGCTGCCGCTGGCGCACGTCTACGAGCGGACGATCGATTACGGGCATTTTTTTCATGGCGTGTCGGTGGCGTACGTGGAGCAGATGGAGACGGTAGCTCAGGCGCTGCTGGAGGTGCGTCCCACGATGGTGGCGGCGGTGCCGCGATTCTACGAGAAGATTTACGCCAACATCATTGATGCAGGACGCCACGCTGGCGGAGTACGCGAAAAGATTTTTAATTGGGCGCTACGCGTGGCGGCGAAATCCGTGCCCTGGCGCGCGTACGGCAAGAGAGTTCCTCCGGGCGTGCGGTTGCAGTGGCATCTGGCGGACTCCGTGGTTTACTCGAAAGTCCGCAAAGGCGTGGGCGGCCGAATCCGGATTTTTAGCGCCGGCGGCGCTCCTCTGGCGCCGGAATTGGCGGAATTTTTCTGGAGCGTGGGTCTGCCGGTGTACCAGGGATATGGATTGACGGAGACGTCGCCAGTGGTGACGGCCAATTCACCGAAGGAGAATAAGGTTGGGACGGTGGGGCGGCCTATTCCGCACGTGCAGGTGAAGATCGCGGAAGACGGAGAAGTATTGGTGAAAGGACCGTGCGTGATGCAGGGCTACTACCGCAAGCCCGATGAGACGCGAGCGACCTTCACGGCGGATGGATGGTTTTGCACCGGAGACATCGGGCGCATCGACGAGCAGGGATTCCTGATCATCACCGATCGCAAGAAAGAACTCTTGAAAACGGCTGGCGGAAAATTCGTGGCCCCCGCACCGATTGAAAATGCGCTGAAGACGTCTCCGTATATTTCCAACGCGATCGTGGTGGGCGACCGGAGGAAATTTGTGTCGGTGCTGATCGTGCCGAATTTTCCGGCGATCGAAGCGGCGGCGCGAAAAGCAGGACGCGAGTTGGCAAGCTCGGCGCAGATCAGCCACGATCCGTGGGTGCGCGAGCTTTTGACGGCGGAAATGGAACGGTTGACAGCGCCCCTAGCACAGTACGAGAAACCCAAGCGATTCGCGATCGTTGAACAGGATTTTACGTACGCCAATGGGCAGTTGACGTACACGCTAAAGCTGAAGCGGCGCGTGATCGAAGAGCAGTATCGCGACGTGGTCGAACGCATGTATGCGGACGTGGAAGAGCCGACGCCGCAGAGGACGGCGTAGCGAGCAGCAGCATCGGCGAAAGGTGCGCGAAATGCGCCCATGCGGTAAAATACGAGGCGGAGAATTGCGAATGAATGACCAACTGGTGATTGCAGGACGCGCATTTCAATCGCGGCTGATTGTGGGAACGGGGAAGTACCGCAGCTTTCAGGAAATGGCGCGAGCGCACGCGGCTTCCGGCGCGGAAATGGTGACCGTGGCGGTGCGTCGCGTGAATTTGACGGACCGCAGCAAGGAATCGCTGCTCGAGTACATCGACCGCGAAAAAATGTTCATCCTGCCGAATACGGCGGGCTGCTACTCGGCGGACGAAGCCGTGCGCACGGCGCGGCTGGGCCGCGAAGTGGGTCTTTCGGAATGGGTGAAGCTGGAAGTGATTGGCGACGAGAAGACCCTTTTCCCGGATACCGAGCATCTAATCGAGGCCACGCAGACATTGGCAAAGGAAGGCTTCGTGGTGCTGCCCTACACGAACGACGATTTGATCGCGGCGCGGAAACTCGTTGACGCGGGCGCGGCTGCGGTGATGCCGCTTGGCGCTCCGATCGGGTCCGGCATGGGCCTTCAGAATCTGGCGAACCTGCGAATCCTGCGCGAACGGATCACGGAAGTGCCGCTGATTATCGATGCTGGCGTGGGAACGGCTTCGGACGCTGCGATCGCCATGGAACTCGGCGCGGACGGAGTGTTGATGAATACCGCGATTGCCTGCGCGCAGGATGCGGTGCTGATGGCCGAGGCGATGCGTGCGGCCGTGGGGGCTGGACGGAAAGCGTATCTCGCGGGACGAATCGAGAAGAAGCTGTACGCAACGGCGTCGAGTCCGCTCGCGGGCGTGGTTCGGTGACTTCAATTTCCAGTTAGAAGATCTCAGCGGAAAAGAATATGCCAGGAGATGTCCACCAGCGCGTGGAGCAGCACGCCCGGTACGAGCGAGCGGGTGCGCATCCAGGCAAGGCCGTAGAAAAGTCCGGCAATGGAGGCGAGCGCGACGTACTTCCAGTTCGGGAATGGCGCGTGCAAGATGTGAGAAAGGCCGAAAATAACAGCGGCCAAGAATAGGCCGAGCCAGGAATTCTTCAGCGTTTTCGAGAGAAGATTTTGCAGCAAGCCGCGGAACAAAAACTCCTCGGGCCATGCGGTAAAGAACAGGATGCCGACCAGCGTCAATGGGGCCGCGCGCAAGCGATGGAGCGACGGGGCCCAATGAATGAAGCCGATTTTCATGGCGAGTGGAATAGCGATAGCCGCGAACACGACAAACAAGATCGCGAAGTGCGAAAAATAGCCACGCCGCCAGTCAATGGCGTAGCCGACGCCGTCGAGGCGCCGCAGAAAAATGAACGCGGCGACTCCCGTCGAAATCGCCAAAAGTATCGCCAACGTGTGAGTGAGCGGCGGAGGGTAAGGGAATAGCCGGTAGGTCCAGCGAAATTCGATGGGGAACCAGATCAGAACGACCGCGAGATAATCCTCCCAAGTGCCGGGAGATTTCCCGGCGCTGCTGGCCAGGATGAGAGCGGGGAGGATGACGTACGCCGCTCCGGCTACCGTAATCCAACTGCGATTGCCCAGTACAACGGAATAAACCAGAAACAATCCCAGCGGCGCCAGCGGCGCGAGGAATCCAAGGCGCGCGCCAAGTGTGCCTTGCACTGGGTTCTGAGCGCTCGGAAGCGCCAGGAAAAATTCAAAGCCGAATAGCGCCGCTGCGACGCCGATGGCGACGGCCAGCCGCGGGCCGCCAAAGCCGAGCAGCATTCCGTTTACGGCGGCGGACGCGACGATCAACGCCCATATAGTGACCGCCACGGAAAATGGCATCTGGCGAGGACTGGAATTCGTTGTCACGCGAAAAGATTCTAACGGAGAGCCGGGACCCTACCGACAAATACTTGATTTGGCGGAGCGGCTCGGCGATTCTGAACTAGCTGTCTTAAACGTGCGTCGTTTAGCACGAGGAGAGAAATGGGACCTGATACTGCCCCAAAACGCAGCAGCGCTTTGGGAGGCCCGAAATCACAGCGGTTGGGCTATATCGACTGGCTGCGCGGGCTGGCGTGCCTGGGGATGTTCGAGGTGCACGCATACGACGCATGGCTGGGCGGGGCGGCGCGGAAAGGAAGCGTCTTCTATTGGTCGCGGTTCAGCGGGACGCTACCGGCGCCGCTGTTCGTGTTTCTATCGGGCGTGGCCTGCGCACTGGTAACGGACCGCATGCGACGGAAGGGAATCCCGGACAGCAAGATTGCAGCGCGCATGATTCGCCGCGGGTTCCAGATTTTCGCGCTGGGACTGGTTTTTCGCGCGCAGGAATTTGTGCTGGCATGGCCGGCGGCGCCCTGGACGGACCTGGCGCGCGTGGACGTGTTGAACATGATCGGACTTTCGATCGTAGCGATGGGCGCGGTCTGTTGGATTGCGCGGACGCGAACGACGAATGCGATTTTGGCGGCTGCGTTGGCGCTGGCGGTGGCGATGGTGACGCCGCCGTTGTGGACCACGTGGAGCCCAAACTTTCTGCCGTGGTATCTCGAATCGTACGTCAACGGCGTCCACAACCTCGGCACGCCCCAGGCGTGGCTATTTCCGATGTTCCCATGGTCGGCGTTTGCTTTCGCGGGATTGGCGGTGGGGCTGGTTCTGTTTGCGGATTGGCCGGCCAAGAACCCGGCGAAAGCAGTGACGATTCTCGGCGCGGGCGGAGTGGCGCTCTTCTATGCGGCGCGCGCGCTGGACGGAAATTCCGTGCGGCTCTACGCTTCGTATGATTACTGGCACACTAGCCCCAATTTCTTCCTGGCGCGTCTCGCGATCTTGCTGATGCTGATGCTGGCAGGATTCGCTTACTGCCAGTGGGGACCCGGGCGGCTGAAGTTCAGTCCGCTGATGCAAATGGGCCAGACTTCGCTGCTGGTTTACTGGGTGCACATCGAGTTCGTGTATGGGAAATTCTCGATTTTACCGAAGAGGGCGGAGAGCGTGCCGATGGCGACGCTGGGCTTGGCGATCATATTCGTTGCGATGCTGCTGCTTTCGATTGCTCGTACGCGCACGAAGGGGCGCGGCGCTGAAGCGTGGGCTTGGATACGGCGGCGCGTGGGGCAGCTATTCGGCGCAGAAGATGCGGTTACGGAAGGCTAAGGAGTTTTTGCGGGAGCGCCGGTCCGCGTTCCGGGCGCCGGTGACGCGCGACCGCTCTTTTGGCTCGCCGGCTGCGGAATTTTGAAGATGTACTCGCCGGGACGCGCGAGGCCCATCTGCTCGCGGGCAATGCGTTCGATGGCCTGTGGGTCGCTCTTCAGGGAGTTCACGCGGTTCTGCAACTTAACGTTTTCCTGATTGATGCGGTTAATTTCTTGCTGTTCGTGCGTGGCTTCGTGTTGCGCGCGGCGCATGGCCAGCACACCGTGCATGCCAAAGACATCCTGCAGGACCAGCAGTCCCAGACCAGCCAGCAGAATCCACATCACGTTGCGCCGCCAGAATTGGCCCAGCTGCTCGGAGAAGGTTTGTAGTCGGGACTCCGCGGGATCGATCGCCGGTCCTGAATCTTTCTGGCGATTCAAATTCATCTATTCACCCAGGCTTGCGCGTCGGCGGCAAGTTTCCGCGATTCGGCTACGCTTGCTGTTTCGGCGTAAATCCGGACCACCGGCTCGGTGCCGGAGGCGCGCATCAAAAGCCAGTCGCCATTCTCAAAGATGAATTTCAAGCCGTCAATGCGATTCATGCGGGCGACGCGCCGTCCAGTAAACTCCTTGAAGTCGGCGCGGAGGCGCTCCGGGAGGCTGGCTTGCACGTCTGGCGGCAGATGCAGGTTCAGGCGGACGGGCCAGAACTCCCGGCCAACACGCTTAAAGAGGTCGCGCAGCTGGTCGGCAAGTGAAGTGTGGCGCGCGGCGATCATTTCCGCCACCAACAGGCAGGCGAGAATGCCGTCTTTTTCCGGCAGGTGACCGCGAATCGTCATGCCCGCGCTTTCTTCGCCGCCGAGCGCGATTTTGTCTTCGCGCAGCAGCGGGCCCACGTATTTGAAGCCCACCGGCGTCTCATACACTTGCGTGCCGTGGAGCTTGGCGACGGCGTCGAGAAGATGGGTGGTGGCCACGCTGCGCGATGCGCCCGGTTTGTAGCCGCGCGTTTGCAACAAATAATCGAAGCACAATCCAAGGATATGATTCGGCGAGATAAACGATCCGTCTCGATCGACGATGCCAAAACGGTCCGCGTCGCCATCGGTGGCAAGCCCGGCGAGCGCCTGTTTTTCGACCACATCTTTTTTCAGCGCGGGCAGGTTGTCCTCGGAGGGGTCGGGGCCGGTGCCGTCGAAGAGCACGTCGCGATGCGCGCGGATCGAAACTGCCGATACGCCATTTTCCTTGAGGATCCGATCCAGCCATCCGGCCCCGCAGCCATGCAGAGCGTCGTAGACGAACGAGCCTTTCGTTTTGCCGAGAACATCGAAGCGAATCATCTTACGGACTTGCTCGACGTACGGGCCGCGGGGGTCGATGGACTCAAAATCGGATGTGGCCTCCTCGTGGGACGGCGAGGTGAAGTCGTCTTTGATGGCGGCGGCGCGCTTTTCGATGTCTTTGGTCACTTCGGGCAGCGCGGGGCCGCCGTCCGGGCCGGAAAACTTCAGGCCGTTGTAGGC